>JAHCID010000004.1:0-300000 GCA_026129405.1 bacterium
CCCGGCGGATCGGACGCGAGACGTCGGGAGCGGCGCGGCCGCGCACGCGTCGGCCAAACCACGCACCACGCGCCGGGTCAACGGAGATCGCCGCCGGCGCGCGACGGCTCAGGCGAGCGCGCGGCGCGTCGCCTGCCCGAGCCAGCGCACGGGGGGCGCGAGCGGCGGGCGCGCATAGCCGAAGGTGGCCATCTGCGTACCGAGGCCGGCGTCGAGCACGGCGCGCCAGAGGAGCGGCAGGCGCGTCCAGCGCTCGTGCACGTCGCCCGCGGAGAACGAGCTGCCGCGGCCCTCGCCGGACGCGATCACCGCGCGCTGCGCGTCGCCGAACCCGTGCCCGAGGTCGCGGACGAGATCGTGCACGGCGCCGCGCTCGGCGACGAGCTCCTCGTAGACGACCCAGAAGCAGCGCGCGCCCGACGTCGCCTCGAACTCGCGATAGTGGGCGTAGCGCCGCGACCAGCGCGTCGTCTGCCGCACCAGCGCGGGCAGCGTGCCGGCGCCACCCGGCATGCGCCGGTGCGAGGCGAAGGTGTTGAGCGGGTTGCGCACGACGAACGCGAAGCGCGCGTCGGGCCAGAGCGCGTGCAGGAACGCCAGCGTGCGGTCGCCGGGCTCGGCGCCGTAGCGGATCTCCTTGAAGCCCCACACGCGCTTGCCCGGCAGGCCCTCGGGCACGAAGAGCGTCTCCAGCATGCGGCGGAACGCGACCGGCCACTCGGCGGGGCCGAGCCACGTCATCCACGCCTGCCACGACGAGGCGGCGGCCGAGTCGCGCAGCACCTCGGCGAGCGGGCGCGCGTGCTCGAAGAGGTTCGGCGTCGCGAGGCCGCCGAAGTAGGCGTCGGCGAGCGGCCGCACGATGCCCGCGTGCTCGCCCCAGACGAGGACGTCGTCGTACGAGTTGAGCACGCGCTGGAGCAGCGTCGTGCCGCTGCGCGCGTGCCCGAGGACGAAGACGGGGCCCGCGCTCACGACGCCCTCCACAGCCCGAGGCGATGGCCCGGATGCAGCGGCTGGAGCGCGACGGCGCGTCCGTAGCCGGCGCGGGCGGCGTCGCGCTCGCCGCGCTCCAGGCGGCGCCGGGCGACGCGCGACCACTGGCGCGCGATCATCGCCCGCACGCGCCGCGCGCCGATCGCCGCGACGACGTCGGGCGGCAGGTCTTCCAGGATGCGCGCGATGTCCTCGCGCGTGCCGAGGAGATCGGCGCTGGTGTTGGTCGGGTGGCGGCGCCAGTGGAAGCCGGTGCGGTCGACGAAGGCCGCGCGGCAGCGCGGCAGCAGGCGATAGCCGTAGGCGATGTCGGGCTGCACCGGGAAGCGTGCGTCGAACGGGCCGGCGGCGTCGAAGGCGCGGCGCGGGACGAGCGCGCCCTGCCAGTAGATCGGGAAGCCGGCGAAGAGATCGGCGACGCCGACGCGGCGGCCGTCGCAGCGCGCGGCGATGCGATCCGGGACGACCGGGCTGCCATCCTCCATGCGGGCGCCGTTCTGGAACACGGCGTCGAACTCGGCGTGCGCGGCGAGCCACGCCCGCGCGACGGCGAGGCGGTCGGGCGCGGCGACGTCGTCGGCGTCGTGGAAGGCGATCCAGTCGCCGCGCGCTTCCGCGAGGCAGAGGTTGCGGGCGGCCGGCAGGCCGGCGTGGCGTCCCGGCACCACGCGCAGGCGCTCGCCGTACGCCGCGAGCACCGCGGGCGTGTCGTCCGTCGAGCCGTCGTCGACCACCACGAGCTCGTCGCCCGGCTCCAGCTGCGGCAGGATGCTGTCGAGCGACGCGCCGAGCCACGGCCCGCAGTTGTAGGTCGGGATCAGGACCGAGATCATCCGCGTTGCCGGGGCACCGTCTCGCACGCGGTCGCGCGGGGCGCAATCGCGCCGGGGCCACGAGGCCCGGTTTGACCGCGGCGGCGAGCCCTCGCTAAACGCGCGACCCATGGCTGCACTCCCGCTTCCGTCCGGCGCCCTCGCGGGCATTCGCGTCATCGACATGAGCCATCAGGCCGCCGGCCCGTGGTGCACGACGCTCCTCGGCGACATGGGTGCCGACGTCATCAAGGTGGAGAAGCCCGGCCGCGGCGATTCGATCCGCTACGCCGACCGCTCCGGCCGCCTGCCGCCCGAGATCGGCGGCCCGAACTTCCAGGGCCTCAACCGCAACAAGCGTGCCTGCACCGTCGACATCTCGAAGCCCGCCGGGGTGGCGCTGCTGCAGCGGCTCGCGCGCGACGCCGACGTGCTGGTCGAGAACTTCCGCCCCGGCGTGATGGACCGGCACGACCTCGGCTGGGAGCACCTGCGCGCGATCAACCCGAAGCTCGTCTACTGCTCGATCACCGCGTTCGGGCCGCGCGGGCCGCTCGCGCAGAAGCCGGGCATGGACCTCATCGTGCAGGCGACCGGTGGCGTCATGGGGCACACGGGCGAGGAGGGCGGGCCGCCCATCAAGTCGGCGCCGCCGGTGGCGGACATCACGACGGGCGTCTATGCCGCGCTCGCGGTGACGTCGGCGCTGGTCGCGCGCGGGCGCACCGGCGAGGGCCAGCACGTCGAGGTCGCCATGCTCGACGCCGTCGTGTCGCTCTTCGCCGACAACGCCTGCAACGTGCTCACCGAGGGCACGCGCTTCCCGAAGTTCGGCAGCGGGCATCCCGACCTGGTGCCGTACCAGGCGTTCCCGGCGAGCGACGGCTGGTTCATCGTCGCCTGCCTCACCAACGCCTTCTACAAGCGCCTGTGCGTGGCGCTCGAGCGCAACGACCTCCTCACCGATCCACGCTACGCGACCAACCCGGCGCGCGTCGAGCGGCGGGCGGAGATCGTCGGCGTGCTGAGCGACATCTTCCGCGCGCAGCCGGTCGACCACTGGATCGCGCTGCTCGAGCACCACGACATCCCCGCATGCCGCGTGCAGCGGCTCGAGGAGATCCTCGCGCACCCGCAGATCGCGGAGAACGGCCTCGTGGTCGAGTACAGCGACGAGAAGCGCGGCCGCATCGGGCTGCTCGGGCCGCTGCTGCACATGTCGGGCACGCCGACGGCGTTCACGCGCCCCGCGCCCGGCCTCGGCGAGCACACCGACGAGGTGCTGCACGAGTTCGGGCTCACCGACGCGGAGATCGCCGAGCTGCGCGGCGCCGGCGTCGTCTGAGCCCGCGCGGTGCCAGGCGCGGCACCGTGCGCCCGCACACTGTGCCGGCGGTGGCGCAGCGCGTGCCCTGTGGTGCGCCATCGGGCCTACCCGATCCAAGTGAGTGGCGCCCCGGAAACGCAGCAGGCAGGCAGCCGGCGGGATGCGAGACGCCGCGGTGCGGTCGCTGCCGGCGTCCTCCGGGCCACGTCGTTCGGAGGCGAGCTGGCGGGCGCCGTGCGGGATGCGCGGCGGCGCCGCCGCGGGGATGGCGGGCTGCCTGCACGCGGCCGTCTGCGTGTCTCCGACTGCGAACGAGCACGTTCGGGCCTACCGCGAGCACGGCGCCGTGCTCGGGCGGCGTGCACTGCTGATCGCTGGCGGCCTCAGCCTGCTGCTCTCCCTCGTGTTCACCGCCGTCCACGACCGGCAGTTCGACGCCGACGTGTACGCCCATCTCCTCCATCTCCGCATCGCCCACGGGCTCGGGCTCGGGGTGATCGTGGCCGCGGCGCTGTGGACCGCGTGGGGCCGGGCGCACGTCTGGGCGCTGGCTTTTCTCGGCACCATGCTCGGGACGGCAATGGTCCTCGCGATGATGCCGTGGAGCGGTGGCCACGCGAGCCCGTACTTCGGCGGGCTCGGCCTGGTGATGCTCGGATCGGCCCTCTTCTACCCGTCGCCCGCGCGCTGGACGATCGCCTCGGTGATCGCGATCCCGCTGGCGTACGTCGGCTTCGTCGCCTGGGTGCCCGGCAGCGCGGACGTCGTGGTGCGCAACCTCGTGGGACTGGTCGCGACGGCGCTCATCGCACTGGCGGCGGCGTTGCCGCGCGAGCGACTCCGCCGCCGCGAGTTCGTCGCGCGCCGGGAGGCCGAGCTGGCGCGGAGCACCGCCAACCAGGCGCTCCTGACGGCGCGGCGCGAGGGCGCCGTCACCGCGGGGCTGTCGTGCGCGGGTCGTGAGATGTTGGAGCTGTCGCAGCCGGCGCTCGTGGTCGACCGCCTCTGCACGCTCAGCACGACCCTGCTCGCCGCCGACGCCGCCGTGCTGCTCATTCCCGCGGCGCCGGCGGGCGGCTGGCGGGTCACCGCCACGACGCGGCAGCCGGAGGGCGCACCGGCGGTGGGCGCCGAGCTGGATCGCGCGGTGATCGACCCCCTGCTGCCCGCGCTCCAGCGCGGCGCCGTGATCGCGTGCACCGCCGCATCCCACGCGGGTCTGCTCGCGAAGCTCGCGGCGGCGTCGGCGCTGGCGTTCGCGCTCCGCGACGGCGGGCGCGTGGTGGCCGTTCAGCTCGTCGCCTTCGCCGAGCTGACGATCCCGCCGGCATGGCCGGTGCGCCGCCTGGCCCGCGGGCTCGGCAACCTGGGCTCGCTGGCGCTGGCGCGGGCCCACGTGCTGCGCGACCTGACGGCGAGCCGCCAGGCGGCCGAAGCCATGCTCGCGTCGCTGTCGCACGAGTTGCGAACCCCGCTGAACGTCATCCTCGGCTTGTCCGAGATGGCGACCGAGACCGACGACCTGGCGGAGGCGCGCGAGCTGATCGGCGGCGTGCGGCGCGCCGGCGAGCGCCTGGCGTCGCTGGTGTCCGACCTGCTGGCGGCACGCGACGTGTCGGGCGGGCCGCTGCGTGTGGTGCCCGTGCCGCTGCTCGTGCGCGAGCTCCAACGGGCGACCGCGGGGCTGCGCCCCGCGCCGGGTGTACGCCTCCGGTGGCCGTCGCGCGTGCCGGCGCTGGCGGTGCGTTGCCATGCAGGCGAGCTGACCGGCGCGCTGTCCTACCTCCTCGTAAACGCCGTGCAGTTCACGCGTCACGGTCTCGTGGCGCTGGAGGTCGAGCGCCGCGGGCGGACCGTGCGCTTCGTCGTGCGCGACACCGGTGTCGGCATCGCGCCGGAGGATCGCGAGCGCGTCTTCGAGCTGTTCCGCCACGGCGAGAGTCGGGAAGAGCAGCTCGGGCTCGGCGTCGGCCTCTACGTCGCGCGCCGGACGATCGAGGCGATCGGCGGCGTGCTCGAGGTCGAGAGCACGCCGGGCGTGGGCTCGGCGTTCACGGCCGTCCTGCCGCTGGCGACGTCTCGCGAGGCGGGGCCGGCGGCCGACGACCGGGCCGCCTGACCGCCCGTGGGCCGAGCCGGCGGGTGCCCCGCGGTCGCCACCCCTGGCCAGCGCAGGCGCGGGGCTGGTAGAGCCGTCGGCCCATGACGCCCATCGATCTCGGCTCGACCCACCTTCGCGGCGCCCGCGCCGGCGGCGTCCTGCGTGTCGTCCTCGACCGGCCCGAGCGCCGGAACGCCTGCACCATCGAGATGTACCACGGCATCAAGAAAGCCGCCGTGCTCGCGGAACGCGACCCGGAGGTCGACCTGCTGGTGCTCACCGGGAGCGGCGACCACTTCTGCGTGGGCGGCGAGATGGGGGGCCGGCACGAGGGCGGGCAGCCGCTCGACCGCGAGACCGACGGCCTCGATCTGACCCCGTTCGTGCAGCTCGAGCGCTGTCCGAAGGTCGTCATGGTGGCGATCAACGGCATGTGTCAGGGCGGCGGGCTCGTGATGACGCTCATGAGCGACGTCGCGGTCGCGTCGGATCGCGCCACGTTCCGCGTGCCCGAGCTGCTGCGCGGCGTCGCCGACTGCTACCTCGGCGCGCGCCTCGCCGCCCGCGTCGGCATGGGGCGGGCGAAGTGGCTCCTTTTCACCGCGCAGCCGTTCACCGCCGCCGAGGCGTTGGCGATGGGCCTCGTCTCCCGCGTCGTGCCGCACGATCGCCTCGAGGCGGCGGTGGACGAGACGATCGGATGGATCCGCCAGACCGCTCCCGGCGCCCGCACCGCGCTCAAGCGCGACCTCAACCGCAGCCTGCCGCGCATCGACCTCGAGATGTTCGCGGAATCGCTGCGCGGTCCCGAGGTCCAGGAGGGGTTCCGGGCGTTCGTAGAGAAGCGGCCTCCGTCGTGGGCCCCGCGCGCCAGGAGCTAGCGCGCCGTCGTTCGGTCGACACCGAGATGCGCGGCGAGGCTGCACGCGCCCGCCTCTCACCGGAGGCGTCCCCGGCTTCGCGACCTGACACTGGTTCGTGTCGGGAGCGACCCGGGTCCGGGGCGCGGTCGCGATCGTGGCGTCCCGCACCGGTGCGCCGGCGCGCCGCAGGACCGGGCGAGGCGGATGGCCATGGCGGTGTCCTCCTGCCGCCGCGCGGCACACGGCGCCCCCTCGGGGAAGGGAGCCGGCCCGACGTCCGGGGCGGCCCGCGCCTTGACGAACGTTCGTTCATTTCAGTAAGCCACCCGGACGTTGTCCGTCCGCGCCGAACGAACCCGCATGGCCACGCCGACCCCACAGCCGACGCGCGAGGCCATCCTCGATGCGGCCGAGCGGCTCTTCTCGCAGCACGGGGTCGACGGCGTGGCGGTGCGCGACCTGGCGCGCGAGCTCGGGCTGACGCCGTCGAGCCTCTACAACCACTTCCCCGGCAAGCAGGCGCTGTACGAGGCCGTCCTCGAGCGCGGGCTGCGGCCGATCGTCGAGGTGACGGCGGCGTCGTGGAAGGGCGAGATCCGGCGCGACTCCGTGGCCGGGACGCTCGACGTGCTGGTCGCGCACCTGGCCCAGCACCGGCACCTCGGACGGCTGCTGTACCGCGCGCTGCTGGAGGAGAAGGGCAGCGTGCAGCAGCTGCTGAACCGCTGGCTCGCGCCGCTCTACAGCGAGGGCGTGAACGTGGTCGAGAGCGCCGCCGAGGCCGCGGGCTGGGAGGGGGACGAGGTCGCGCACCTCGCGCTCGGCCTGTTCGGGCTCGTGTTCGCCTACTTCGTGAACGGCGAGGCGCTGCGCCGCTTCGGGCCGTGGCCCGCCGATCCGTCCGATCCCGAGCTGCTCGCCGCGCAGCGCCGCTTCCTCGAGAAGGCCATCCTGCGACTGATCGGTCCGCGCCCGCGCGGCGCCGCCGATCCCAACCGACGAAGGACTCCCAATGGCTGACGTGGCCGGGCACGGCGCCCGCATCACCGACGAAGGCATCGCCCGCATCCGCGAGCGCATCGGCAAGGGCTTCACCAACCGCCGGCCGTGGCGCACCGAGGTGACGCGCGACGCCGCGTATCACATGGCGCTCGGCATCGGCGATCTGTCGCCGCTCTACCACGACGAGGCCTACGCCAGGCAGACGAAGTGGGGCGGCCTTCTCGCGCCCTACATCATGATCCAGACCTTCGACACGCTGCGCTCGGTCGGCTCGAGCGGACTCCCCGAGGGTCTGCCCGGCGTGCACTCGATCTGGACCGGCTCGCTCTACGAGTGGAAGCGCCCGCTGAAGGTCGGCGACGCCGTCACCGCGAGCTCGTACCTCAAGTCGGTCGAGGAGCGGCAGAGCAAGTTCGGCGGCGGCCGCTCCATCTACCAGACCTACGAGGCGGTCTACACCGACCAGAACGGCCAGGACCTCGGGCTCCGCAACGACACCTGGATCCGCATCGAGCGCCACAAGACCGCCGAGACGAAGAAGTACGGCGAGATCGGGCTCGCGCAGTGGACCCCCGCCGACGTCGAGCGCTTCATGGCCGAGTACGCCGCCGAGACGCGCGCGACCGAGCGCTTCTGGGACGACGTCGCCGCCGGCGACGAGCTGCCCCAGCGTATCAAGGGCCCGCTCACGCCGACCGCCGAGATCGCCTTCGAGTCGCAGCTCGGCATCTACTTGGTCGGCAACCAGGTCGCCGCGAAGCTCTACGCCAAGCACCCGAAGCTCTTCATCACCAACGAGCAGGGCGTGCCGGAGCCGCCGCAGCGCGTGCACTGGGACAACGCCTTCACGACGCGTCTCCTCGGCCTGCCGGGCGCCTACGACCTCGGGCCGGAGCGCTGCGCCTGGCTGATCCAGGTCATCACCGACTGGATGGGTGACGCGGGGCACCTCGCGAAGCTCGAGTGCCGCTATCTCAAGTTCAACTACATCGGCGACGTCACGTGGATCCGCGGCCGCGTCACGGAGAAGTTCGAGCGCGACGGCAAGACGCTCGTGAAGTGCACCGTCGAGTGCGTGAACCACCGCGACGAGGTGACGGCGGCCGGCACCGCCGAGGTCGAGCTGCCCCGGCGCTGAGACGACGTCAGCCGACTTGCACGGCGGGGGAGGTGAGGACCTCCTCCGCGGCGCCCGTGACGACCGTCCACGCGGCGTCGCGCGTGGCGCGATAGGCGGCGCGGGTCTCCGCGATCGCCTGCAACGAGGCCGCGGTCTGCTCGTCGGCGACGGCCGCGACCCGCAGGCGTCGGGCGCGTGCGGCGGTGAGCGCTTCGGCCACGAGGCGCATCGCGCCCGGTGCCAGCGTGTGCAGGGCCGTCAGGTCGACGATCATGCGGCGGTGTCCCGCCTGCGCCAGCGTCTCGACGGTACGCTTCATCGCGTCGCCGAGCACGGCGAACGTCGTGGACGGCGGCCACGGCAGCACGACGACGGGGACGCCGTCGAACGTCTCGACCACGATCTCGGGCGCCGCCGCCCCGGTGCCCGGCGCGCCGAGCACGCGGCTGATCTCGCGATCGAAGCGGTCGCGCGTGATCGGCTTCACGAGGTACCCGCTCACGCCGAGTGCGCCGATCGCGGCCACCATGTCGCGTGACGCGAGCGCCGTCGTCATGATGACCGGCGTGGCGCGCAGCTGCGGATCGTCGTTGGTGCGCAGCACCGCGAGCACGTCGTGTCCGCTCAGGGCGGGCAGCATGATGTCGAGCAGCACGAGGTCGGGCCGCTGCTCGCGGATCAGACCCAGGCCGCTCTGGCCGTCGCCCGCCTCGTGGATGCGGCATCCCCAGCGGCGTAGCAGCGCGACGTACAGCGCGCGGATCCCTTCGGTGTCTTCGACGATGACGACCTGTCTGGGCATCCCGATCCTCGTGGACCACCCCACGTCCGCCCCGCCGCCTCGGCTCGGTGCAACTGCGATGCCATGGGATACACAACGCGGGCGCGGCCCCCGCACGTCGCCGGTGGCACACCGGGTGGCACACCGGGTGGCACACCGTGTGCCACGGGTGCCTTTCTAGTCCCGCCGTCCGGCGGGTCCCGGCGTGTCACTGCGGCGCCGGGGTCGCCGGAATGCCGCGCGATGCGCGTCGGGTGGCGGACGACGGTGGCGGCGGCGCTGCTCGTGGCACGGGCCGCGGCGGCTGCGCCCTACGGGGGAGCCCCGGCAGGCCGCACGGCCGATCGACGCGGTGGGCCTCCACGCCTACGCCGACGACGCGCGCGACGTGAAGGCGCAGGTGCGCCGGACAGGTGCGCCGGATACGTTCGCGCGTGCGCACGGTGTCGCCGAGTTGTGGATGACCGGTTCGGCTTCGGCACGCCCGGTCTCGGTCCGCGCACGGGTGCCGCCGGTCGGCTGGCCGCCGCCCGCGGGAGGACCGCGCAGCGCACGAGATCTCCGGCGCGTCGCGCACCGCGTCGACACGGCACGTGTCTGCACGTGTCTGCACATGTCTTGCACGCCGCGACGAGCGCGTGTTAGCGACCGCCCCCAGCAGCACACGCGTCGTCGCGGGAGCTCGACGCTCCCAGGGAGGGTGGTCGATGCCCGTTCGTTTGCTCGCGTTGCTCGTGGTCCTCGTGCTGGTGCGTGCGGTCCCTGCCGGCGCCGGCACGGTCGATGGACGCGAGTGGCCGCCCGATCCGAGCAAGTACGCGCCCGCGGGCACCGAGGTCGCGCCGGGACTCAAGATCGGCGACACCCTCGATCAGAGCAACGCGCAGACGGCGAAGGATCTCCTGCCGCCCGAGGTGCTCTCGCACTTCGAGAAGAACGAGTACCAGAACCCGATCGTCTCCTGGCCCGAGGGCATCATCCATTGGGATCAGTCGTTCGACGCCGCGACGAAGGAGAACGCGGCGGGACGGTTCCGCGTCGACGAGCAGGGCGCGATCATCGACGCCGCCACCGGAAAGATGCCCGAGTACGTCTACGGCATCCCGTTCCCCAACGTCTCGCCCGACGACCCGCAGGCGGCGCTGAAGGCGCTGTGGAACAACTTCCACGTCTACTGGAACACGGGCAGCTACAACTTCAACGCGCAGATCGTCTGGGTGGCACCGACCGGCGTCGACCGCATCTCGCTCCAGGACGTCTACTTCCAGTACTACGAGAACCAGAATCCGCGGTATCGCGTGCCGAACCCACAGGAGTTCTCGTGGCAGTCGCTCGCCGCCGCGAAGACCCCCGCCGACCTCCAGGGAACGGTGGCGCTCAGCTACCGCTACCGCGATCCGGCCAAGCGCGACTCGGTGTGGACGTACGTCCCGGCGCTGCGCCGCGTGCGCGCCGTGAGCCCGTCGAACCGCTCCGACGGCTTCCTCGGCTCCGACCTGAGCCAGGACGACGGCAACTTCTTCGACGCCAAGCCCGAGGACTTCAAGTGGAAGACGGTCGGCGTGAAGGAGGGGCTGCGCTTCGTCGATCCGCTGTCGATCAAGGGTGAGGGCGGGGCGCTCCAGTGGGTGCCGTCCGGCGGCTACCGCCAGGTGTGGGACAAGGGCCTGCCGTCGGCCGGGTTCCAGAAGGAAGGGTGGACGGGCATCGCCTGGGCGCCCGTGAGCGCGGCGCTGGCCAAGCGCAAGTTCCTCGTCATCGAGGGCGTGCCGAACGACCGCTACTACCTCTACGGCAAGGTCGAGCTGTGGATCGACACGGAGTCGTGGATCGGCGCCTTCAACCGCAAGTTCTCGTGGAAGGGCGAGGCCCTCAACACGTACCAGGTCGACGGCTACCTGAATCACCCGACCCAGAACCCCGACGGCGAGTACGACTGGTTCTGGAGCTCGCAGCACGCCTGGCAGTGCGCGGAAGCGCTGAAGCACAACCGCGCGACGCTCGCCGGCCTGCGCCAGGACATGACGCTGCCGTTCGACCGGCGGGTGAAGCACAACACCGGCCAGCTCTTCGACGTCAACACGCTCAGCCGGTTCGGCAAATAGGCGGTCCCGGCGCGGGTTGCACATCGCGCACCCTCTCGGGATAGTGGGCGGGCGATGCCCGATGTCCACGACCGCCTGGTCCGCTGCTTCGCCACCGTGCTGCCCGCGCTCGACCCGGCCCAGATCGCCACGGCGGTGCTGGGCGAGGCCCCGGGGTGGGACTCGCTCGCGACGATCAACCTGATGCTCGTGATCGAGGAGGAGTTCGGCGTGCAGCTGTCGCTCGACGAGCTGCCCGACCTCACGTCGTTCGCGCGCATCAAGGCGCACCTCGAGAAGGAAGCCGCCGCCTGACCGACGCGGTCGACCTGCGGCTCCACCACGTCGGCATGCTGGTGGCGGACGTGGCGGCTGCCGCTCCCGGGTATCTCGCGCGCTTCGGCTACGTCGAGCGCACGGGCGTCATCCACGATCCGACGCAGACCGCCCACGTGCAGTTCCTGCACCGTCCGGGTGAGCCGTTCTACCTCGAGCTGGTCGCGCCCGACGGCCCGCAGAGCAAGCTCGCCAACGCGCTCGCCAAGGGCGGCGGTCTGCACCACGTCTGCCACAGCACGCCGGACATCGACGCCGCCGTCGCCCATCTGCGTGCCCAGCAGATGCTCCTGGTCCTGAAGCCGACGCCGGCCGTGGCGTTTGACGGGCGTCGTATCGCCTGGCTCGCCGGTCGCGATCGCCTGCTCCTCGAGCTGGTCGAGCGCGGGCCGGAGGGCAGCCTCTGAAACGGGTCGAGTTCGAGCCGCAGCTGTTCCCGCTGCTCGACGCGACGCTCGCCCCGGTGGCGCCGGGCGAGGCGCTTCGCCACCGCCCGTTCGTCGAGCACTTCTACCTGAGCCACCCGTCGTGCCGCCTGCACCTGCTGATGGCGGACGACGGCTCGATCGCCGGCATCCTCGGCATCGCCCGCATGCGCTTCGAGTGGAACGGCGCGGAGCTGACGATGGCGTTCGGGGCCAACTTCCACGCGCTGCGCCCCGGCGCGGGCGGGCTGCTCTATCTCCACTGGACGCGCTCGGCCCCCGTCGGTCTCGTCTTCGGGGGCAGCACCGACGCGCATCGCATCTACCGCGAGCAGAAGTGGGTCTACTTCCCGGGGGCACGCGTGATGATGCTGAACCCCGAGCCGCTCCAGCGCCCCGGCGATCCGCTCTGGCGGCGCGTCGCGCGGCAGCTGCGGGCGCGCGTCCAGCGCAAGCCGATCGGTCGCTACGGCGTGCGACTCCCCGCTGCGGCGCGCGGCGTGACGGTTCGCGAGGAGGCCCGCTGGGACGAGGCGCTCCTGCCGCGCCGCTCGCCGTTCGCCCTACGCTATGCGCCGCCGCTCGACGAGCTCACCTGGCGCTATGCGCTCGATCTGCCCCACGTGCGCTACCGTCTGTTCCGCGTCAGCCGTGACGGCACGCCGTGCGGGTACGTCGTGCTCCAGGACCGGCCCGAGCGCATCCTCGTCGCCCACGCCGACGGCGAGGATCCCGGGGCGCTCGCGGGGGGCATCGTGCGGGCGGTGCTCGCGGTCGGCGGAACGGATCGCACCGCGCGCAGCGTGGTCCTGGCCAGCACGTGCCCGACGATGCGCGAGGTGTTCCTCGACGTCGGCTTCCGGGTCCGCGCGGAGCGGCCGCTCGCGATGCGGGCGTTCCGCCCGTCGCAGGCGCTGCCGGCCGATCCGGGCGGCTGGCTCGTGAGCTTCGATTGGGGCGACAACGGGCTGCGCACCCCGTTCCTCGACCAGCCCGCCGTCCCTGCGTGAAGTTTTCATAACGCGGATAGGGTTGCTTGACGCTCGCCGGAGCCGGCGCCTCTAATGTCGGGATGACCCGCCACGGCGCCGCCGCGATCCTCCTCTCCGCCTGGGTTCTCATCGAGGTCCCCCCCGACACGATGGACAGCCAGGCGCAGGCGCCGGCGATCGGCAAGGCGCGACGCATCCAGACCTTCGCCTCGTACCAGGACTGCGACAACTATCGCATCGAGATCATGCAGGACGAGGCGATGACGGGCAGCGACGTCGGCCTCGACCAGACGAACCAGATGCGCTGCGTGCCCGAGGCGCAGCTGAACCCGGCGCCGACCACCACCACCGTCCCGGCGCCCCCCGGCGGAAGCTGACGGCTCGCCTTGGCCGCCGTGCGGCCGGGGTGTACGACCGACGACGTGGAGCACGGAGCCGAGATCGTCGCGCCACGGCAGCTCTGGATCGGCGGCCGCTGGCGCGCCGCCGCCGACGGCGCGACCTTCCCGGTGATCGACCCGGCCACCGAGGAGCAGATCGCCGCCGTCGCGGACGGCACGGCGGCCGACCTGCTCGACGCGGTCGCGGCGGCCGAGGCCGCGCGCCATGCATGGGCGGCCCGCCCGCCGCGCGAGCGCGGCGAGGTCCTGCGTCGGATTCACGCAGAGATGCTCGCGCACGCCGACGCGCTCGCCGAGCTCATCGTCCGCGAGAACGGCAAAGCGCTCGGCGAGGCGCGCAGCGAGGTGACGTACGCGGCGGAGTTCTTCCGCTGGTATGCCGAGGAGGCCGTGCGCCTCGAGGGCCGCGTGGTGACGGCACCGGGCGGCGCGAACCGCATTCTCGTGCTGCACCAGCCGATCGGCGTCGCCCTGTGCATCACGCCCTGGAACTTCCCCGCGGCCATGGCGACGCGGAAGATCGCGCCCGCGCTGGCCGCGGGATGCGGGGTGGTGCTGAAGCCCGCCAGCGAGACGCCGCTCACGGCGCTCGCGCTCGCGGCACTCTATGCCGCCGCGGGGGTGCCGGCCGGCCTCGTCAACGTCGTGCCCACCCGCCGGCATCGCGAGGCCGTCGGCGCCGCGCTCCGCGATGCGCGCGTGCGCAAGCTGAGCTTCACGGGCTCGACCGAGGTGGGCCGCGCGCTGCTCGCCCAGGCGGCCGAGCGGGTGGTGAAATGCTCGATGGAGCTCGGCGGCAACGCCCCGTTCGTCGTCTTCGCCGACGCCGACCTCGAGGGTGCGATCGCAGGCGCCATGATCGCCAAGATGCGCCACGGCGGCGAGGCGTGCACGGCGGCCAACCGTTTCCTCGTCGAAGCCTCGATCGCGCCGGCGTTCACGGCGCGCCTGGCCGCGGCGATGGGGGCGCTGCGCATGGGGCCCGGCCTGGCGCCCGGCGTCGAGCTCGGCCCGATGGTGAACGCCGCGACGCGCGACAAGATCGACGGGCTGGTACGGACGGCCGTCGCCGGCGGCGCCCGCGTCGTCACCGGAGGGGTGCGGCCGCGCGGGCGCGGCTTCTTCTATCCGCCGACCGTGCTCGCCGACGTCGCACCGGACGCCGCGATCCTGGGTGAGGAGATCTTCGGTCCCGTCGCCCCGATCGTGACCTTCGACGACGAGGCGACGGCCGTGCGGCTCGCGAACGCGACCGAGCACGGGCTCACGGCCTACGTCTTCACCGGCGATCTCGCGCGTGGGCTGCGCGTCGCCGAGCGCATCGAGGCGGGCATGGTCGGCCTCAACCGCGGCCTCGTCTCCGACCCCGCGGCGCCGTTCGGCGGCATGAAGCAGAGCGGCGTCGGACGCGAGGGCGGGCGCGAAGGCCTGCTCGCCTTCACCGAGACGCAGTACGTCGCGGTCGCCTGGTGAGCTCAGGCGAGACGACGCTGCAACGCCTTGATCGACGCGAGCTGCTCGGGCGTCAGCGCGAACCGCGTCGGGCCGAGCTGGCCCTGCACCTCGCGCGAGTCGGCCATGCGCGCGAGCGTCGCCCGCGGGATGTCGATGCGCAGGATCTCCTTGACGCGGCTGCCCTGGCGGACGGCGGTGACCACTTCGGTCTTGTAGGACGTCACCGCACAGTCGTACGGGGTGCCGTCGATCGACAGCATCATGGTCTTCGCGTCGCGGTACGCCGAGCCGGAGCCGTCCGTTTCGATGACGGCCTCGACCTTGCCGGGGTCGCCGGCGACGGTGCGGAACGCGATCCAGTGCCGCGAGCGGGCACCGGCCTCGCGCTCGAGGAGGCTGAACGCGGTCTGGACGCCAGCGCCGTCCCCCTTCGTGGTGACCGTCTCCTCGGCGCGCCGCTCGAGCGCCGCCGCGAGCGGCGCCGACGGGGCCTCGCGCTTCAGGGTGGCCACCTCGTTCTCGAGCTCGGCGACGCGCGCGCGCAGGCGCGCGTTCTCGTCCTCGAGCCGGCGGAGCGCGGCGTCGTCGGCCAGTGCGGGGCCCGCGAGGGCGAGCAGGAGGACGAAGCTCCACAGGGGATGCGACCGCATGGCGCGGGCTGCTATCAGACGGCGTCGCAGCGGGCCAGCACGGTGCTCAGCTGGAGCGACGTCGCAACGTCCGTGGGGCGGGCTCCGGCGCGGGGCCGGCAAAGAGGCGGCCGAGCGCGCTCTTGACGAAGCGGCGCTGGCGCATGACGGCCGCGGGGCTGCGCGGATCCTGCTGCGTGACCGCCTCGAACAGGGCGGCGCTCGCGAAATACCCGAAGATGAGGAGGTAGAGCGCCGAGGCCAGGTGGGGCATGTCGGCCGGCGCCCACGGCGTGCGCGTCTCGGCGAGCGCGCGCAGGCCCTGCTGGTAGAGCGGGCGCAGGAGGCGCGGGATGACGCTCGGCAGGTAGCGCCGATCTTCGAGCGCGGCGCGCTGGATCAGGCGGGGCAGGTGCGGGTGGTCGGCGAGGTAGACGACGAGCCGATCGACGGCCGTTTCGCCCCAGCTGCCCGGCGCGCCCGCCGCTGCGCTCTCCGCGACGAGCCCGAGGATGGGCTCGATGCCGCGCGCGAGCACGGCCTCGTAGAGCGCGCGCTTGTGGCGGAAGTGGTGGTAGAGGCTCGCCTGGTTGCGCAGGCCCGCGTCGGCGGCGATCTCGCGCATGGAGACGCCGGCGAAGCCGCGCTCCGCGAAGCGGCGCTCCGCGGCGTCGAGGATGACGTCGCGCGTCGACGCCGCTTCTCGACCGCGGGCGGCGGCCGGGGTGCGCCGGCTCATGGACGTCTCCTCATGTGCGCGCGTTCCTCCCCGCCGCGCGGGTGCGCGGCCGCCGCTTCCGTAGCCCGAGGCGGTGCGGAAGTCCACGCGCGCCGCGACCGCGCCGGCGTCGGAGCGCGCGCTTGACGCCTCTTTTCGCCCCGGCCTATAGCCCTGACCCTCACGTCAACTTTGCAGCACCCACGCGGGAGGGGTTACGCGATGGTCAAGGGAGCAGTACTTCATGGCTTCCTCGAGCCGCTCAAGATCGAGTCGCTCGAGCTGAAGGCCCCACGTCCGAACGAGGTCGTCGTCAAGCTTGCGGCGAGCGGCGTCTGTCACTCGGACCTGTCCGTGCAGCAGATGAAGCTGCCCTTCCCGCCGCCGGTGGTTCTCGGCCACGAGGGCGCCGGTATCGTCGAGGAGGTCGGCAAGGACGTCACCACGCTCGCGCCGGGCGATCACGTCGTCCTCTCGTGGGTCGAGAACTGCGGCCACTGCCATTACTGCGACAAGGGCACGAGCCACCTCTGCGAAGCCGGCATGCAGTCGATGATGATGGGCCAGGAGGGCGTCTTCACGAAGGACGGCCAGGACATCTCACGCATGGCCGGCGTCGGCTCGTTCGCGGAGCGCACCGTGGTGCGCGCCACCGCCGCCATCAAGGTACCGAAGGACGTGCCGCTCGACCGCGCCTGCCTCGTCGGCTGCGGGGTCATGACCGGCGTCGGCGCGGTCTTCAACACGGCCCGCGTGAAGCCCGGCGAGACGGTCGCGGTGTTCGGCTGCGGCGGCGTCGGCCTCAACGTGATCCAGGGCGCGGCGCTCTCCGGCGCGGCGCGCATCGTCGCCGTCGACCTGTCTCCGAAGAAGCTCGAGATGGCGATGCAGTTCGGCGCCACCGACGCCATCAAGGCGGGCGGCGACACCGATCCGGCCATGGCCATCAAGGACCTCCTCGGCGGCCTCGGCGTCGATTACGCCTTCGAGGTGATCGGCGCGCCGCCGGTGATCCTCCAGGCGTTCAACGCGCTGAAGCGCGGCGGCAAGGTGATCGTCGTCGGCGTGCCCGGCATGGGCACCGACATCACCGTGCCCGGCGCGGCCGTGCCGCTCGAGGAGAAGTCGGTGATCGGCTCGCTCTATGGGTCGGGCAACGTGAAGCGCGACATGCCGCTCCTGATCGATCTCTACATGCGCGGCAAGCTCAAGATCGACGAGCTGGTCTCGCGCCGCATCAAGCTCGACGAGGTGAACGACGCCTTCGCCGCGATGGAGGCGGGCGAGGTCGCCCGTAGCGTCATCGTCTACTGACGCCGGCGGTCGCGCGGCCGGCCCTGGCCGGTCGCGCGACCCCTCGGCGGCCCGTGCTCGAGGCTCGGATGTGCCGGGCGCGCGCCGGCGTGGCGGTCAGGCGCGGGCGCGCGCGCGCTCCGGGGTGAACCGGATCGGCATGCGCTTGATGCCGTTGATGAAGTTGGAGCGCAGGCGCTCGACCGGGCCGGCCAGCTCGATGTCGGGCAGACGGCGCAGCAGCTCCTCGAACATCACCCGGATCTCGAGCCGGGCGAGGTTGGCGCCGAGGCAGAAGTGCGGGCCGATGCCGAAGGCGAGATGCTCGTTCGGCGTGCGGCCGACGTCGAAGCGCTGCGGATCGGCGAACCTGGCCTCGTCGCGGTTCGCGGAGGCATAGAAGAGGACGACCTTGTCGCCCTCCTTGATCGCCTGGCCGCCGAGCTCGACGTCGCGGGTGGCCGTGCGCCGGAACTGATTCACGGGCGTCACCCAGCGCAGCATCTCCTCGACCGCGGCGTCGAGCAGCGACGGATCGGCGAGCAGGCGGGCGCGCTCCTCGGGGTGCTCGATCAGCGCCAGCATGCCGCCGGAGACGAGATTGCGCGTCGTCTCGTTGCCCGCGACCAGCAGCAGCATGAAGAAGCTGTTGAACTCCATCAGCGTCAGCTTGCTGCCGTCGACTTCGGCCTGCATGAGGTCGGTGACGAGGTCTTCGCGCGGGTGCGACAGGCGCTGCTCGGCGAGCGCGTTGGCGTACATGAAGAGCTCGGCGGCGGCGATCTGCGGGACGGCCGGATCCGTCTGGTACTCCGGATCGTCGAAGCCGATCATCTTGTTGCTCCAGTCGAGCACGCGATGGCGGTCGCTCTGCGGCACGCCGATGAGCTCGACGATCACCCGCAGCGGCAGCTCGGCCGAGATCGAGGCGACGAAGTCGCACTCGCCCTGGTGCGCGATCTGGTCGATGATGTCGTTGGTGATCTCGCGGACGTGGGGCTCGAGCCGGCGGATCATCTTGTTCGAGAACCCCGTGCTGACGAGCCGCCGGTACTTCGTGTGCTGCGGCGGGTCGAGGTTCACGAGCATGCCCGCCTGCGGCTCGTACTCGCCGTCCTTCCACGAGCGGAGGATGACGCCGCCGCGCGCCGACGAGAACGTCTTCTGGTCGAGCGACACCTTGAAGACGTCGTCGTAACGCGTGACCGCCCAGAAGCCGATGTCGTTCGGCATCTCGTGCCACGTCACCGGCTCCTCGGCGCGCAGGCGCGTGAAGTCGGCGTGGGGCGGACCCTGCCGAGCGTAACGGTCCTGGTCGAAGAGATCGATTCCCGGCAGCGACATCGGGGCGGGCATACGAAACCAAACGTTTGTTTGTCAAGGTCGATTCCAGGCGCGGCGTGGCGCCTTGCCGAGGCCGGCGGCGAGCGAGACGTCGTCCCGCCGCCGAAGGCGGCGCGGGTCACAGGCGCGCGCTCACCTCGGCGACGGCGCGCTCGGCGGCCTGTAGCGCACCCTCCATGTAGCCGGTCCACGCGGTCGCGGTCTCGGTGCCCGCCCAGTGCACGCGGCCGACGGGGGTGCGCAGCGCCGGTCCGAGCATGACGAGGGTGCCCGGGCTCGGGTTGCCGACCGGACAGCCGCCGCTCCACGCCTCGGTCGACCAGTCCTGCTCGAGCCAGTCGACGGGCTGCTTCGCGGCCGAGCCGAAGCAGCGCGCGAAGACGTCGAGCACGGCGGCGCGGCGCTCGGCCGGATCGCGGCGCCCCCAGGCGCGGGCGGCGTCGCCGACGCCGAAGCCGAGCAGGGCGGGCACGCGGCCGTCGTGCGACGTGTTGTCGAAGGCGACCGCGACCGGGCCGCGGTCGCAGACGAGCTCGCCCGAGTAGCCGGCCTCGCGCCAGAACGGGCGCTCGTAGAGCGCGTGGAACTTGATCGTCGCGCCCATGGGAAAGCGCGCCGTCAGATTGTCGCGGTCCGGCGGCATGCCCGGATCCCAGCGGATGCGCCCGGCGAGCGACGGCGGGATCGCCACGATCGCGTAGCGGCTCCGCCACGTGCCCGCGTCGGTCGCGAGCGAGACGCCCTGCGCGTCCTGCACGACGGCGCGCACCGGCGCGCGCAGCACGACGCGGTCGCCGAGCGCCGCGGCCATGCCGAGCGACACGGCCTGCGCCCCGTCGACGAAGCGCTGCTCCTGGGCGCCGTTCTCGATCTCGACCAGGCTGCGCATGCCGCCCCCGGCGCGGAGATAGGCGAGGAACCACAGCATCGACAGCTCGCCCGCCTCGGCGCCGAAGACGGTGCGCACTGCCGCGTCCATCACGCCGCGCACGTCGCTGCCCATCGGCGTGAGGCGCCGCCAGGCCTCGACCGTGACCGCGTCGGCGAGGGCCGCGAGGCGTGCCGTCCAGGGCGCTTCGGCGGACACGCGCCGCGCGAGCACGTCGGCGCTGCGCAGCAGGACGTGCAGCAGCACGAGCTTGTGCGGCGCCATCGAGGGCAGGGCACCGGCGTAGGACGAGATGCGATCGCCGAGCCACAGGACCTTGCGCCCCTGGTGATGGGTCGGGAAGAGGCGCAGCCCGAGCGCCTCGCACAGCGCGGCCATGCGCGGCTGGTTCGAGCCGCGCCACTGGCCGCCGCGGTCGAACCAGGCGCCGTGGCGCTGCTCGCTCCACGTCCGCCCGCCGACGCGATCCCGGGCCTCGAGCACGACCACCGACGCGCCCTGCGCCGCGAGCGCCCGTGCCGCGCCGAGCCCGGAGATGCCGCCCCCGACGATCGCGACGTCGACCGACGCCGCCGTCATCGGGGCACCGGCGGCAGCGTGACCGGGTCGAGCCGCTCCCAGACGAAGGTGACGCGCCGCCGCCGGATGCGCCACACCTCGCCGTCGCGGGCGAGCGCGTCGCGATAGTGGAGGGCGCAGACGCGGTCGACGAGCCGGTCGCCGTCGTGGTGACGGTGGTAGCAGACGGCATAGCTCTCGCAGCGCGCCACGTCGCCCGCCAGCTCGACCAGCACGTTGCCGCCGAAGTGCATCGTCGACTCGAAGAACGCGAGGCCGCGCTGGATCGCCGCCAGCACCTCGTCGCGCGGGCCGCGGAAGACCGCGTAGTCGAGCTCGGCGTCGTCGCTGAAGCAGCCGCGCACGGCCTCCCAGTCGCGCCGGTCGACGGCCAGGAAGTAGCCGACGACGAGGTCGTGGATCGCGGCGCGGTCGGCCAGTGCCTGGAGGTCGGGGGGAGACACGTCCTCGTCAGTCCTCGCGCGTGACGCGCGTGATCAGCTCCTCGTGCAGCATGAAGAGCGTGAGGTCTCCGTCGATCTTGAGCTTGCCGTCGAGGAACGCGGCGAGACGATCGAGCTCGCCGCGCTGGACGGCGCGCCAGTCCGCGTGCAGCGCGGTGAGCGTGGCGTCGGGGCTGTCGTGGACACCGGGGTGGCGCGTCGCCTCGCTGCCGTGGATGACGACGTACCAGTCGCCGCCGCCGGGCCCGTCGAGCCGCAGCTGGAGGTGTACGGGCGCGGCCGCGTCGCGCGTGCCGACGGTCGTCTGCCTCTGCGCCTCGCCCGGAGGCGGGAGGCCGAGGAGCCGGGCCACGGCCTGCGTCGGCACGTTGTTGGTCGCGAAATCGGGCGACGGCGTGCTGGCGCCGATCGCCTCGAGACGGGTTGCGACGCGCGCCATGATCGCGCCGTAGCGGAAGGCGGCGAACACCTCGTGCCAGTGGGCGTTGCGGACCGGGTGACCGGTGAGCTCGGCGTAGCGCGCCAGCGTGTCGTCTTTGCCGGGGATGCCGTCCAGATGCGGCGCGCCGTAGCCCTCGTTGTTCGCCCAGTCGAGGAAGCACCACCACAGGAGATCGGACTCGGGGTCGCCGAGGAACGCCATCTCCCAGTCGAGCACCGCGACGACGCGGTCGTCGCGGAACATGAGGTTCGGCATGCGCGCGTCGCCCCAGCACAGCGCGGTGCGGGCGGGCGTGAAGCGGTTCGTGCGCAGCCAGGACAGCGCCGCCTCGAGCGTCGGCTGCTCGGGGCCGTCGGCCGTCACCCAGCGCAGATAGCGCTCCCAATACGCGAGCTGGCGGTCGAGCGGGTCGGTACCCGGACCGGGCGCGCCGAGGACGTCGAGGCCGCGCGCCTTCCAGTCGATCGCATGCACGTGGGCGAGCGCCTCGAGGCCGTTCCACCAGATGCCGGGCCGGCGCGCCGGATCGGCGTCGCGGATCCAGCCGTAGACGTGGAACGACGGCACCTCCGACGGCACCTCGCCGTCGACCGCGTCCATGACGTAGAAGGCGCTGCCGAGGACGTCCGGATCGGGCTCGTGCCAGCGTACGTGCGGCACCGGGACGCTCGTGCCCTCGAGCCGCTGCATGACGCCGGTCTGCACGCCGAGGTCGTACTCGGGGAAGACGAGGAAGTCGGTGGGTTGGAGGCGCGCGACCATGCGTCGTGCGCCGCCGCGCCAGGTGGCTTCGAAGAGGAAGGTCTCGTTCGAGACGCCGGCCTTCGGCGCCCGCAGCGCGGAGATCGCGAGATCGCGCGCGTCCGGCATCTTGCTGCGCAGCCAGCTCGTGAGCGCCGCGTGGACGGCGTCGAGATCGCGGTGGCGTCCGAGCATGGTCAGCCTCCGTAGGGCGGGAAGCCGCTGATCGGCGAGCCGCAGGTGAGCCCGCCGTCGACGACGACGGCCGCGCCGGTGATCGCCGAGGACTCGTCGCTGGCGAGGAAGAGGGCGACGTTGGCGATCTCGTCGGGCCGCAGCAGACGTCCGAGCGCGTGCGCCTCGGCGATCGCCTCGCGCGGCTTCGGCGCCACCGCGAGCAGCCGCTCGAGCATCGGCGTCTCGACGACGCCGGGGCAGATGCAGTTCGCCCGGATGCCGCGCCGGCCGTACTCGACGGCGACCGTGCGCGTCAGGTTGATCATGCCGGCCTTCGCCGTGTTGTAGGGCGCGGCCAGGATCTCCGCGACGATGGCCTCGATCGAGGAGGTGTTGACGATCGCGCCGCCGCCGCGGGCCAGCATCGCGGGAATGGCCGCCCGCATCCCGTAGAAGACGCCGGTCAGCATGATGCGGATGCTGACGTCCCAGATCTCGGGATCGAGGTCGCCGACGTAGCCGCCGCCCGACCAGGCGGCGTTGTTGTGGACGACGTCGAGCCCGCCGAAGCGGTCGACTGCGAACGCGACCGTCGCCTCGAGGTCGGCGAGGACGGCGACGTCGGTGTGGCGGAACTCGCCCGTGCCGCCGGCGCGCCGGACTTCGTCGACCACGCGGGCGCCGCCCTCGTCGTCGATGTCGGCGCAGACGACGGACGCGCCTTCGGCCGCGAAGCGGCGGAGCGTCGCGGCGCCGATGCCGGACGCGGCGCCCGTGACGATCGCGACCTTGCCCGCCAGTCGACCCACGGCGGCGCACCATAGAAGGGGCCGTCTCGCGGCGTCAAGAAAACGCGACGGCCCGCGCGTCGCGGGAACGCGCGGGCCGTACGACGGAGGAGGTGTCGGGGACGGATCAGCCGACCGCCACGTCGATGCGGCGCGGCTTCGCCTTCTCCGCCTTCGGCAGCTTCACGGCGAGGACGCCGTTCGTGAGCTTCGCCGTGACCTGCTCGCGGTCGAAGTGCTCACCGCTCGGCAGCGTGAAGCGACGCTGGAAGTTGCCGACGTTGTACTCGGTGTAGAGCGGCGAGAGTCCCTCGTACCCCTGCGTCGAGATGCGGCCGGCGATCGTGAGCACGTCGTCGTGCAGCTCGACCTCGACGTCCTTCTGCGCGACGCCGGGCATGTCGGCCCACAGCCACAGGGCGTCCTCGTTCTCGCGGATGTCGACGTCCGGCACGTAGGTGCGACCGGGGCGGGTGTGCTCGCGCTCCGCGAGCTCCTGCTTCTCCTTGGCCTCGAGTTCCTGGGTCGTCATGTTCGTCTCCTTACGCCGCCTGCACCGTGATCTGGCGCGGCTTGGCGGCGGCATGCTGCGGGATGCGGACGGTGAGCACGCCGCTCGCGTACTCGGCCTTCGCCTGCGAGACGTCGACGTCCTCGGGCAGGATCAGCGTGCGCGAGAAGCGGCCGAACGCACGCTCGCGGCGGTGGAACCCGGCGTTCTGCACGTCGGCGTCGGCCTTGCGCTCACCGCTGACGGTGAGGCGGCGGCGCTCGGCGTTCACCTGGACGTCCGCCGGCGCGACGCCCGGCAGCTCGGTGCGGACCACGAGGCCTTCCGCGTCGCGGAAGACGTTCACCTGCGAGTAGGCGCGCGACGGACCCTGTCCGAAGAACCCCGCGGCCGGATTGCGCCGCCACGAATCGAGCTCCTTCTGGAGCCGGAGCAGATCGCCGAGCGACTGTTGGAAGAGACCCATGACCAGTTACCTCCTTCGCGTCGGCGTCGTCGCCGACCTCGTTGCTGGCGCGAAGGTGGGACCGGTCGCGCGGACGTCAAGGGGGCGTCGCGCGCTCGATGCCCGCGCCGGGCGCGGGTGCCGTGGCGGATGCGGGGCGGGTCAGGCGAGCGCGGCGCGGAGTGCCGCGGCCGACTCGGCGACCGCCCGTGCACCCTGCCCGAGCAGCGGCCCCATGGTGAAGAAGCCGTGGATCATGCCGTCGTAGCGCGTCAGGGTCGTCGGCACGCCGGCCTCGCGCAGGCGACGCGCGTAGGACTCGCCCTCGTCGCGCAGCGGATCGAACTCGGCCGTGATGACGAGCGCCGGCGGCAGCCCGGCGAGGTCCGCCGCCCGCAGCGGCGACGCCGTCGCCGCGGTTCCGGCATCGCCCCCGAGGTAGTGGTTCCAGAACCACACCATCGCTGCCTTGGTGAGGAAGTAGCCGTCGGCGTTCTCGGCGTACGACGCGGTGTCGTAGGAGTGGTCCGTCACCGGGTACACGAGGAGCTGGAGGCGAACGCGGGGACCGCCGCGGTCGCGCGCCTGGATGGCCGTGACGGCGGTGAGGTTGCCGCCCGCGCTGTCGCCGCCGATCGCGAGCCGTGTCGGGTCGGCGCCGAGGGCGGCCGCGTTCGCCGCGGCCCAGACCAGGGCGGCGTAGCAGTCGTCCGCTGCTGCCGGGTAGCGATGCTCCGGCGCCAGTCGGTAATCGATGGAGAGGACCGCACAGCCCGCCTGGTTGGCGAGGCTGCGGCACACGCCGTCGTGCGACTCGAGGCCGCCGAGGACCCATCCGCCGCCGTGGTAGTAGACGAGCAGCGGCAGCGGCGCGTCGCCCGCGGGCCGGTAGAGTCGCGCGGGGATCGTACCGCCGGGCCCGGGCACGGTGCGGTCTTCGACGTGCGCGATCGGCTCGGGCTCGCCCATGAGCCCGCGCATCGACTCCATCAGCAGGCGGGCGTCGGCGACGGGCAACGATTCGAGCGGCGGCGTCCCCATCGCGGCCATCTGATCGAGGAGCTGCTTCGCCTGCGGATCGAGCGCCATGCGGAGCCCATAGCCGCCGGCGTTCGCGGCCGTCAACGCGCGCACGCTTGGACCCGCGGTGGCTGGCGACGTAAAGAAGGACGGTGGTGCCCGACTCGGAGGGAGGCCAATGAGCGACGCGGGGGGAGACGAGGCGGCGCTCGCGGAGGCGGTCGCGCGCGGCGACGTACCCGCGACGGCGCGCGCGCTGGCCCGGCTGCGCGCATGCGGATGGCAGCCCGCGGTGATCGCCGGCCAGCCGTCGCTCCTCCATCGCGCCGTCTCCAGCGGCCTGCCCGGCGCCCGTGCCGTCGCCGAGCTCATGCTGCGCGCCGGCCATCCGATCGATGCGCGCGGTCCGGGCGGCCTGACGCCGCTCCACCAGGCGATCGCCCATGGCGCCGACGAGGTCGCCGCCTGGCTCGTCGACCGTGGCGCCCGCGTCGATCTCGCCGCCGCCGACGGGCGTGCCGCGCTCACGATGGCGATCGCCGCGCCCGGTCCGCACGAGGGCCGGCGCACGACGCTCATCCAGCGCCTGCTCGCCGCCGCGGCGCCGCCGCCCGAGGAGCTGCGGATGCTCCTGCACGCCGCCGTGCGCCAGCAGTCCCCGTCGGTGGTCGAGACGCTGCTCGCGAGCGGTGCGGATGCCGCGGCGGCGGGCGCCGACGGCGAGACCGCGCTGCACGCGCTCGCCGAGCGGGCCACGATCGGCGCCGAGGCCCCGACGGCGATTCTCGACCTCCTGCTCCGGCACGGCGCCGCGCTCGAGGCGCGAGACGCCGCCGGGCGCACCGCCCTCCACCGGGCCACCCGTCGCGACTCGACCATCGTGGCGGCGCTGCTGCTCGATCGCGGCGCCGAGCTCGAGGCCCGCACCGCGGACGGCAGCACGCCGCTGCTGGTGGCCGGCGAGTACCACGACATGGTCGACCTGCTGCTCGCGCGCGGGGCCGACGCCGGCGCCGTCCGCGACGACGGCCGGACGGCGCTCCACGTCGCGGCGGCCGAGGGGCGCCTCGAGACCGTGCGGCGCATGGCGGGCGTCGCTGCGGCGCTCGCGGATCGCAGCGGTGAAACCCCGCTCCACGTGGTGTCGGGCGAGATGGCCGCGGCGATCGTCGATGCGCTCGTCACCGCCGGCGCGGCGCCGAACGCGCGCACGACGAGCGGCCTCACGCCGCTGCACACGGCCGCGCTCGGCGGCGAGCTGGCGGCGGTCACGGCGCTCCTCGCGCGGGGAGCCGACGTCAACGCGCGCTCGACGGCGCCCGGCGAACGCGCCGGGATCGCGATCCCGAGCGGCGCGACCGTTCTCGACCTGGCGGAGCTCGAGGCCGACGGGCCCGTGTCGCCGGCGGACGTCACGCGTCGCCGCGTCGCGGAGGTGCTGCGCGAGCGCGGCGGGGTTCGCGGCGGCGGCATCTTCGGCCGGGTGCGCCGTTTCCTCGGCGGCTGACGCGGGGCCGGGTCAGGCGGTCGGGACGAGGCGCGGAAACCGGCGCCGTGCCCGCGGCGGATCGAAGCACAGCACGTCGAGCCGCCGCCCGAGCTTGCGCGACCGCAGCCGCAGCGGCCGCGCGCCGAGCGGCTCGACCCCGACGCGGCGGCAGCCGTCGCGGTCCACCATCACGGCACCCGCCGCCGACTCGGCGCACAGGACCGCCGCGACGTTGACCGGCTCGCCGATGGCGCCGACCTGCTTCTTGCCCGACGGCCCGACGAAGCCGAGCGTCACCCGCCCGAAGCTCAGCCCGACGCCGAGCCCGATCGGTGTCGTCGCGCGGCCCGCCGCCCGCCACTCGGCGCGCCAGCGCGCGTGCAGCGCATCGAACGCGTGGTGCAGCCGCGGGCACATCTCGTGCACCAGACGATCAACCATCGCCGCCGGCGGGACGCCGGCCAGCTCGGGTAGGAACAGGGCGAGGAAGCCGTCGCCGGTGTACTGGAAGACGACGCCACGGTGCTGCTCGACGGTGGCGGTGAGGACGGTCAGATACTCCTCGAGCAGGTCGGCGAGGTACTGCGTGTCGTCGAGCGCATGCGTGAGCTGCGAGAAGCCGCGCATGTCGAGCGCGAGCACGGCGACGTCGTGCGGATGCGGCACGAGGAGGCCCGGGTGCGCCCGCGGGCGCAGCGGCCCATCCGCCGCAGCCGCGGCGACCCGATCGACGAAGCCGGCCACGGCGCCGCCGAGGTAGCGCACGAGCGCCGATCCGGTCGGGCCGAAGGCTCGCCCCGCCTGCTCGGCGAGTGCCCGCAGCATCGCGTGCGGGAGGCCGGTGAGGTGGACGACGGTCGGCCGCGCCTGCACCTCGCCGAGCCAGCGGACGGCCGGTGCCGGCACGGCGCGGCTCCGTGCCGCCGAAGCCGCGAGCAGGCGCAGCCGTGCCGGCGAGTACCGCACCGCGTCCACCGCCGCCCGGACCGCCGCCCAGACGAGATCGTCCACCGCAACCATGCTCTGAGGCTCCTGCTGCCCGGGCCGCGTACGCGGTCCCGGCTTCCGGGTTACCAGACGCGGCGCGTCAGCGGAATGTGCCTGGAGCCATGGCGCGTGATGCGGCGTCTGCGGTGGCAGATGCCGGCGCGGAGGACGCGGGCAGGTCCCAGAGCGCCAGCCGCCGGTCGGCGTCCGCGGAGACGAGCACGGCGCCGGCCCAGGCGAGGCCGCGCACCTGGCCGTCGTGCCAGCCGAGCGTGTCGACGATGCGGCCGTCGGGCAGGGTGTGGAGGCGGATGCGGCCGGTCCGGTCGGCGGTCGCGGCGCGGCGGCCGTCGGCGGTGACGGCGAGCCGCAGGAGCGGCGTGCCGACGTCGACGCGGGCCTCGGGCTCGCCGCGTGCCGCGTCCCAGACGCGCAGCACGCCGTCCGCCGACGCGGTGACGATGCGCTCGCCGGCGAACGCGACCGCCTCGATACGCTCGCCCGCCTCGCCGAGCGTCCGCGTCGCACCGTCGCCGAGGGAGACGAGCACGAGGGTGCCTTCCTCCGTGCCGACGGCGGCGACGTCGGCCGACGGCGATGCCGCGAGCGCGGTGGCCTCGCCGTCGATCTCGACCGTGCGCCGGGGCGTGCCGTCGGTCGCGTCGAGGACGTGCACCGTGCCGCTGGCGAGCAGGGTGGCGACCAGGCTCGTGCCGTCGGTGCTCCAGGCGACGTGCCGCAGCGGCGGTCCCGGCGCGGCCAGCTCGCGCACGAGACGTCCGGTGGCGAGATCGTGCCGGAACAGGTGCTCGCCGATCGCGAGCACGACGTCGCGTCCGTCGGGCGCGATCGCCATCGCGACGGGCTCCTCGACGTGCGGCGCGTGGCCCGGACCGAGGTCGACCGGCGGTGGCGCCGCCATGCTCGCCGCCAGCGTGCCCTCCGGGAGCCGCCAGACCGTGGTCGGGCTCTCGAGCGCGGCGACCACGACGACGCGGCCGTCGCGCGGCGTCGCGATCGGGCCGACCGCCTGGAGGAACGGCAGCACGCAGCGCGGCAGCGTTCCCTCTCCCGGCTCCGGCGGGAGGCAGCCGCGCACGGACACCGTCGCGGCGCCGGGGGCGCCGGCCCGCAGCGGCACCACGACCGGCAGGCGCAGCGTCTGCCCGGGGCGGTCGACGGCGATCTCGAGGCCGATGGTGTCGCCGGTCAGCGTCGGGCCCTGGGCCTCGAGCACCTCGCCGCGCACGGCGAGCGGGACGGTGGGCGACTCGGGTGCGCCGACGAACGTGACCGAGCCGTGCAGGTCCTGGAGCGACACCGGCTGCCGCCACTCGTCCGTGATCCATACGCGCACGCGCCCGTCCGGCTGCGCCGTCGTCTCCAGCACGACGCGCGGGCCCGCGAAGACGACGCCGCCGTGATGCGGTCCGTGGTCCTGGAGGCCGGGGCGACCCGTCGGGGTGGACGGTTCGCCGCCGCAGGCGACGAGGATCACGGCGGCGAGGACGGCGGCCAACGAGCGCACGCCCGGCGCGTTAGCACGCGTGCCGCCGTGGGGGCGAGCGGTTGACAGCTGCGGCGGTCGGCGTCGAAAAAGCCCCGCCATGCCCGGACGACTCGACGGCACGGCAGCGCCCGGCGCCGGCGGCGGTCGCGCGGCGATCCTCCGCGAGGCCGCGCGGTGACCGGTGATCCGCTCGCGCGCCTGCTGCGCCGCCTCCACCTGACGCCCGCCGGCGCCGACGCCTTCACGAGCGAGCCGGGCCGCGGCGAAGGCCGCGTCTTCGGCGGTATGCTGCTGGCGCAGGGGATGGTCGCGGCCGGACGCACGGGTGCGGAGGGCGTGCCGGCCTCGCTCCACGCGCACTTCCTGCGCCCGGGACGCCACGGCCTGCCGCTCGCGTGGCAGGTCGTGCGGCTGCGTGACGGGTGGGCGTCGGCGGCGCGCTACGTGACCGGCGCCCAGAACGGCGAGACCGTGATCGCGCTCACCGTGAGCTTCACGCGCCAGCGCAGCGGCCTCGCGCACCAGGGCACGATGCCGGTGGTGCGCGGCCCCGAGACGCTCGAGGACTGGGAGGACACGCGCGCGCGGGCCCTCGGCGACGCGACCGCCCGGCGACCCGACGGCCCGATCGAGATGCGCGACGCCGATCCCGAGCTGGTCGGCCGGATGGAGGACCGCGCCGCGGCTCGCCGCTTCTGGGTGCGGCCGCGCGGCCCCCTGCCCGACGATCCCGTGCTGCACGCTGCGCTGCTCGCCTACGCCAGCGACCGCGGGCTGCTGACGACGGCCATGCTGCCGCACGGCATCGCCTGGACGTCGCGCCAGGGCGCCAGCCTCGATCACGCGCTGTGGTTCCACCATCCGCCGCGCTTCGCCGGCTGGGTGCTCTACGCGACCCACAGCCCGGTCGCGGTCGCGGGCCGCGCGCTCGTGCACGGGACGCTGTGGGCGGCCGACGGGTCGCTGGTCGCGTCGACGGCCCAGGAGGGCATCGTCCGCGCGGTGCGCGCTTGAGCACGCCCGACGCCTACGGGCAGCCGTCGGTGACGGGGACGTCGAACCTCGCGCCGATGCCGACGATCGCGCCGCCCGCCGTGAAGCCGATGCAGCCGCCCGGCGCAGCGTAGAAGCGCCCGCGTGCGGTCAGGTCGTCGTCGGCGCTGCCGACGATCGTGCCGCCCGGCCGCGCGTCGAAGGTGCCGTCGAGGACGAGCGGGCCGTCGGTCGCCGAGGCGCGGAACGTCCCGCCCGGGCCGCGCTGCCCGCGCAGGTTCGGCTTGCCCTTCACGCTCACCGCGGCGCCGGTGAGCGTGATCGTGCCGCCGGCGGTGCGGCCCTGGGCGCGCGGCGACGCCGACAGCTGCACGTGCGTCGTGCCGCCGACCGTGATCGTGCCGGCGGGGCCGCTCTTGCCGACGACGGACAGCACGCCGCCGACGGCGACGTCGTCGCCCAGCACCGTGACGGTGCCGCCCCGGCCGCCCTCCATCGCGATGTCGCGCTTCAGCGTGATCTTCGGCGCGGCGACGAGGAAGGTGCCGCCGGTGCCGCTCGTCGCCCGCGCCCGGATGTCGGTCTCGACGAAGACCGGCCCGTGCGTGCTCGAGATCTCGAAGTTGCCGCCCTCGCGGCCGCCGGCGTCCCAATGGCTGCCGAGCGGCATCGTGACGCCCTGCCGGCCGCGCAGGATCGCCTCGCCCGCCGGCGTGTCGGGACGCCCGCGCACGTCGGTGCGGCAGGCGCGGCAATCGATCACGCCCTGCGCCTCGATGCGCACGCGCCCCGCCGGCGAGCCGGCCGTGCCGCTGGTGGGCGCCATGACGTTGCCGCGCAGCGCGATCGTGCCGCCGGCCTCGAGCAGGACGCGGCCCGGCGTGACGTCGCCGGCGCTGCGGATGCGCGCCCGCGTCTCCAGGTCGCCGTCGGTGCGCAGCGTGATCTGCGGCCCGGCGGCGCCGCTCTGGCCCTCGATGCCGCCGGCGACCAGCATGCTGCCGGCGCGCAGCGCGAGCACGCCGCCGGCGGGCACCGTGAGCTTGCCTTGCACGACGAGGCGGCGGCTGCCGAAGTCGAGCTCGCACGGGCTCGACACGGTGACGGGTGCGACGACGCACGGGTCGCCGGTGCACAGCGCATCGGGACCGGTGCAGGTGACCTGTGCCCGGGCGGCGGCGGCCCCTCCCAGCGCGGCGAGCACGATGACGACGGCACGACGCGGGCCCATGGGCTCGGGCTACGGCAGCCGGGCGGGCGCGGCAACCCGGGTCAGCGCCAGTCGTCGAGGACGAAGGAGCCGGGCTCGTCCCAGCCGGACACGCCGTCGCGGCTCATCGATACGCCCTGGATGGCCGTGCGGAAGCCGCGGGCCGTCAGCGCTTCCCAGGCGGCGCGGCGTGCGGTGTTGACGCCCGCGAGCACGGTGTGTGCGCCGCGGGCCGCCGCGAGGCCGTCGACGCCGTCGAGCAGGCGCGCGAAGCGGGCGGCCGCGTCGGGCCCGGGTCGCACGGCGCCGAACTTCACGTAGCAGGTGTCGCTGCCGGCCTCGCTGCCGGTGCCGAGGTGGCATAGCGCGAGGCCCCCGACGCGTTCGCCGTCGCGCACGAGGACGGTGTCGCCGAGGCCCTGGCCGGCGACGGCGTCGATCTCGGCCGTGAGGTCGAGGCCGGGAAAGACCGCGCCGGTGCAGGCGCGACCGGCGGCGAGCACGGCGTCGCGCTCCCCCGATGGCACGGCGGAGAGCGGGTCGGGCGGCGGCGTGCCGGCCGGCACGTCGCGCGCGAGGACGACCGTCAGGAAGCGCGGCCAGAAGCCGTGGCGGCGGTAGAGCGTCACGTGCTTCGCGCTTTCCGCGAAGGTGAAGATGCCGGCGTGGCGCACCTCCCAGCGCGCGAAGCAGTCGAGGACGGGGACGAGGAGCTTGCGGCCGACGCCCGCGTTCCACAGCGACGGCGCGACCGAGAGCGGGCCGAAGAACCCGAAGCTGCCCCAGCGGCTCGCCAGGTTCGAGCCGACGAGGACGCCGTCGCGCTCGGCGACGAAGGCCGCGTCGGGCGCGGCCCGCCAGCGGGGCCGGACCCAGTCGGAGTCGCCGGCGAACGCCATCGGGTCGGGGAGGCCGACGAAGGTCCCGAACGCGAGCCGGAAGACGCGGTCCGCGGCGTCGAGGTCGGCCTCGACCATCGGCCGCACGCGGACCGCGCCGGCGTCGCTCACTGCGATAGTCCGTAGAAGCGCGCCGCGTTGCCGCCCGCGACCTTCGCGCGCACGTCCTCGGAGATGTCGTCGCGCGTGCGCAGCGGCCTGGTCGCGTTCGGGAAGTCGCTGTCCCAGTGCGGATAGTCGCTCGCCCACATGACGAAGTGGTCGCCGAGCTGCTCGACGGCGAGCGGCAGGCCGCACTCCTCGGCCTCGAAGCTCACGTAGAGCTGGCCGCGCGCGATGTAGTCCTTGGGATGCCGCTTGCACTCGGGCGTCAGGCGGCCGCGCTTCTCGAGGTGCTCCTCCATGCGCTCCATGAAGTAGGGCACCCAGCCGATGCCCGACTCGAGCAGCGCCACGCGCAGCGTCGGATGACGCTCGAAGACGCCGCCCAGGACGAGCGCCGTCGACGCCACCATCATGTCGAACGGGAAGCTCACGCAGTGCACCTGCAGGTAGTTGTCGAAGCGGTGCGAGCCCAGGTTGGGCAGATGGATGCCGGGGGCGCCGTGGATGCCGAGCGGCATCTCGAGGTCGGCGGCCGCGGCCCAGAACGGCTCCAGGTCGGGATGGTCGAGGTTCCGCGACTTGAGCACCGCCGGCACCATGGTGGCGACCAGCCCGAGCTCCTTCGCCTCGCGCATGATCGCGATCGACGTCGGTACGTCCTCGATCGGCACGAGGCCGACGCCGAAGAAGCGGCCCTTCCCGCGGCCGCACCAGTCGGCCATCCAGGCATTGTAGGCGCGCGCCATGTCGGCGGCGAAGCGCTGGTCCTCGTAGCCCGGCAGCCCGAGCGCGGCGCTCGGGAAGAAGACCATGCGCTCGATGCCCTCCTTGTCGGCGTCGGCGAGGACGCCGTCGGCGCTGAAGGGATTGGCGCCGCGGTCGAGGCACATGCCTTCCTCGGCCTTGCAGCCGGCGCCGGGGCCGGACGACTGCGGATAGGCGCGGCCCTCGATGACGAGGGCGGTGCCTTCGCCGGGCTGCGCGAAGCGGACCTTGTCGGGGAAGCGCTCCATGATCTGCATCATGAACTCGCCGCCCTCGACCACGTGGGCGTCGCTGTCGACCACTCGAAGAGCCATCGCGTCCTCCTAGACGACGCCGCCGTCGCGCAGGCGGCCGATGTCGGCGGGCGACAGGCCGAGGCCTGCCAGCACCGCGTCGGTGTGCTCGCCGAACCCGGCCGGCGGCGTACGGACGGACGCGGGCGTCTCGGAGAGCTTGATGGGCGGGCCGATGTAGCGCTTCGGGCCCGCCGGCGTGTCGGTTTCGATCACCATGCCGCGCGCGCGCAGCTGGGGGTCGTCGTAGGCCTCGGCGATGTCGAGCACCGGGCCGAAGCAGATGTCCTTCGCGCCCAGCTCGGCCATCCACTCGTCGCGCGTCTTCTCGCGGAAGGCGGCGCGCAGGACGGCGAAGATCTCGTCGCGGCGCTCGCCCTCCGCCCACTGGTCGGCGATGAAGTCCTCGCGCCCGAGGTGGCGGCACAGGGTCGCCCAGAAGTGGCCCTCGTAGGCGCCGACGGTGACGAACCTGTCGTCGCGGCAGGCGTAGACCGCGTAGCAGGGAAACGAGCCCGTCAGCTGCTCGCGCCCGCGCTGCGGCAGCGCCTCGCGGTACCAGTGCAGCACCTGGTGCGCGACGTTCCACGATGCGGCGCCATCGAGCATGGCGACGTCGACCATCTGGCCGCGCCCGCTCTCGTCGCGCGCCATCAGCGCCGACAGGATACCGATCGCGGCCATGAGCGAGCCGGCGCCGACGTCGGCCACCTGCACGCCGGGGATCATCGGCGGACCCTCGGGCGGGCCGCAGTATTCGAGCACGCCGGCGTAGCCGAGGTAGTTGACGTCGTGGCCGACCTTGTCGCGGTACGGCCCGTCCTGGCCGTAGCCCGAGATGGCGCAGTAGACGAGACGCGGGTTGCGTGCGCGCAGCGTCTCGCAGTCGAGCCCAAGCCGGGCCATCACACCGGGCCGGAAGCCCTCGAGCACGACGTCGGCCTCGCCGGCCAGGCGCAGGAAGAGGTCGCGGCCCTCGGGCGTCTTCAGGTTCAGCGTCATGTGGCGCTTGTTGCGGGCCAGGAACGGGATGCCCATCTGGAACGGATCGTTCGGCGCCGAGATCACGAGGACGTCCATCCCGAGGTCGGCGAGCACGGTGGAGCAGAACGGACCGGGGAGCTGACGCGAAAGGTCGAGCATCCGGTAGCGGCGCAGCGGCGGCGTCGAACGCATGTTCGATTTCGGGTGCTAGCGCGACGGCTTCGAAGGCGTCAACCGCAGCAGCGTCCTATGGGCTCGCGGCCTTCGCCGCTTCGCGCGCTGCCGCGAGCCCCCGCTGCGCGGCGACGCTGTTCGGCTCGAGCCGCAGCGCCTCCTCGAGGATCGGGATCGCCTCGGCCGGGCGCCCCTGGCGGCGGAGCGCGACGCCGAGGTTGATGCGCGCGCCGACCTGGCTCGGGTCGGCGTCGAGGACCGCGCGCAGGTTCTTCTCGGCCTCGGCGGGCTCGCCGGCTTCGAGTTGCACTGCGGCGAGGCCGGTGCGCGCCGCGGTCTGGGTGGGGTCGCCGGCGAGCGCGCGCTCGTAGGCGAGCGCCGCCTCCGCGGTGTTCTTCGTGCGCAGGAGGACCGCACCGACCGTGAGCATCGCCGGCGCGTCGTCCTGCCCCACGCCCAGCGCACGCAGCGCCGCCGTGCGGGCGTCGTCGGCATCGCCCGCCATGAGCGACTGCATCGCCACGGTGGCCCAGCCGCGCGTGAGGTTCGTGCGCACCGTCTCCAGCACCGGCTCGGGCGTGTCGCGGCCCATGAGGAGGGCGAGCACGACCTCCGCCTGCGGCAGCGCGTCCGCCAGCCGGTCCTGCGCCTGCAGCGCGGCGCCGAGCGCCGTGCGCGCGAAGGCGTTCTGGCCGTCGACCTCGACCGCGCGCGTCCACAGCGCGACGTCGTCGTGCCAGTACTGCGTCTGGCGCCACGTCGCCGCGCCGAGCCCGAGGATGGCGACGCCCGCGAGCGCGCCGATCGCCGCGGCGCGTGCCGGTGAGGTCCCGAACGCCGCGTAGAGCCCGCCCGCGGCGAGCGCGAAGAAGGGCAGGGTGGCGAGATGCGCGTAGCGGTCGGCGACCAGCTGCGGCCCCACCTGCGCGAGCCCGAGGACGGGCGACACGATGACGACGTACGCGGCGACGGCCGCGAGCAGCGCGGGCCAGCGGCGCCGCTGGACCACGAGCAGCGCGGCGGCGGCGAGGAGCAGGACGATCGGCGCCCCGAAGCGCGGCTCCGCCGGATCGAGCGGCGGCACCAGCTCGTGGAGCGGCGAGAGGCCGGTCGGCACCAGCGTCGTCCACGGGTACCAGACGAGCCCGTATGCCGCCTGGACGAGGCGGCTCGGGAGTGGATGGTTCTCGAGGCCCGTCGGCATCGCCGCCTGCGCGAGGCGCGTCGCCGCCGCGGCGAGCAGCGCGAGCACGACGAACGGCAGCTTCTCGAGCAGGATGGCGCCCACGCGCTCGCGGCCGAAGCGGCGCAGCGGCCAGGCGTCGACGATCAGCAGCACGGCGGGCAGGGTGATGGCCCACGCCTTGCCGAGCAGCGACAGCGCCGTCGCTGCGACGGCCGCCGCGAGCCATGGGCCGCGGCGGCGGCCGGGAGCGTGGGCGCGCAGATACGCGAGCACCGCCGCGAGCCAGAACAGCGTCGAGACGAGGTCGCGGCGCTCGGTCACCCAGGCGACCGACTCGACGCGCAGGGGATGCAGCGCCCAGGCCGCGGCGGCGAGCGTGGCGGCGAGCGTCACGCGGGCGGCGGCGACGGGCGGCGGCTCCGCCGCGCGGAGCAGGGCGGCGAGCACCGCCATGACGAGGACCGCGGCGAGGGCATGCCAGGCGAGGTTCGTCAGGTGGTAGCCGCGCGGCTCCATGTCCCAGGCGGCGTGGTCGACGGCGAGCGTCAGCCAGGCGAGCGGCTGCCAGTGCCCGCCGACGGTGGCCGTCGCCATCCAGCGCAGGTGCGCCGGCGAGAGGCCCCGGAAGGCGAGGTTCTCGGTGACGGTGATGTTGTCGTCGTAGTCGACGAAGCCGTTCTGGAGCGTGGGAGAGAACGCGACCGCGACGAGGACGACGAGGGCGGCCGCACAGAGCCAGCGCAGCATGCGCGGCGCGGTATACCGGCTCCGGCCCGGGCGGGCCACTTGCGGCGCTACTGGCCCGTGAAGATGGGCTTGCGCTTCTCCTTGAACGCCTTCGTGCCCTCGCGGCAGTCGGCCGACATCGACACCGGGATGCCGAGCTCCAGCTCCTTCTCGAGGGCTTCCTCCGGCGACAGCTCCATGCCGAGGACGACCGAGCGCTTCACCGCCTGCACCGCGAGCGGCCCGGCTTCCTGGATGATGCGCGCGTAGCGCAGCGCCTCGGGCATCACCTGGTCGGGCGGCACGACCTTGTTGACGAGGCCCATCTGCATGGCGCGCTCGGCCGAGAGCTGCTCGCCGGTGAGGAGGATCTCCATCGCGTGGCAGTAGGGGATCTGGCGCGGCAGGCGGACCGTGGAGCCGCCCATCGGGAAGAGGCTCCACTTCACCTCGGCGAGGCCGAAGCGGGCGTCGTCGCCGGCGACGCGGATGTCGGTGCAGGTGAGCATCTCGGTGCCGCCCGCGACGCAGAAGCCGCGGATGGCCGCGATGATCGGCTTCCACACCTTGTAGTTGCGCAGCAGCCCTTTGTAGATGATCGCGGTGTCGTTGCGGACGCGCTCGTCGTACTCGGTCTCCGGCGGGCGCAGGCCCTGGAGCATGCGCACGAGGCGGTCGAGGTCGGCGCCGGCGCAGAACGCCTTGTCGCCCGCGCCGGTGAAGATGGCGACGCGGACCGCGTCGTCGTCGTTGACGTCCTGCCACGCGTCGGCGAGGCGGCAGAGCATCTCGGTGTTGATGGCGTTGCGCACCTCGGGACGGTTCATCGTCACGAAGGCGATGCCGTCGCGCTTCTCGTAGAGGACGGCGGGCTCGGCCATGGTCAGGGCGCCTCGGTGGAGACGACCCACATCGCAAAGTACTGCGCGCCGCCGCCGTAGGCGTGGCCGAGGGCGTTCTCGACGCCGTCGACCTGGTGCGCGCCGGCGCGGCCCATCACCTGGAGCGCCGCCTCGCCGAGCCGCAGCATGCCGGACGCGCCGATCGGGTTCGTGCACAGCACGCCGCCCGACGGGTTGATCGGCAGGTGCGCGCCCATCTTCTGCTCGCCCCGGTCGATCGCCTTCCAGCCCTCGCCGACGTCGCGGAAGCCGAGGTTCTCGAGCCACATCGCCTCGAACCAGGCGAACGGGACGTAGATCTCGGCGGTCTGGATCTGGTTCCACGGATCGGTGATGCCGGCCTGATCGTACACGTGCTTGGCGCACACCTGGCCGGCGCGCGGGCTCACCTGGTCGCGGCCCGGCACCCACATCGCCTCGGCGTACGACGCCGCGCCGCGGATCCAGGCCGGCTTGCGCGGGCCCTGCTTCGCGAGGTCGCCCGCCGCCAGCACGAGCGCGACGGCGCCGTCGGACGAGGGGCAGGTCTCGAGGTAGCGGATGGGATCCCACAGGACGGGCGAGTTCATCACGTCCTCGACCGACATCGGGTCGCGCAGGTGGGCGTACTCGTTGCGCGTGGCGTTGTCGCGCGCGTTCGCGGCCGTCATCGGGCCGATGTGCGGCGGGCAGCTCGTCTTCGCGATGTAGGCGCGGCAGTACGGCGCGAAGAAGCCGCCCGCGCCGGCGACCAGCGGCGGCGTGAACGGCATGTTCGGCGACAGCGCCCACATGGCGTTGCCTTCGGACTGCTTCTCGAACGCGATCGTCAGCACGCGGTCGTAGAGCCCCGACGCGACGTGCGTCATCGCCGCGATCGCCGTCGAGGCGCCCACCGAGCCGGCCGTGTGCACGCGCAGGACGGGCTTCATGTAGCCGCCCATCGCCCCGACCAGGAACTGCTCGGGCTGGCAGACGCCCTCGAGCATGTCGGGCGCCTTGCCGATCACGATCGCGTCGATGTCGTCGTGGGTGAGCCCGGCGTCCGTGAGCGCGCGATCGACGGCCTCGCGGATGAGACCGGGGATCGAGAGGTCGGCGCGCCGGGCGCCGTGGTGCGTCTGGCCGACGCCGACGACCGCGACGGGGCGCTTCATGACCACCTCCGCTGGGCGCCGAGCACCCAGACGATGTTCTGCTGGAGACAGTGTCCCATCGAGGCGTGGGCGAGGGCACGCCGTGCGCCGGCGACGCCGCGCTCGCCCGCGGTGCCCGTGAGCTGCCGGAAGACCTCGCCCAGCCGCACGAGGCCGGTGCTCATGATCGGATGTCCGCAGAGGGGGCCGCCCGAGGGGTTCACGACGGGCTTCTTCGCCGTGGCGTCGAGGCCGAGGGCCTCGCAGAGGATCAGCTCCTCGACCGGGGTCGTCGCCATGAGCTCGACGAGGTCGACGTCCTTCGCCGCGCCGACGTCGGCCATCGCCAGCGCCTTCTCGCCCGCGAGCTTCGCGCCCGCGCTGCGGGAGAGGTCGCGCGCGCCGAGCGACTGCATCTCGCTGCGGTGGTCGACGCCCTGGATCCATACCGGGCGCTCGCAGAGCTTCTCGGCCTTGCCCTCGGCGGCGATGACGAGGCAGGTCGCGCTCTCGCCGATCGGCGGCAGGTAGCCGGTGCGCAGCGGCTCGACGGCCCAGTCGGTCCGCTGGAGCGCCGTCGCGGCGGCGGCCTCGCGCACCTGCGTGTCGGGGTTCTTCGCGCCCGCGGCGCGGCTCCTGGCCGCGACCGCGGCGAGGTCGGCGTCGGTGGCGCCGGTGCGCGCCATGTAGGCGCTCGCCTGGAGCGCCGACGTCGCCGTCGGCCCGAGGCCTATCGGCGCCTGGTAGTAGGGGTCGAGCGCGAGGTTCAGGATACGCTCGGGCTCGCCCTCCGACGTCTTGCCGTGGCCGCAGACGATGGCCGAGTCGGCCTCGCCGGCCTGGATCTTCAGCCAGGCATAGTAGGCGGCGAAGCTGCCGTCCATCTCGAGATGCAGATCCTGGCGCGGCGGCCAGGAGCCCATGACGTCGAGGGCGGCGACGAAGCCGAAGGGGCGGCCGTCCATGTAGTCGGTGGAGGCCGAGACCTGGTAGGCGATGTCGTCGCGCGTGGCGCCCACCTGCGCGAGCGCCTCGCGGACCACCGGATAGAGCATCTCGGTGGACATGCGATGGCGGTCGCGCGCGACGATGGGTCCCTGCGCGAAGCCGACGAGGGCGACGTTGCGGAGTGCGCTCATAGCCGGTTGATGTAGGACTCTCGGGGCGCGTCGGGCTCGCCCGTGGGACGGAAGTACTGGATGTCGGTGTGGTCGCCGGTGCGCTCCGCGGCGGGCTTCCACACCGCCTCGACGCGCATGCCCATGCGGACCTCGTCGGCCTTGCACTTCTGGATGAGCGCGAAGATCGAGATGGCGGCGCCGTCGAGCGCCACCGACGCCGCGACGTACGGGATCTCGAGGTCGCGGCCGATGACCGGGATGTTGACGACGCAGAAGGTCGTCACCGTGCCGCGGTCGTCGAGCTGCACGATCTCCTCGCACGGCGCGAAGCTCTCGGGCGAGTTCAGGATCGGCGGGACGAAGATCTTGCCGGTCTTCGAGTCCTTCGATCCGAGGATCTTCCCCTCGCGCAGCCCGTTCAGGTAGATCGCGCGAAAGTCGCCGGCCACGTAGTGGTAGGGCAGGTAGACGTTCGCGTCGACGTACTTGACGGGTTCCTTCGGCGGCTCGGTCATTGGGACTCCTCGGCCGGCAGGTCAGTCGGCCAGACGGAAGGTGGCGATGTCGCGCAGGCTGCCGGTGCGCTCGCCCTCGGGCAGGAACTCGGCCGTGACGCGCGAGCCGACCGTCACCTTGTCGGCGTCGTCACGCACGAGGTGCGCGAGGGCGGTGTCGGCGCCGTCGAGCTTCACCAGCACGAACGCGAACGGCTTCGCTTCCGGATGCAGCCGCTCGATCGGCTGGTGCACCTTCGCGACCGCGGTGACCGTGCCGGTGTTCTCGACCAGCACCCAGTCGCCGCCCTCGGACGAATCGGTCTCCGAGTAGCCGAGCGGCGGCACGACGACGCCCTGTCCCGCGATGCGCTGCCCCCAGATGCGCCCCTGCTCCTTCAGCCCGGCGAGGAAGCGTCCGATGGTCTGTCCCGTCGAGTGCTTGTACGGGAATTCCATCGCGGTGCGGAGCTCGAGCGGGTCGGCGCGGATGTCGGCCATGGGGCTCGGTGGGTAGTACTTCAAACGAGCGTTTGTCAACGCGCGCCACGGCGTCGCGCACGTCGCAACGGCCGCCCCGGCCCCGGCGTCGAGCGCCCCGCTCGGCGAGCCCGGCGACCGGGATTTTCCGCGCAGACGACACAGCCCACGCGGCGCCGGATTTCTTTGACCCCCGCCGGCGGCGGGTGGTAGCCCTCCCGCCCGACATGGACGCGCGCGAGGGGGCGAACGCGTGGGCGGAGCGGCCGCAGGCCCTCGCCGCGGCGGTGCGGACGGCGCCCGCAGTCTCCGCGTCGCCGTCCGCGGCTCGTGATCTCCTCTGGGCGCTGACCGCGTCCACGCTGCACCGCGTCCGGCGCGGGGAGGGGGCGCTGCTGGCGATCAACCTCTCCCTCATCGCCACCCGGGCGACGGACGCGGCGCAGGCCGTCGCCGCGGCGCTGGTCTCGCTGCTCGTGATCGCCGCGATGTACGCGGTGAACGACCTGTGGGACGCGCCCGCCGACGCGACCAACCCGAAGAAGGACCCCGCGCTCGTCGCCGTCTACCTCGAGCGGCGCGCCCTCGCCGTGTGGAGCGTCCTCGGGCTGAAGACGCTCACGCTGCTCTTCGCCGCGGCGACGCTCGGCCCCGCGCCGTCGCTGGCGGTCGCGGCGACGATGCTCGTGAACGTCGTGTACTCGGCGGCGTTGAAGGGCGTTCCCGTGCTCGACGTCGTCTGGTGCGGCGTGTGGGGCGCCGCCTACGCGGCGATCACCGGCGCGTCGCCGACGTTGCTCGTCGTCGTCGGCCTGATGACGGCAGTCTGCCATCTCTATCAGGCGCTGGACGATCGCGCCGCCGACGCCGCGAGCGCGATCACGACCACCGCGGTCCGCTCGCGGGCGCTGTCGGTGCTCGTGCTCGGGGTGCTGGTCGCGCTGCTCGGCGTCGCGCTCCGGCCGGCGCTCGGCCTGCCCGGGGCGGTGAGCGCGGCGACGCCCCTCGCGGTCCATCTCCTCGTGCCGAGCGCGCGCATCGGCTGGCTCGCGACGAAAGCGTACTTCGGGGTCGTCTGGCTCTGCCTCCTGGGGCTTCCCGATGCGTTTCAGTGACAAGCTCGCGATCGGCTACGCGTACGGCACGAGCCTTCTCGCCTGGATGACCGACGGCGCACCGCGTCCGTTCTCGGCGACCTTCGCGGTGACCAACCGCTGCAACCTCCAGTGCAGCTACTGCAACTGCCCCTTCATCGACCCGACGCAGCTGGCGCTCGATCGGATCGACGTCCTGTTCGGCCGCCTCCAGGCGATGGGCGTGCGCCGCCTCGGGCTCGCCGGCGGCGAGCCGATGATGCGCCGGGACCTCGGCGAGATCGTGGCGCTCGCGAAGGCGCGACGCTTCTTCGTCACCCTGAACTCGAACCTGACGCTCTACGATCGCCACCCCGAGCGCCTCGCCGGCGCCGACCTCGTCTACACCAGCCTCGACGGCGACGCGGCGGCGCACGCGGCGGCGCGCGGCGCCCGCGCGCACCAGGGTGTGCTCGCGGCGATCGCGCGCCTGGTCGCGGCGGGCAAGCCGGTGATCGCCATCTGCGTCGTCACCGAGCACAGCCTGGCGCAGGTGGACCACCTCCTCGACCAGGCGGCGCGGATGGGATTCCGCATGCACTTCCAGCCGCAGTGCACCGACACCGACGTCGTGCGCGGGACGGTGCCCGCGTCGGTGACCAACGAGCGCTTCCGCGCGTTCTGGCGCCGTCTCCTCGCCGAGAAGCGGCGCGGCCGGCCGATCGTCAGCTCGACGCCGTACCTCGAGTTCCTCGCCGAGTGGCGCGACTTCTCCGTCTCCGCCTATGCCGAGCCGGGGGCGCGCTGTCCCGCCGGACACGGCTACCTCTACGTCGATCCGCTCGGGCGCGGCTGGGCCTGCGCGTACACCAAGCTCAAGATGACCTCGGTCGACCTCCTCGCCGACGACTGGCGCACGGCGTGGGACCGCACGACGCCGTGCACGACCTGCTCCGTCGGGCCGATGCTCGAGTTCAACACGCTCTTCCGCCGGCCGCTCGCGGCCGCGCTCGAGGGCCTGCGGAGCTACGGATGAGCGCCGGCGTCCGGGTGCCGGGCGCGGACGACGCGCCGGCGTTCGCGTTCCGCACGCACCCGCTCGGGCGCGTCGAGGCGCCGGATGCGGAGACGTTCGCGCGCCGCTGGCTCGCGCCGCGCGAGCCCGTGGTGTTGACGGGCCTGACGCGCGGCTGGGCGCCGCCGTCGATCTGGGCCCCCGACAGCATGGGCGCGCGCTGGGGGGCGGCGCGCGTCGTCGCCGCCGAGCTCGCCGGCGGCACGCTGCGCGACGATCCGCACCAGGGCGTGCTCTTCCGGCGCATCGCGCTGCGCACGTTCACCGCGTCGCTCGGGTCTCCGGGCTCGGCGCGTCACTACGTGATGGCGCCGACGTGGAACTTCCCGCCGCTCTTCCAGGAGACCTTCCGCGTGCCGGCGTACTGCACCGGCGCACCGCACCTGCGCGCCAAGGTGTGGCTCGGCAAGGCCGGCACGGTGACGCCGCTCCATCGCGACGTTCCGCACAACCTCCACGTCCACCTCCACGGCCGCAAGCGCTGGCTGCTCTTCCCGCCGGGCGCGCGCGGCATGTACCCGCGCGGCGTCTTCTCGGGCATGCCGAACTTCTCCACGGTCGACCCCGAGCGTCTCGACGCCGCGGAGCATCCGCGCTTCGGCCGCACGCCGGCGCGCGTGGCGACGCTGGCGCCCGGCGAGACGCTCTTCATCCCACACGGGTGGTGGCATCACACGCGTTCGCTCGACGACGCCGTGGCGATGAACTTCTGGTGGGGCGGCCGGCTCGTGCAGGGGCTGGCGCACGCCTCGACGGCGTGGAAGCGGCTGCGCGGCATCCGCCGCGACGAGTGGACGTGAGGCGACGCGGATTGCGCGCGCCGACCTACCGGCAGCCCGTCCGACGCCAGCGGCCGGGCGGCAGCGCCGGCGTCCAGCGGCGGCCGCCGATGTCCGCCGCGAGCACGCGGCTCGCGTCGGCCGCGTCGCGCAGCTCGTAGACGTCGGCCGCGGGCCACTGCGCGCACACCGCTCGGGTCACCTGCGCGTCGGCGTCGAGACCGGGGCTCCAGACCAGGACGTCGATGCCGTCGGCGGCAAAGCCGTCCTGCGGCAGTGGGCCGCCGTCGTACTCGAGGAAGCCGAGCGGGAACCGGCCCGCGAACGCGGTGATCGGGCCGGTGAAGAGCCAGCGCACGTCGCTGCTCACGGCGTGCGCGTGGCCGAGCACGACGACGCGGCCGGCATCGGCGTCGTGCAGCCCCTCGATCGCGATGGCCGGCGCCGACGCCGGCAGGATGCGCGGGTTGACGCCGTCGAAGAGCGCGGTGCCGCCGACGGCGATGGTCGCGACCGCGGCCGCCGCGGCTCCGCGTCGCACCGCGTGCGGCAGACGCCGCCCGATGCTGCGCGCGCCCGCGCCGGCCAGCAGCGCGATCGGTAGCGGGATCACCACGGCGTGCACGATGTCGACGCGGTCGACCGGCGAGACGAAGGCCGGCGCCAGCGCGATCACGTAGTACGCGACGAGAAATGCTGCGCCCGGCGAGGTCGGCGCCGCGCGCCCGCAGGCCACGAGGCCGACGCCGAGCAGCGTCGCGCCGAGCGGATCGACGATCGCATCACCCCACAGGCGGATGGCGAGACGCGCGTTCGCGAACGGCTCGACCAGCGCGCCGAGCACGACGTCGAGCGGTCGCCAGATCTGTGCCGCGCGCGCCTCCGCGAAGGCGCCGATCGGTAGCTGCCCCAGCAGCGCCGGCTCCAGCAGCGACACCGTGCCGTGTAGATGGAAGTGCTGTGCCATGCGGCCGATCTGCATGACGTCGGGCAGCGCCGGCCCCACGACCGCAACCAACGCGGCGAGGCCCGCCGCGGCTCCCACCCACAGCTGGCGCCAGTCGCGGCGCAGCTGCCAGAGCGTCACCAGGACGCAGAAGCCGGCGGCGGGGACGACGCCGGGGTAGGTGAGCGCGACGCCCGACGCCGCGCCGAGCGCGGCCAGCGCCGCGTTCGAGCGTCGCCGGCAGGCCGTGAGCGCGAGCAGCGCGATCGCGGTGCCGTAGAGCGGCCCCACCAGGAACGGTCCCGGGAAGAACGCGACGAAGCGCGTGTAGGGCGCGAACAGAAACACGGCGACGGCGACCAGCTCCGTGCCGGCTCCGACCAGCCGCCGTGCCAGCAGTGCGACGCCCGCTGCGCAGACGGCGAGCCAAGCGATCTGCTGCACCTGCATGGCGGCGAGCGTCAGCGGCACGACGCCCGCCTGCACGAGCGGCATGCCGTGGAAGGCGGTGAGGATCGCGCCGACGCCGGCGAGATCGGCGTCGAACGGTTGCGTCAGGAGGTTCATGCCGCGCGCAGCGAACAGCACGAGATCGACCCAGCCGCGCCAGCCGTCGACGACGGTGGCGACGCGCGGCGAGCCGAGGTCGGCCGCGAGGCACCAGCCGGCCCAGAGCGCGACCAGTGCGGCGACGGGCAGCGTGCGCCGCCAGCGCGGCACCCGCACGCGCCACGGCAGCGTCAGGATCGCCGCGGGGACGAGGAGTGCGGCGAGATACACCGTCTGGCCGCCGGGGCCGAGCCTCGTCGCCCACGGGAACACGGCTGCGTGCAGGAGCGCGATGGCGAGCGCCGTGGCCGCCGGGACGCGCGGCGGCGCGCTCGCGGCGCGCCGAGCCCGAACGGCTGCCGCCTCACGGGCGACGGCCCGCCCGCGAGCAGCAGCACGGCGCCGGCGAGCGCCAGCAGGCGCAGCGCGATCCACGCCGGCGGCACGCCGGGGAAGAGCCGCGTGAGCAGGCCGGCGTCGGGCGGCCCCGCGGGTGCCCCCGCGGGCGGCGGCCAGTAGAGCGGCAGCGCGTACGCCAGGAAGAGCACCGCTGCGGCGCCGAGGCGCGCAGGCCCCAGCGCGCGCGGGGGACGCGGGTCGACCGGCGGGAGCGGAGACAGGCCGAGTCTGCTCGCACGAGCGGGAGCGAGCGTCAAACGCGGCGCCCCCGTTGCCGCTTCCGCGGACGCAGGCTACCCGGAAGGACCGGTATGCACGCCGGCAAAGGAGGACCGAGCATGCAGCAGCACCCAGCGCTCACGGCGGGACGCACGGCAGTCGTCACTGGTGCAGCGAGCGGGATCGGGCTCGCCGCGGCGCGCCGCCTGGCGTCGATGGGCATGCGTGTGTGTCTCGCCGATCTCGACGGCGAGCCGCTGCGCCGCGCCGCCGCCGACGTCGGGCAGCACGCGAGCGCCGGGGCCGACGCCGTGCTCGCCGTCGGTACGGACGTCTCCCGGGTGGAAGACCTCGAGCGGCTCCAGGCGGTCGTCATGCGCGAGCTCGGCGACGTCGCGTTCCTCATGAACAATGCCGGCATCGGCACGGGCGGCGGTCCGCTCGAGCATCCCGAGCGTTGGCGCCGACTGCTCGACGTCAACCTCTGGGGCGTGATCCACGGCTGCCAGACGTTCGTGCCGACGATGATCGCCGAGGACCGGCCCGGCTGCGTCGTCAACACCGGCTCGAAGCAGGGCATCACGACGCCGCCCGGCAACACGGCCTACAACGTCGCCAAGGCCGGCGTGAAGGTCTACACCGAGGGCCTCGCGCACGATCTGCGCAACCGGCCGGGCTGTCGCGTGACCGCGCATCTCCTGATCCCCGGCTTCACGTTCACGGGCATGACGGGCGCCGCCGAGAAGCCCGCCGGCGCGTGGACGCCCGAGCAGGTCGTCGAGTTCCTGCTCGCGGGTCTCTCGGCGGGCGACTTCTACGTCCTGTGTCCCGACGACGACGTCACGCGCGCGATGGACGAGCGCCGCATGCAGTGGGCGATCGGCGACGTGATCGAGAACCGTCCCGCGCTGTCGCGCTGGCACCCGGATTGGGCCGAAGCCTTCGCGGCGTTCATGCGCGCGTAGGCGCGCCTCAGCCGGGACGGACGTCGCCGCGCGGCGTCTCGGTGCGGAACCCGGCGAAGGCCCATACCAGCAGGTAGAACGGCCCCCAGACGAGTGCCGCCCACGTCGCCTGGCGGACGGCAAGCGTGCGGACGGCGCGGCGCCATCGGACGGTGGTCCAGCGCGGCACGTCGCGCGTGGTGTCGACGACGGGCGGGGGCGCGCGCAGCGCGCCGAGCAGCCGGTCGGTGAAGCCGAGCGCGGCGGGGTCGGGCGGCACCGCGCATTCGTCGTAAGGCGGGGCGTCGGTCTCGACGCAGGTATTGCCGAGGGGCGCGAAGAGCGGCTCGGCCGTCCACCAGACGAGCGCCACGGCACCGAGCGCCCAGAGGAGCAGCGTCAGCCGCCAGAAGCCGCGGCGCAGAGCCAGTGCGGACGCCACGGCGCGACGCTGGGGGGGGGGGGGGGGGGGGGCGGCCGCGGGGGGCGGGGGGGGGGGGGGGGGCGGGCCCCCCCCCCCCGCCGGGATCACTTCTTGCCCGCCTCGGCCGCGAGCTTCTCGCGGTGCTTCTTGATCATCTCCTCCTGCTCGCTCTTCGGCAGGGCGGCGTACTTCGCGAACTCCATCGTGAAGGTGCCCTTGCCCTGGGTGGCGGAGCGGAGGTCGGTGGCGAAGCCGAACATGTTGTTCAGCGGCACCTCGGCGGTGACGGTGACGGCGGCGTCGTCGGCGACCGTGTCGACGATCATGCCGCGGCGCTGGTTGAGGAGCCCGACGACGGCGCCCTGGCCCTCGCTCGGCGCCTCGACCTCGACCTTCATGAGCGGCTCGAGGATGACCGGCCTGGCGCGCTCGAAGCCCTCGCGGAAGGCCATGAGCGCCGCCGTCTTGAACGCCATCTCCGACGAGTCGACCGCGTGCGAGGCGCCGTCGTTGATGGTGGCGCGCACGCCGACGACCGGGAAGCCGACCAGCGAGCCCTTCTTCACCGCCTCGCGGAAGCCCTTGTCGCAGGCGGGGATGAACTCGCGCGGGATGGCGCCGCCGGTGATCTCGTCGACGAACTCGTAGGACTCGACCGAATCGCTCGGCAGCGGCTCGATGAAGCCGCCGACCTTCGCGTACTGGCCCGAGCCGCCGGTCTGCTTCTTGTGCGTGTACATGAACTCGCCGCGCGTCGTGATCGCCTCGCGGTAGGCGACCTGCGGCTTGCCGGCGATCACGTCGCAATTGTACTCGCGACGCATGCGCTCCATGTAGATGTCGAGGTGGAGCTCGCCCATGCCGCTGATGATCGTCTCGCCGGACTCCTCGTCCTGGTGGACGCGGAAGGTGGGGTCTTCCTTGGTGAAGCGGTTGAGCGCCTTCGAGAAGTTCTGCTCCCCGGCGCGCTCCTTCGGCCGCACCGCCAGCGAGATCACCGCCGCCGGCACGTGCATCGAGGTCAGCGTGACGTTGAGCTTGCCGTCGGTGAAGGTCTCGCCCGACGAGCACTCGACGCCGTAGAACGCGACGATGTCGCCGGGCCCGGCCGACTGGATCTCCTCGCGCTCGTCCGAGTGCATGCGGAACATGCGCGGCACGCGCACCTTGCGCAGCTGGTTCGACGTGTTGATGATCGTGTCGCCGGTGCGGACCGTGCCCTGGTAGACGCGGAAGTAGGTGAGCTGGCCGTACTTGTCCTGCGTCAGCTTGAACGCCAGCCCGACCATCGCGCCCTCGGGGTCGGGCGAGAGCAGGATCTTGTGCTCGCCGCCCTGCTGGTCGTAGGCCTCGTTCTCGCGCTCGGTCGGGTTCGGCAGGTACATGCAGACCGCGTCGAGCAGCAGCTGGACGCCCTTGTTGCGGAAGGCCGAGCCGCACATGACGGGCGTCATCTTGAGGGCGAGGGTGGCGCGGCGGATCGCGGCGCGCAGCTCCTCGACCTTGATCTCCTCGCCGCCGAGGTACTTCTCGGCGAGCTCGTCGTCGACCTCGGCGACCTGCTCGATCAGCTCCTCGTGCGCCTTCTGGGTGCGCTCGGCGTACTCGGCGGGCACGTCCTCCTTGCGGATGTTCTCGCCGTTGTCGCCGTCGAAGTAGTAGGCCTTGCGGTTGACCGCGTCGATGATGCCCTGGAAGCGGTCCTCGGCGCCGATCGGCACCTGCAGCTTCACGGCGTGGTGATGGAGCTTCTCCTTCAGCATCGCCGCGACCCGGTCGTAGTCGGCACCCGGGTTGTCCATCTTGTTGACGAAGGCGATGCGCGGAACCTTGTACCGCTTCATCTGGCGGTCGACGGTGATCGACTGCGACTGCACGCCCTTGCCGGAGTCGAGCACCAGGATCGCACCGTCGAGGACGCGCAGCGCGCGCTCCACCTCGATGGTGAAGTCGACGTGCCCGGGCGTGTCGATGATGTTGACGTTGTGCTCCGGTAGCTGGTCGCGGGAGCCACGCCACAGGCAGTACGTCGCCGCCGACTGGATGGTGATGCCCTTCTCGCGCTCGAGATCCATCGAGTCCATCTTGGCGCCGACGCCGTCCTTGCCGCGCACCTCGTGGATCGCGTGGATGCGACCCGTGTAATAGAGGATGCGCTCGGTGAGCGTCGTCTTGCCGGAGTCGATGTGGGCGGAGATGCCGATGTTGCGGATGGTGTCCATAGGTTGTCCTAAACCCGCCACTTTGCCCGAACACATCCTCCGGAGAAAGACCCGTCGTCAAATTTTCGTCACTCACCTCGCTCCCGAACGCCCGGGCATCGCGCCGGGGGCGCGATGCGGGAAAACCCGTACGCGAGTCTTGCCCGCGCCCGCTCGCCGCGCTCGGCCGCGGCGTCGCGCTCCAAGAGAGGTCCGAGGAGAAGCTCCGAGGAGAGCACCGAGGCGATGCGCGGCATGCTGGCGATGGTGGTGACGGCGGCCCAGGGCTGGGATGGCCGCGACCCGGTGTGCGCCGGCTCGGGGGATGCGGGTGCCCTGGACGGCGGGGAATTTCGCGCGCTGCCGAGGAATGGCTTGCCCCCCGAGCAGCCGGATCCGTAGAACCGCACGTGACCTTCGCCCGCGCGCTGCCCTCGCTGCTGCTGCTCACCATGTCGACCGGCTGCGTGGAGCTGATCCCGCCCCGCGTGGCGACCCTGCGCACGAATGCGGGAAGTCCCATGGTGCGCTCGGTGCCGTCGCTCGCCGCGGCCGCGAAGGCCAGCGCGGCGCGGATGTGCGCCGCCGGGGTCGCGAGCCCGGCGGCGCACGCGCTCACGACCTACGGCGAGCCCACGACGACCGCCGTCCACGAGCTCGCCGCGTCGGCGGTGCTCGATCCGGGGCTCGAGCGGCCCATCGATCGCAACGGCGTCGCCACGAACGTCGTCTGGGCGGCGTGGGCGAACGATCCCGTGCTGGTCGAAGCACGCTGGAACGAGATCGGGGTCGGCGAGGTCGAGTGCGCCGACGGCAAGCTCTACATGAGCCTCGTCCTGCGCGACGTGCCGCCCGGACTGCACCCCGAGGGCAAGACGTGGCTCTTCATGGGGCAGGAGCTCGGCGCCGTCGGCGGCTTTCCGGCCTCGCTCGGCTTCGGCTACGTCCACGACCAGGGCTACGTCGATTACGTCGGCATGCCCGAGGGCGTGACGATCTACACCGACGTCCGCTTCACGTTCCTGCTCCGCCACCGCGTGAACTTCGGGACCGGAGATCTGTGCGGCCAGTGCTACCTCGACAACCCGGCGTTCGCCGGGCGGATGATCGCCATCGGCCTGTACATGGTCGGCGATCTCGAGAACGTGGTCTCCGGCGCGCGCGACGCCAGCATCACGACGCTGGGCGAGTTCATCCGCGACGTCGGCCGGCCCGTCTTCCTGCGCATCGGCTACGAGTTCGACGGCAGCTGGAACGGCTACGACAAGGCGCTCTACGTCCAGGCGTTCCGCCGCATCATGGACCGGCTGCGGGCCGAGGGCGTGACCAACGTGGTGTCCGTCTGGCAGTCGAGCGGCTTCACGACGAGCCGGTCGACGCTGCTCCAGTGGTACCCCGGCGACGACTACGTCGACTGGGTCGGCTACTCGTACTTCAAGCAGTCGAACCCGAGCGGCGGTATGATGACGATCGCGCGCGAGCGCCGGAAGCCGGTGATGATCGCCGAGGCGACGCCGCAGCGGAACCTCTCGCTGGGCGACGAGCAGACGCACTGGGACACGTGGTTCGCGCCGTTCTTCGCGCACGTCCACGCCAACGCGGACATCGTGAAGAACGTCGCCTACATCAACACGCGCTGGTTCGATCAGCCCGAGTGGGGTGCCGGCTGGGGCGACTCGCGCGTCCAGATCCGCCCGCTCGTCAAGGCGAGCTGGATCGCCGAGATGCAGGATCCGATGTGGGCGCCCGGCGATTTCGCGAACGCGGCCAACACCTACGTGCTGACGCCGCACGACCTGACGCCGCCGTAGGGCGTCAGAGCACCAGCAGGCCGCCGTCGACGCGCAGCTCGAGCCCGGCGACGTAGGCGGCCTCGTCGGAGAGCAGGAACACGGTGGCGTAGGCCACCTCCCACGCCGTGCCCTGTCGCCCGAAGGGAAGCCGGCGCGTGCGATCCGGCCGCTGCGCGGTGGCGAGGCGGCCGAGGCTGGTGTCGATGAGCCCCGGCACGACGGCGTTGACGCGCACGCCGCGTCGCATGCCCTCGCCGGTGGCGTGGCGCAGCAGCCCGGAGAGCCCGGCCTTGGAGGCGTCGTAGGCGGGGACGCGGCTGCCGGCGCGGTGGCCGGCCACGGACGAGACGAGGACGACCGCGCCGCCCTCCGGCAGCAGCGCCAGGCCGTGCTTCAGGCACAGGAAGTGGGAGCGCAGGTTGGTCGCGAGCACGAGGTCCCAGTCCTCGGCGCTCGTGCCCGCGAGGCCGAAGCCGCGCCCGATACCGAGGTTGCAGACGATCGCGTCGAGTCCCCCGAGCCCCGCCACGGCCTCCGTGAGCATGCGGGCGACCTCGGCGTCGGAGGCGGCGTCGGCGGCGATGGCCAGCGCCGTGCCTCCTTCGAGGGTGCGGACCTCGTCCGCGGTCGCCTGCGCGCGTTCGGCGACGAGGTCCGCGCATGCGACCGCCGCCCCCTCGCGCGCCGCCAGTCGCGCGATCGCCTGACCGTTGCCGGGCGGCGGATCGGGCATGCCCCAGGTCTCGCGGCCGGCGCCGACGACGAGGACGTGCCGGCCGCGCAGCCGGCCGAGGCCGGGGGCGGTGCCGGCGCCGGCGGGGGAAAGCGGGATGGCCATGCCCACCTGTTAGCCCGCAGGGGCCCGGGCCGTCACGCCTCGTGGGCGGCCGGGAGGGCCACCACGAACGGCTGCTGCACGAGCCGGAAGGGCTCCAGCGCCTCGCAGCGCTCCGCATGCGCCGCCAGCGCGGGATGGGCATCCGCGTCGAACACGCCCGGATGCGCCTCGTGCACGAAGCGCAGCGCGCACGCGACCGCGACGTCCGCGTGCCCGAGCGCCTCGCCGAACCACCACGGCCCTGGCCCGGCCGCGCGCTCGGCTTCGAGCACGCGCAGGACGTCGCCGATCTGCGCCCGGCAGCGCGCCGTCCACAGCGGCGTGCTGCGGGCGTGGAGCACGCGCTCGTAGACCAGCGCCACGGCCTTGTCCGCGAGCCCCGATGCCAGCGCGCACGCCTTCTGGGCCGCGCGGCGCTCCGGACCTGCCGGCGCGATCAGCGCCCGGCCCGCGCCCACCTGCTGATCGAGGGCGTCGAGGATGGCGCTGGTCTCGATCAGCACCTCGCCGTCGTCCAGGACGAGTGTCGGCACCCGGCGCAGCGGGTTGTATGCGGCGATCGCCTCCGCGTCGCCGAAGACCGACCAGGGACGGTGCTCGAAGCCGATGCCGTAGAGGTGCAGCGCGATGCCGACGCGGCGGACGAAGGGGGAATCGTACTGGCCGATCAACAGCATGTCGTCTGCTAGGGCGGGTGCCGGACCCATGCAAGCCGCTGCACGATCGCGCCGTCGTCTCCGACGACGAATACGGGAAGATGCGCGCGCATGGTCGCGGTCCTGGCCGCGACCATCGCCGCGGTACCCGGCTGCTCGTACTGGCGGGCCTGCCTGGTAGCGATGCGGCGTCCGCGAGCTGGAGGGACGCCGCCCGGGTAGCCGTTGTGGGCACGGCGAACGCCCCGACCGCGCGCGGCCATGCCCGTGCCGGCCGTGACGCAGCTCCTCCACGACCTCGAACATCTCCTCCGCGGTGGCGCGATCGGCACGGCGAGAATACCAGCGCCGCCGCCGCGCGATGCTCGAGACGAGTTCGGCCGCCGCGCGATGCGGCCGCTCACGCTCCGGCGCGGAATGGCTGGTTGTCGGCCGGCCGCGGCGGCGCCGCCGGGTCGGGGATCGCCGTCGCCTGGTCGGTGTGGTCGGCGAGCCAGCGCAGGATGCCGGCGCGCTCCAGCAGCGTATCGAGCGCCGGGCTGCGTGCGGCCACGTAGCGCGCCATGAGGATGCCGCGGGCGACGTCGAGGAAGTTCGTGGTCGCGATCTCGGCCGTCACGCCCGACGCGAAGTCGACCGTGGCGGCGCCGGCGCGGGTCGCGCGCGTGACCCAGGGGAGGTAGTGGCGGCCGGTCTCGGCGAGGAGGGCGACGAGCGTGTCGGGCAGCGCGCCGGCGTCGAGCCAGGCGCCGGCGGGCCGCCGCTCCGGCGCGAGGAACGCGTGCGTGTACGCGACCATCTCCGGCGCTGCGTCCTCGACCCAGCGGCAGCACAGCGGGTCGCCGAGGAAGTGCGCGACGTTGCCGCCGAAGAGCGCGAAGTCGGCGAGCGACGGCCGCCCGCCGAGGACGCCGCCGTGGATCGCGACGTGCGCGCCGAGCGCGCGCTGCCAGGGCAGCAGCGACTCGGTGACCCACGCGTCGACGTTGGCGGGGGTCACGCCGAGGCGCGGCAGGCAGGCCGTCATTGCGCCCGTCACCAGCTCGCGCGTCGCGCCGACGCCGATGCCCGTCTCGAGTGCGCCCTCGCGCGCGATGTCCCAGCTGCCCGACGCCGCGTTCTCCGGGAAGAGCCAGCGCGTGCCGACGGCGTGGCGGTAGAGCCATTCGTCGGCGAAGTCGTCGAGCAGGAAGGCGAGGAAGGCGAGCAGCGGGTCGTCCGGGACGACGCTCGCGCCGGGATGGCGGCGCTCGAGATGCAGGATGACCGCCGTCGAGTCCCAGATGCGCGTGCCGTCGGGGGTCGTGACGACGGGGATGCCGCCGTTCCAGCCGTCCTGCCGGGCCTCGAGGTTGGCGCCGATGCTCGGGCGGAGCCGCCACGGTAGGCCCTTGTGGTCGAGGTATCCGGTGACCTTGCGCGTGAAGTAGGACGGCGTCAGGCCGTGGACGACGTACATCGCCGCTCGTGTAGGCCGGGCGGGCGGTCGGCTCAAGGCCGGCGCAGTGCGACGCGCAGCTGGTCGTAGGCGAAGATCGTGCCGCCCGCCCAGCGGTCGAGCACGTCGGCGATGAAGGCGTCGATCAGGTCCGCCGGCAGCTCGCCGGTCCAGGCGACGAAGGTCGCGTGCGCGAAGCGCGCGAAGGCCGCGCGGCTGCCGAAGTCGAACGCTCCCTCCAGCACCTCGAGCCGCTCGATCGCGAAGCCGGCCGACTCGGCGAGCGCGGCGAAGGCCCCGGGATACGGATGTGCGAACGGCGTGCGGTGCGCGGGGAGCTGCGCCGTCCAGGGCGGCGAGGCGGCGACCGCCTCGATCGCGTCCTCGAGCGACCGGCGCTGCGTGCGCGGCACCAGCTGGAGCAGGGCGCGGCCGCCCGGCCGCAGCGCCGCGTGGATCGCGCGCAGGGCCGCGTCCTGCTCGTGCACCCAGTGCAGGGCATTGAACGAGACGACGCGATCGAAGGCCCCGGCGTGCCCGAGCGTCCGGGCGTCGCCGACCTCGAAGGCCAGGTTCGGCGCGGCATGCGTCCGCGCCGCGAACGCGATCATGTCGTGCGACGGATCGACGCCGAGCACGCGCCCCGACGGCGTGCGCGCCGCGATCGCGGCGGTGACGCGGCCGTCGCCGCAGCCCACGTCGAGCACGTGCTCGCCGTCGGCGAGCGTCACGGCGCCGAGGGCGGCGGCGGCGAGCTCCTGCTGGAGCCGCGAGACGGCCTCGTACTCGGCGCCCTGCCACTCCGTCATGACGTGCTATGCCGCCCGGAAGCGCAGCGGCAGGCGCCCCGGCACCCGGAACAGCGACGGCCCCCACGTCACCGTCGGCTCGACGAGCGCGAGGTCGGTGAAGCGCTGCACGAGGCCGCCGATCGCGAGCTGCCCCTCCAGGCGTGCGAGGTGCGCGCCGAGGCAGAAGTGCGGCCCCCCGCCGAACGCGAGGTGGGGGTTGGGATCGCGCCCGACGTCGAGTCGGTCGGGGTCCGCGAAGACCGCAGGGTCGCGGTTGGCGCTGGCGAGCATGGCCCAGATGCGCGCGTCCTTCGGGATCACGACGTCGCCGAAGGCGAGGTCCTCGTGCGCGACGCGCCCGGTGAGGACGATGGGCCCGTCGAAGCGCAGGCACTCCTCGAGCGCCGACCTCGTCAGCTCCGGCTGCGCGCGCAGCAGGGCCAGCTGGTCGGGATGGCGGACCAGCGCGCGGACGCCGTTGGCGATGAGCCCGATCGTGGTCTCGAAGCCGGCGATGAGCAGCCCGATCGCCTGCGAGAGCAGCTCGCTCGGGCTCAGATGGTCGCCCGCCTCCTCGGCGCGGATCAGCTCGGAGAGGATGTCGTCGCCCAGGCGCTCGCGGCGTGCGGCGACCAGCTCCTGGAAATACATGGCGAGCTGCATGGCCGCGGTCTGCGTCTCCGCCAGCTGCTCGGGCGTGAGGAACGACGACGCCAGCGCGTGCGTGGCCTTCGCCGTCCACACCGTGAAGCGGTCGCGGTCCGCGACCGGCACGCCCATCATCTCGCAGATCACCGTCGAGGGAACGGGCAGCGCGAGGTCGGCGACGACGTCCATCTCGCCACGCGGCGCGACGCGGTCGAGGCACTCGTCGACGATGCGGGCGACGTTGGCTTCGAGCGCGGCGATGGCGCGCGGGGTGAAGGCCCGGCTGACGAGCTTGCGCAGGCGCGTGTGCGCCGGCGGGTCGCGCTGGAGCATGAACTCGCGCGGCCCGGTGAGCGACTCGTCGACGCCCGGCAGGGCGCCGTCGGTGGTGCGGACGCCGACCGGCGAGTCGTGCAGCAGCCGATCGACGTCGGCGTATCGCGTCACGCGCCAGATGCCGGCGGGCGTCAGGTGGATCGGCGCCGTGTCGCGCAGCCGCGCGAGCAGCGGATACGGGTCGTCGCGAAACTCCTGGCTGAAGGGGTGACAGCCGAACCAGGGATCGCCGCCGGTAGCCGTGGGGTTCCGCATGGGGCCCGTCTCACCACGGCCGTCCGGCCCTCACAAGCATGGGCCCGGCCGTTCTCGGCCGGCCGGGCCCGTGCATTCAGGCGGCGTTGCGGCCGTCGGCCTGCGGCTCGGGGGCCGGTGCCGGGGTCGTCTTCTCGATACGCGGCGCCAGACGCCGCGCGCGGCTGCGCAGCCAGTCGCCGTCGATGCCCAGCTGGTTCGTGACCCAGCGGAACGAGAACGGCGACTCCGCGTCCGAGGCGATCCAGGCGCGCGCCTCGTCACGCTCGGCGTCGCGGCTGCGGCCGGAGGCGTCGAGCAGGGCGCGCTCGAGCACCGCCAGCACCAGGCGGCGGCACGGGTCGTCCGGCGGGGCGGCGCCTGCCATCTGGCTCGGGAGAAGCAGGTCGGGCTGGAAAACCGTGCCGGTGGGGTCGGTGGGGAGGGACCGATCGATCTCCTTCGTGGGCTCGTCGTGGTGTTGCACGCGGGCGAGGTAATCATTCCGGCGCGCTATGGCCAGCCCGCGTCTGCGCAGAAGGCGCTCGCAGCGGCCTCCGGCACGCCGATCAGGGTGCCGGCAGCGCCGCGACCACGGCCGTTCCCGGGCCCTTCTCCACGCGGAAGCGCATGTGCACCGGCTGCCCCTGCACCTCCCAGGAGGCGACGTAGTCGCCGAGCGTCGCACGCAGCTCGACCACGCCGGTGGCGTCGGCGGTGAGGCTCGCGCGCGTGCGCCAGCGGTCGTTCAGCAGCGACGCCACCGCGGCGCCGTGGCGGGTGAGGGAGCCGTCGTCGTCCCACAGCCCGTGGTGGAGGTGATTGCGGGCGTTCACCGCGTTCCACAGGCCCCAGAACACGATCTGGTCCACCGCCGGATGGCCCCACCAGACGCGCATCAGCGCCTCGGCCTGCGCCGCGCGCAGCTCGGGCGCGTCGGGGGCGACGAAGTTCACCTCGGTCATGTGGATCGGTAGGCCCGTCTCGGCGAGCGTCTCGAGCGCCGCCGCGTAGTCGTCGATGCGCGTGCGCCGTGAGAGGTCGGCGGTCCCGCCGGCGTAGACGATGCCCGGGACGAAATGGGCCTGTTGGCCGATGGCATGGATCGGCACGCCGGCCGCGCGCAGGGTGCGCACGCGATCGCGCACGTCGGCGGCGCTCGGACCCGGAAGGCCGGTGAAGACCTCGGTGATCCACTCGTTGAAGACGAGCTGGCAGCCGGGGTCGATGGCGTGCACCCAGGCGTAGATCTCGGGCAGGATCTCGACGCCGAGCCGGTCCATCAGGAACGGCGTGAACAGATTCAGGGTCTCGTTGGTGACGTCCCAGACGTCGATGCGGCCGCGGTAGCGGGAGACGGTCGCCTCGACGTACGCCTTCAGGTAGCCGCGCAGCTCCGCGCGCTGTGCGAGCGTCAGGGTCGGGTTCGGGAAGCGCTCGCGGATCCACACCGGCACGCCGGAGCCGCTCGAGAACGGCGGGACGTTGCCCCAGAAGAGCGTATGCCCCTTCACGGGGAACGCCTGTCCCGCGGCCCAGGTGATCTCGGAGTCGGCGAGCTCGAACGCGAAGCGATCCGGCGTCGGCTGCGCCGTCCGCCACTTCATGCCGGTCTCCATGACGACGAAGTTCGCGTGCTTCTGGGCGAGGTCGGTGTAGAACGCGAGCTCGCCGGGCGCGTTCACGAACTCGCGCAGGTCGATGGGGAAGCCGAAGGCGAAGCCGTGACGCGTCTGCGTGACGGTCACGGTCGCGCCCGGTGCGCCGACCCACAGCCGCAGCGGGCGCGAGCGCAGCGTCGCGGCGCGCGCGTCCGCGGCGGCGACGACGGCCTGCTCGGCGCCGTCGAGCAGCAGCGCGAGATCGGCCGGCTCGCCGGCCGGCAGGTCGGGCAGGGTCGCCGTCCCCGTCTCGGCGTGCGCGACGGCGTAGCCGCACGACGCTTCGCCGGCGGCGCGGGCGCGCTCGCAGCCGAGGGAGCAGTGGAGGTCCCTGCGGTCGCAGCGGGCGCGGCATCCCTGGTACGCGGCGCGGGCGGCGCTGCGGCAGCCGCGAGTCGTTGCCGCACAGCTGGCGTCAGCCGCGGCGCAGGCGACGGCGCAGGCGTCGACGGCGCGGCAGTCGGCCTTTCGCGGTCGTGCGCGCCGCGCGGCATGCCGCGCGACAGGTCGCGATCACGGGACGCTCCCCGAGCCGCGTGCAGTTGCCGTCGCAGGCGCGCGCCGCCCAGGCCGCGGCGGCGCCGCAGGCGCTGCGCACGGCGCGGCAGGTGGGGCCGGCCGCCGACGCCGACGAGGACGGCGCGGCGACGAGCAGGGCGACGACGAGGGTGAGGACGGACATCTGCGGCAGGTTCACGCGGCACAGCGAACCACGCGCGCCTCCGGGCGCGCAACGAAAGACCGCCGTCGCCGGCGACGGCCGTGGCGGCGCGGTGCCGTTCGGGGGAGCCTTCGGGCGTCGATCGGGGCGTCGCTCGCTCGCCGTGAGGGGGGAGCGCCGTCGAGGCGTTCGGCCGCGACCCCCCTCGACAGGACCCACGATCGGCGCATGGTGGCCCCACCGACGCTCGCGGGAGGGGCTCATGCGGACCGTTCGGGGACTTCGCGCCATCACCGCCGTGGTGGTGTGTCTCGTGCCGGGACTGGCCAGGGCGAGCGGCTTCGCGCTGACGGAGCACGGGGGGCGCGGGCTCGGCAGCGCCTGGGCCGGCGAGGCGGCCGTCGCCGAGGACGCCCGCACCATCTACTTCAACCCGGCGGGCATGACGCTGCTGCGCGGCACGAACCTCGTCGGCGGCATGGCGGGCATCCGTACCTGGGGCACGTTCGACGACGAGGGCTCGCATCTGAACCCGATCGCCGGCGGCGGCCGGCTGCGCGGCAGCGACGGCGGCAACGGCGGCGCGCTCGGTGCCGTGCCGTCGTTATACGTCTCGCACCAGCTGCTCGACCGCCTCTGGATCGGGCTCGGCGTCGACGCCCCGTTCGGGCTCCGCACCGCCTGGGAGCCCGAGTGGGTCGGCCGCTACAACGCCGTCGTCTCGGACCTCAAATCCGTCAACGTCAACCCGAGCCTCGCCGTGCGCGTGCTGGATCGGCTCTCCCTGGGCGCCGGCCTCAACGTGCAGTACGCGCACGCGAAGCTCACCAACTTCCTCGACCTGGGGACGCTCTGCATCGAGCAGGGGCTGACGCCGGAGCTGTGCACCGCCGCCGGGGTGCCGCCGCAGGGGGCGGACGCGTTCGTGAAGATCGTCGGCAGCAGCTGGGGCGTGGGCTGGAATCTGGGTGCCATGTGGGAGCCGCGCAGCGGCACCCGCGTCGGCCTCACCTATCGGTCCCGCGTCCAGCACGTGCTCGAGGGCGACGCCGACTTCAGCGTGCCGCCGCAGGCGCGCGCGCTGGTGCGGCCGACCGGGCAGCTGCGCGACACCACCGGCAAGGCGCCGGTCGAGTTCCCGGACTCGGCCTCGCTGGCGGCGTTCCAGCAGATCACGAAGCGGCTCGCGGTCATGGGTGACGTCACCTGGACGCACTGGGACCGCTTCCAGACGCTCTACGTGAACTTCGCCAACCCGAAGCAGACCGACTTCAGCGCGCCCGAGCACTGGCGCGACAGCTTCCGCGTCGCGCTCGGCATGCGCTACGACGCCACCGAGCGCTGGAGCCTGCGCGCCGGCTTCGCGTGGGACGAGACGGTGATCTCGAGCCCGCGCTTCCGCGACCCGCGCATCCCGGACAACGACCGCTACTGGCTCGCCTTCGGCGCCGGCTACCAGGTGACGCCGGCGTTCCGCCTCGACGCCGGATACGCCCACATCTTCATCCCCGACGCCTCGACCCGGAACCGCGATGCGGTGACGGGCAACGTGCTGAAGGGCGAGTTCTCGGCGATGGCCGATCTCGTCGCCTTCCAGGCGACGCTGACCTTCGACTGACGGGCGGCCCGGAAGCCGCCCGCTGGTCGAAGGGACGTCCGCTCAGGATTCCTTTAGGGCTTCCTCACGGCCTCTTGGCGTTGAACTCGGTGGCCGAGTTGCGGCGCACGTTGGGCAGCACGGCCTCGAAGCAGCCGCCGTCGTTGCGGATCACCTGCACGGTGGCCTGGCTGCCGCCCGCCAGCGCGGCGGCGATGCCGGTCGGCATCGCGGTCTGACCCTTCGCCGCCTTGTTGGCGGCCTTCAGGGTGATGCTGCCCTTGCCGGGCGTGCCGCCCTTCAGGATGAGGTTGCCGACGCCGTGGGCGGCGGCCGCCCGATCCTTGTAGCGATAGCCGGTCGTGCCGTTGGCCCCCCAGCAGGGCTTCGTGCCGCAGAGCGCGCCCGGACGATCGACCGTCAGGTTCGCGACCAGCGCGCCGGACTGATCGTGGATGCAGAGGGCGTACTCGGTCGGCCCGCTCACGGGGTTGCCGAAGCTGGCCGCCGTGAGGTTCGGGAAGAGCCGCTGGAGCACCAGCTTCACCTTCTCGTTGCCGGCGACCTTTTCGTTGACCGCCAGCGACGCGCCGCTGCCCGACGCGCAGCCCGCCCGCGGCGTCGCCGTGCAGGTGACGGGGCCGGGGAGGGTGGTGGTCGTCGTGCTGGTCGAGGTGGTCGTCGTGGTGCTGGTGGTGGTGCTGCTCGTGGACGTGGTGGACGTCGACGTGGTCGTCGTCGTGCTGGACGTCGTCGTGGTAGTGGACGTCGACGTGGTGGTGCTGGTCGTGGTCGGCACCGTCGTGGTGGTGGACGTCGTGGTCGTGGTCGTGGTCGGCACCGTGGTGGTGGTGGTCGTCGTCGTCGTGGTCGTCGTGGTCGTCGTGGTCGTGGTGGCGAGCGTCGTCGTGGTCGTCGGCTCGTCGGTGTCGCAGGCGTCGCCGATGCCGTCGCCGTCGCCGTCGGCCTGATCGGGGTTGTAGACGGCGGGGCAGTTGTCGTCGCCGTCGAGCACGGTGTCGCGGTCGCGGTCGATGCCGACGCGCACGCCCGAGCCGGGCGGGACGGCGGTGTAGGTCAGCTCCTGCCCGGGCACGGCGGCGAGCGCCCGCAGCGCGGCGTCGCTCAGCACGGGATCGGCCGCCTTGTCGCTGCGGAACGTCCCGCCGGCCTGGCGGACCCAGCCGCGCGGCTCGCCCGCGAGCGTGCCCTTCACGACGAGGTCGCTCTCGGTGACGGCACCGCCGAGGATCTTCGAGGTGAACGGCGCCGCCGCCCGCTGCACGAGGAGGTTGATGCGCGGGTTCGCCACCGCCGCGTTCGTCGACGACAGCGTGATCTGCTGCCCGACGATCGGGGCGAGGTCGGTGTCGAAGGCGAGGACGAACTGCTCCATCTGCCGGCGTTTCGTGTCGCCGTTGTTCGCGCCGTCGAAGCCGACGCCGTTGGCGTTGTTGAACACGGTCGCCTGGAAGAAGCGGAAGACGGTGTCGATGCTGCCGTCGTGCAGGAAGCCGAAGCCGCGGACCTGCTCGCCCTGGAAGCCGTTGTTGCCGGCGTTGAGGAACGGGATCGCCGGCAGGCCGAACATGCCGACCTTCTGGTAGAGGTTGCGCAGGTGCGCGATCTTCACGATCTGCGTTTCGTTCTCGAAGCTCGCGTCGCCGTTGGTGCCGAAGAAGCCCTGGCTCGCATCGAGCGTGTGGCAGCCGTTGCAGTTGAAGCCGAGGTTCGGGATCGGGAAGCCGTCGGAGAACCGGCTGCCGTTGTAGAAGTCACGGCCGGCCTGCTGGTCGGCGTTGAGCGCGTTGTTGAGCGCCCGGATCGGGTTCGGCGGCAGCGTGATGCGCAGCGCGAAGTCCGTGAACGCCTGCATCTCCGCGACGGTGACGTCCTCCTCGCGGCCGAGCAGGCCCGAGAAGGCGACGATGAAGTTGTCGAACGACAGGGCCTCGTCGGTGCCGATGCCGAACTCGCCGTTGGCGCGATCGCCGCGCCAGTGCATCGGGCCGCTGTTCACGAGCCCGCGCAGCGTCTGCGTCGTCATCGGGCCCTTCATCGGGTGGAACTGGTTGACGTTCGCGCCGCCGTTCACCTCGGAGCCTGCGCCGATGCTGAGCTTGATGGTCATCGGGTTGCTGGTGACGACGTCGTCGGGGTTGCCGAGGTCCCACGCCAGGTCGTCCATGTCGCCGAAGATGTGGCAGCTGGCGCACGACGCTTCGCCGTTCGCCGACGTATGGAACGCGTCGTAGAGGAACGGCCGGCCGAGCACGACCTCGAGCGGCTCGGGATTGTGCAGCGGCAGCCGCGACTCCTCGACACCGGTGCCGAGGTGGATCACCGACACCGTGTTGTCGAAGCGCGTGAGGACGTAGAGCTTGCCGTTCGTCTCGTCGAGTGCGAGGCCGGCGGGGCCGCCGCCGCTCACGGCGAGGTAGCTCGCGCTCGTCGTCGTGGGGTCGAACGTGTCGGCCGCGAGGGCAGCGGTGGAGAACACGCCGATCTTCTGGGAGCCGAAGGCGGCCACGTAGAGTGTCGTGCCCGTGCTGTCGATCACGAGGTCGACGGGCGTGGAGAGGCTGTGGTTCTTGGCCGTCGCGTCGAAGCCGACGTCGTGTGCGAGCAGGTCGTAGTCGAGGTGCTTGTTCAGGTGGCGCGGCTTGATGTTGACGCCGGAGACGTTGGTCGTGTTCGGCGCGTCGATCACCGTGATGCGCGACTCGGCGAGGTGGCCCTGTACGGTCGAGCCGCCGACGATGCCCGGGCCTTCGAAGCGCACCTCGTTGATCGCCTCCGTGTTGCTGACGAAGAGCGCGCCGGTGGCGGGGTTGACGGCCATGTTGAAGAGCGTCGTGCCGACCGACGCGTGCGTCGCAACCTGCGCGAGGCTCGTCGCGTTGATGGCGAAGACGTCGCGGTCGGGCAGGGTGAAGCGGACGCCGTTGTTCCAGTTACGGCCGAGCTCGTCCTCGAAGCGCGCCGTCGCCTTGTTCCACTTGACGATGAGGCCGACCTCGGGCGCCGCGACGCCCTGCACGTTGTTCGTCGGGCCGGGGTTGCCGCCCGGCATCTGCCCGCCGGCGAGGCCGCCGGGCACGGTGACGCCGTCACCGGCGCAGGGGCCGGCGCCTGCGAAGCCGTTGCAGACGCGGCCCTCGCTGACCGTCGTCGTCTGGTTGCCGGAGTGGAAGCCGGCGGCGTAGACGGTGCTGCCGTCGGCGCTCACGGCCAGCGCGCGCGGCGTGTCGGTGAAGAGGTTGACGATGCGCAGCGGCGTGCCGCCCATGGTGGCGCCGAGGCTGGTCGCGTCGAAGACCCACACGTCGGCACGGCCGACGCCGGCCGTCGTCAGCTGCGGATCGCCCGCGCCGGGCACGGCCGCGATCGAGGCGTCGGTGCGCTGCTGGCCGCGGTGCGCGGTGGTGATGAAGGCGCGGGTGCGGCCCGGGCCGGCGAAGACGATGTCGCGCGGCTCGTCGCCGACGAGCAGGGTGCGCACGACGCGCGCGGGGCTCGAGGACAGGTCGACGATCGAGACGCTGTCCGAGAGGTGGTTCACCACCCAGACCTCGGTGTTGGTCCGCGCGGCGACGGCGACCGGCTCGAGCCCGACCGGGATCGCGGCGAGGTGCGTCAGGCCGGCCGGGCTCACGCCGAAGACCTCGAGCCGGTTGTCCGGCGTGTTCACCGCGAGCAGCGTGCTGCCGTCCGGCGTCAACGCCAGCGGCCGCACGGGTCCCGATTCGAAGGTCACGAACGACGTCTGCGCCGCCGCGGGCACCGCCGCGAGCGCCACCACCGCGACGAAGACCGCCCCCATGCCACCATGCGCCAGCCGGCGCGTTCCTCGAACGATCATCGCATGGACCCCCCTCTATGGATCGCGGTGGTCGCTCTACCCGGATGCAACGGCGGGCGTCCAGCGTTTTCCACGTCGCCGCTCGCCGTGCGGCGCGGGTACGGTCCCCGCACGCGGACCCGCCGCGCCGTCGTCTCGCCGTGTTGCTGCTGTGCGCCGTGCGGGGCGGAGCCGCGGAACGCTGCGCGAGCCCCGTCCATGCGGCCGGCCTCGGCGTCGACGGGTGGCAGCAGACTATCTGTGATCCTCTGCTCCCAGAACGCTGTATGTTGCCATTCCCCAACGACTTCTTCGCGGCGAAGGACCCGCCCGCCGGCGCCCCGGAGGGCGGATCGCGGCGACGGTCGCAGCCCGCCCGAAGAAGGTCGCCGGCACCCCGATCGGCGCCGTCGCGCCGAGCCGCGACGACGGCTTCGGCCCCGGGGGCGGCCCTCCTGCCGTGGATGCCCGGCGTCGACCTCGTCCTCGGCGCGCGCCGGGCGCTCAGCGCTTGAATCTGATGAGGAGGCCGAGGAGCTGCCGCGTCCGTGCCGAGTAGGGCGGGTAGAACATATGCAGCAGCGAGAGGCGCGGGTTCTTGAAGACGGGGCGCAGCTTCGAGAACTCGAGGAAGCCCTCGTGTGCGTGGTAGTGGCCCATGCCGCTGGCGCCGATGCCGCCGAACGGCATGTCGTGCTGGGCCACGTGCAGCATGCAGTTGTTCACCGTGACGCCGCCCGAGATGGTCGAGTAGACGAGCCGGTCCTGCACGGCCTGGTCGTTCGTGAAGACGTAGAAGCCGAGCGGGCGGTCACGGCCGTTCACGTAGGCGATGACCTCGTCGAGGCTCTGGTAGGTCTTCACCGGGAGGAGCGGCCCGAAGATCTCCTCCTGCATGATGGTCATCTCGTCGCTGACGCCGAGGACCATGTGCGGCGGGATCTTCCGCAGCTGGTCGTTGAACGTCATGCCGGGCACCAGCGAGACGACCTCGGCGCCCTTCGCGGCCGCGTCGTCGAGCGTCGCGCGCAGGCGGCGGTACGACTTCTCGTCGATGACCGACGTGTAGCTCTGCTGGTTCGTGTCCGGATAGCGCTGCGGCACGATGCGCTTCGCGGCGGCGACGAAGGCGTCGCGCTTGCTCTCGGGCACGAAGAGGTAGTCGGGCGCGAGGCAGGTCTGCCCGGCGTTCAGGTACTTCGCGTAGAGGATGCGCGACGCGGCCTCCTCCACGTCGAAGTCGTCGCAGACGATCGTCGGCGACTTGCCGCCCAGCTCGAGCGTCACCGGGGTGAGCGTCTCCGCCGCCGAGCGCATGACCGTGCGGCCGGCGTCGGCCGAGCCGGTGAAGATGATGTGGTCGTAGGGCAGGGTGGAGAAGTCCTGCGCGCGCACGCCGGGCAGGATCGCGAGCGTCTCCTCGGGGAAGACGGCGCGCACCCTGTCGGCGAGCAGGCGGCAGAGGTGCTGCGAGTTGCTCGCCATCTTCACCATCGCGCGGTTGCCCGCGGCGAGGATGCTGGTGAGGGGCCCGATGGTGAGGAAGAGCGGGTAGTTCCAGGGGGAGACGACGCCGACGACGCCCTTCGGCATCGGGATGACCGTGTTCGACCCGGTCGCAAAGAGGACGGAGACGTGGCGGCGCTGGGGGCGCATCCACTTCTTCAGCTTCTTGCGCGTGTCGCGGATGCCGTCGACGCTGGTGAACAGCTCGGCCATCAGCGACTCCTCGACCGAGCGGTGCCCGAAGTCGGCGTTGATGGCCTCGGCGATCGCGGTCGCGTTGTCGACGAGTATGCGCTCGAGCTTGCGCAGGTTCTCGTCGCGCTCCTCGCGCGAGGGATACGGATGCTTCAGGTACGCCTGCCGTTGGAGGGCGAAGACCCGCTGGGCCTCGTTCTCGGCGACGTCGATGCGGCGGAGCTGCGCGGTCTGGGCCATGAGCTGTCCCCCTGGGATGGTGTCGGGGGGATACTCACCGGAGCGGGGGCGTCGAGGCAACCCCTGCGGCCGCGGCCGCGCGCCCGCCGGCGAAGGGGCCGAATCGACCCCCACGCGGATCGGGCCGCGAGCGATCTCGCCGGGTCGTGGCCGGCGGTGCGGGCTCAGCGCGGCGGCAGGTTGCGGGCGAGGAAGGCGAGCACGCTCTCGCCCATGATGCGGGCGACGGCAGGCTCGTCGAAGCCTTCGGCGAGCAGGGCGTCGATGACGTGGGCGAGGCCGGTGGTGTCGAACGGGGTCGCGACGGAGCCGTCGAAGTCGGAGCCGAGGCCGACGTGGTCCACGCCCGCGACGTCGACCGCGTGGCGGATCGCCCGAGCGACGGCGCGCGCGCCGCGGCCGCAGATCGCCGTCTCCCAGTAGCCGATGCCGACGAGGCCGCCGGTCGCGGCGATCGCTCGCAGCTGATCGTCGGAGAGGTTGCGGTTGTTGTCGCAGGTGGCGCGGATCCCCGTGTGGGACACGACGACGGGCCGGCCGAGGGCCAGCACGTCGTCGATCGTGTGCGCCGAGGCGTGCGCGAGGTCGACGATCATGCTGCGCGCGTGCATCGCCGCGATCACCTCGCGCCCGAGGGGGGTGAGCCCGCCCTTGGTCGCGCCGTGCGCGGAGCCGCCCACCTCCGTATCGAAGAAGTGCGCCGGCGCCATCATGCGGACGCCCGCCGCGAACAGCATGTCGACGCTGGCGAGGTCGTGCTCGACGACGTGCGCGCCCTCGATGCCGAGGACCGCACCCGTGCGCGACGGGTCGGTCGTGCGCGCGGCGAGCAGCGCCTCCAGGTCGGCGGCCGAGCGCAGGACCGTGAGCGCGCCGCCCGAGCGCGCCGCGACGTCGTCCAGCAGCCGGGCCTGGTGCAGCGCCCGCGCGCGGTAGCTGCCCCAGGTGGCGCGCGGCCAGCCCTGGAACAGGGCGAAGAGCGTGATCGCGTCGGCGGCGCCGTCCTCGTTGCGCTCGATGTCGAGGACGAGGGGCGCGCGCGTGACGATGCCGAAGCCCTGGACGGCGACGTTCCCGGCCTGGAGCCGCGGCAGGTCGACGTGGCCGCGGCCGTGGCGGACGGTGAGGTCACGGCCCCACAGGAGCGCGTCGGCATGGAGGTCGGCGAGCCGCAGCCGTCCGGCGAGGGCCACCGCCGCCGGGCTCGGCGCGCCGGGCTCGTCCGTGACGATGGCGTTCTTCCAGCGGTCGACGAGCGGCGGCAGCCCGGCGACGAGACCGAGCCCCACGACGGCCAGGAGGGCGGCCAGGCCGCCCAGCACCCGCGTCGCCTTCATCGAGCGGGAACCCGGGTTCCCGTGTCGGTTCCCTGGGAACGTGCGTTCCGGCGGCGTGCCGTCGCGAGCGCGCAGGCATCGGCCGGCGGCGGGGGCACGGCGCTTGCTGTGTCGTCGGCAGCGAGGTCACCATGGACGTCACCATCGAGACCGGACCGGCTCCCACCCCAGCCCCTGCCCGGCGCGCCGACGCCGCCCCGTTTCGGCGTCCCCGCCTTCCCGCCCAGCTGGTCGCGCCGAGCTTCCCGCTCGCGCTGGCGGTGGTCGGGACGTCGGTCGGCGTCTTCGTCGCCGGCGGCGTGCTCGCCACCTGGGCGTCCGGCGCCGCGCTTCCGCTCGCCCTGCGCGTCGTGCTGGTGGCGGCGGGGGTCCTCGTCGCCGCGCACGGGGCGCACCTCTGCGGCTTCGTCGGCCACGAGGGCATCCATCTCAACCTGCATCCGAACCGCTGGGTGAGCGTCGTGCTCGGGACGTTCGTCTCGGCGATGACGTCGTTCAGCGCGATCGGCTACGGCATCGCGCACTGGAACCACCACCGCTTCACGAACCAGGGCTCCGATCCGGACGCGCAGCTCTACGCACCGCTGCGCACGTTCTGGAGCCGCTTTCTGCGGGCGCGGGTGAACGGCAACCGCTCGCATCAGCGGAACATGATCCGCATGGCGCTCGGGAAGCCGCTCGCGCTCGGATACAAGCTTCCGTTCAGCGCCCGCGCGCAGCGCCGGCTCGCGTGGATGAACGTCGCGATGCTGGCGCTCTGGCTCGCGACGTACGCCGCGATCGCCGTCGTCGCGCCGCGCTTCGTGATCTTCGGCGTCGTCCTCCCCATCCTCGTCCTCGTCCCGATGTCGGGCCTTCGCGGCTACCTCGAGCACGCGGGCACGCGCGTCGGCCCGTTCCGCGATACCCGCAGCTACGCGGCGCCCTTCTACACTGCTCTCTTCCTCGGCAACAACTTCCATCTGGAGCATCACCTATATCCGGGCGTGCCCTGCTACCGGCTGCCGGCGGTCCATCGCTTCCTGCGCGCGGAGGGCTGGTTCGCCCACTGGCAGTCGCCGATCGAGACGACGGTCTGGGGCGCGCTCCGCCACACGACCGCCGCCTCGCAGTACCCCGACGCCAAGGCGCCCGACTCCGCCGACGACCCGTTCCTCGCCACGGCGCGCGAGCGCGTGTCGGCCGCGGCCTGACGCGCGCCCGTCCGGCGGCGATTCAGGTCTTCTGGTAGAGCTGGATCAGGTTGCCGCAGGTGTCGGCGAAGACCGCCACCACCACCGGCCCCATCGGCGTGGGCTCCATCGTGAACGCCACGCCCTTCGCCTTCAGGCGGTCCACCTCGGCGGCGATGTCGTCGGTGGCGAAGGCCGTGGCCGGGATGCCCTGCGCCAGCAGCGCTTCCTGATAGGCCCTGGTCGCGGGGTTGACGTTCGGCTCGAGCACGAGCTCGACGTCGCCATGCCCTTGCGGCGAGACGACGCTGATCCAACGGAACGCGCCGGCGGGAATGTCCCGGGCTTTCCGGAAGCCGAGCCCGTCCGTGTAGAAGCGGAGCACCTTCTCCTGATCGTCGACGTGGAGGGCGCAGAGCTCGATCCTCATGGAGAGCACGCTACCCCATGGCGCCGGCGGCCGCTGCTCGTGCCGTTCCGTGCGAGGGGCGCGCCGGGACCGCTCGTCATGTGCGCCCCGCTTGCGCCCGTGTTACGAGCGAGGCGTTGGGGAGGAGGGGCATGCGGATGCGGGCAGGGACATGGGTGGTGCTGACGGTCGCGTTCTCGATGGCGTTCGGGATGCGCGCGAGCCAGGGCGCGGTGCTCTGCAAGAAGAAATCCGGGGTGGTCGTGGTTCGCGACGATGCCTGCCGGAAGAAGGAGACGGCCGTCGCGCTCGCCGAGCTCGGCGCGCTCGGCCCGAAGGGTGACCCGGGAGAGCCCGGTCCGCGCGGTCCGAGCACGGGCTACGTGACCAAGCTCCAGACCTTCGTCGACATTCCCGATTCCAGCGCGGTCACGCTGCTGTCCCTCGACGTGCCCGAGGGGAGCTACGTCGTGACGGCGCGCCTGCACGGCGTCACGATCACCGACCCGGACGGGCCGCCGGCGAACTCCTATCGCTACGACTGCTACCTCACCGCCGGAGACACGACGCTGGACGATCTCTGGCCGCGGGTCGGCACCCAGGCGCAGATCGAGTCGTACCTCACCTACGTCGGTGCATTCACCGGTGCAGGCCCGATCGTGCTCGCGTGCTCGGCGGGCAACGGGCACCCGCTGCGCGCGATCAGCGGCATCATGACCGCGGTCGCGGTGGACGCCGTCGAGATCCAGCTGCCGCAGTGACGAGCCGCGGCGGCGCACGGCGCGCGGGCGCTCACGCCCGGGACAGGTAGCGCTCGAGCACGGCGTGGAAGTTCACCACCGCGGCTTCCTGCACCGGGTTCAGGATGCCGCCGCGGAACCCCCGCGACTTCATGCCGCGGCTCACCGCCTCGAGGTTGGCGAAGTCCTCCTCGAGGAACTCGCACTGGCCGCGGAGCGCCTCGAAGCCGTGGAACAGCTCCTGCTGCACGACGGGCTCCCGACCGGCAGCGAAGCGACCGAGGGACCAGATGTCGACGACGCTGCGGTCGGGGTCGTCACCGTGCGGTCGCATGCGGTACCAGAGCGCGCCGTCGAAGGTCGGCAGCACGATGCTGTTCGGGAAGATGTGCCAATCGAGCCCGGCCGCCGCCCACGCCTCCAGCGTCAGCGTCTCGGGCCAGGCGATGCCGCGCGCCTCCATCTCCTCGCGGTGGAAGTCGAAGAGCTTCGTCATCACCACGTCGACCGGCGTGTCGTCGGGCAGCACCCGCAGCCGCGCGAACGCCGCCATGCCCGGCGCCAGCGTCATCGCGCCGATGGTGCGGCCGAGGTGGGTGAAGTTGGCCCACATGTTCTCCTGGAGCGACGTCGGCGTCACCCAGCGGCCGTCCTCGGCCTTGTACTCCGTGAACGGCCCGGGCTCGCCGTACAGCATGGCGTGGTCGCCGAGGGCCAGACCGGGCACGCGGGCGCTGCGGTAGTTGATGCCCGACACGTGCGTGGCGCCGCTGTGGTAGGCCTCGATGAAGGCGCCGACGAGGATCTTCCAGTTGGCCGGCGCGAGGATCGTCTTCCACCAGAGTGGCCGCATGGCGGCGGGCGCGAACGGGTCGAGGAAGCGCGGGACCTCGCCGAGGAAGTCCGCGAGCGGCACGGCGTCGGGGTCCTGGTTGATCCAGATCCATCCGCCCCAGCGTGCGAGCGCGACCCGCGGGAGGCCGAGCTGCGCCGTGTCGAACGCGGCGCAGCCGCGCCAGTCCTCCTCGAAGTGCACGTGAGTGAGCCCGCCCGAGCGATCGTACTGCCAGCCGTGGAAGCGGCAGCGGAACGCCTTGCCGACGTGCCCGCGCGGCTCGTCGACGAGCCGGCGACCGCGATGCTGGCAGACGTTGTACATCGCCGCGAGGTCGTCCGCGCCCGGGCCCGTGCGCACGACGAGGATCGAGTCGTCGAGGATGTCGTAGACGACGAAGTCGCCCGGCGCGGCGAGCTCGGCCTCGCGGCAGGCCATCTGCCAGACCCGCGGCCACAGCCGCTCCCGCTCGAGGTGGCCGGCGGCGCGCGCGGAATCGTGGACCATGCGTCCCCCTCCTCCCGCGAGCCCGCTCCGGGAGTCAATCGCGGCGGCGGAGACGGCGACGGCCAGGTCGGCGAACGGCTTTCTCGACATCCTTCCGATCGGACGTGTGCTGCCGCTCAGCGCAGCCCCTCGACCCGCGCCGCGGCTTCGGCATAGCGCTGCGACAGCGCCGCACGACAGGCGTCGGACACCTTGCGCGTCACGGCGCGTTTGCCGAGCGCCTTCGACGCGGTCCGGAGCGCCTTGCCCGCCCGCGTGAGCAGCTTGGGACGCTTGCGCGCGTTGGCCATGCCCTTGCCCTTCAGCAGGCGGCACGCCTTCGCCGTCGCTTTCACGAGCGGCCGCGGCAGCTTCGGCGCGTCGCACGCGGCGGGACGCGGGCGGTCGCAGGTGCAAGTGGCGGCGGCGTGCCCGTCGACGGGGCGGTTGCGGCACATCCCTTCGACGCACGCGCGCGGCACGCAGGGGTCGTCGCTCGGGCACTCGGCGTCGCCGGCGCACGCGGTCGGACGCTCGCACGCGACGCCGATGCCGCTCGCCGCCAGGAGCGTCGGGCAGCCCGCGTCCAGGTCGACGTCGACGCCGGTCGTGCGGCCGGCCGTGATCGGGACGTCGAGCCAGCCGCCCCACACGACGCCGTCGGTGCCGAGCACGGCGACGTCCATCGTGCCGCTCTCGATGGCGGGGAGCTCGAGACGGAACTGCCGTCCGGGCGGTACGTCGAGGTACCAGCCGCGGCCACCGTCGGTCTCGCGGACGGGGGTGAAGGCCGTCGAGAACTCGCCTGCGAAGTCGTTCACGTAGCTCGCCGGATCGGGGCTCGTGAAGCCGAAGCGGCGGCCGTCCGGCTGGGTGACGAGGAACTGCACCGGCGAGCCGACCAGCACCGTCGCGTGGTCGGTGTCGCCGGCGGGGATGGACTGTTGCGCGGATCCGCTGAAGCCGTGGCGCTGGCACCAGCCCACGCGCTTCGGCGGCGTTTGCAGCCCCGGGATGCGCAGGCAGGCGTCGAAGCGTGCCGCGATCGGCAGCGACGCGTTCTCCTCGAAGTACGGATAGCGGCCGCCCGCGGCCGGGTAGTAGGGCGGGACGAAGTTGCCGGCGCCGCACTGGACGACGCATGCGCCGGGATTGAGCGGATCCTGGCGGACGTCCGGCACGACGTTGCCGCCGCTGCGGTCGAGGAAGGTCGCCCACTCCTCCCACGAGTAGTAGGCGATCGTCTGCGGCAGCCACGGGTCGAGGATGATCGCGCGCGCGTGGTCGAAGCGGAGCCCGTGCGGATAGAAGCCGACGAAGTGATGGTCGGTGTCGACCGTCTGGAGCGGCGAGTAGTCGAGACCGTTCAGGAGCCAGCCGTCGTCGGAGTGGCGGATGTCGTTCAGAAAGGTGAGCGCGCGCGCCTGGTACGTGTTGCAGAGGACCGACCCGGCGCCGGTGTTGCCGGGCTGGAAGAGCGCCGACAGCGCCGCGCCGGGAAGGCTCGTGATCGGGTCGACCGGCGGCAGGAAGGCGTCGCGCCAGCCGGAGCGCGCGCCGTCGGGGAAGTAGTCCGTCGCCGCGCGGTAGCGGTCGAGAATGGTCTTGCGGTTGTCCTCGACCGGAATCGTCCGCTTCTCGACGACGCTCTGCCACCGGGCGGTCACCTCGAAACCGGTGGCGTTGGGCTCGCCGTCGGCGACGTTGCGGTAGAGCTCCTCCACGTGCAGGTAGACCGTCGCCTCGCCGCTGGGGCCGGTGCTCACCGTCATCTCCTCGGGTCCGCTCTCGTCGTCCGGGGCGAGGGAGAGGCCCAGGTGGGACGTGTGCACCCCGGCGCCCACGCTCTCGACCGAGATGGTGACGGTCGCGTTCGGCAGCAGCTGGGCCCCGTCGTCCTCGTCCGACACCGAGACCACGATCGGCACGGCGGTGCGGCCGTAGGCCGTGACCAGCGCGGGATCCCGGCGGAACTCGTGCTCCTCCTCGCCGCGATGGTCGGGAATCGTCATGCGCGCGGCCGCGAAGCGGAGCTTCAGCTGCGACGGCGGCGGGCCGATGCGCCATCCCGTCGGGTAGGGCCAGGCCGGGGGAAGGCCCACGCCCGCGATCGTGGAGCCGTCGCGCGACATCGCGGTGGCGGCCATGAGGTTCCACCCTTTCAGGTCGACGCCGACCTCCAGCTCCATCATGTCCTGGAGGTCGCGAACCCCGCCGTCCGCGGTCCAGACGACGGCACGGCGTGCGAGCATGCCGTCGAGGTAGCCGCCGACGATCACCTGGCCGTCGCCAGAAACGCTGGTGGCGGTGGCCGTGCCTGCGGTCCCGCCGAACGGGACCGGGAGCTCGACCAGCCCGCCTGCCGCGGTCCAACGCCACGCCGTGAAGAAGAAGACGTCGTCGCCGAGGATGCTGAAGCCGACGATCGCCGAGCCGTCGGTGGAGATGTCGGTCGGGAACATGTCGGCGCCGGCCGGCAGGGTGCCGATGTCCTGCATCGATCCCTGCCAGCGCGCAGTACGGAAGTGCAGGTGATCCTCCGTCGGGTCGGGGGAGGGCAGGTAGTTGATGATCGCCGCCACCGAGCCGTCGGAGGAGATGGCGCGGATCTCGCTGCCCTGGTCGCCGGGCAGGAAGCCGAGGCGCTGGGCGCCGGCGCTGGTGACACGGACGGCTTCGCCGTAGGTGAAGCAGACCCCCGGTGCGCAGGGGGGCGTGTAGAGCGCGGTCGTGAACGCGACCTGCCCGTCGCCCGACACCATCGTCGGCGGGCTGTAGCCGTCCGACGGGTTCAGCGCCAGATTCACCGGCGCGCCGTCGACCAGCAGTACGGGATCGTCCGACGCGTCGAGGCAGGTGCCCGCGAGCGTCCGCCCGTCGTTGCTGACGGTGTAGGGGACGCACGGCAGCTTCGTCATGAGGCCGTCGTCGCTCCAGCGGAAGCCGAAGCTCTCCCGCATCTCGCTCGGGTCGGTCTCCAGCTGGTTGGACACGTAGCCGACGACCACGCGGCCGTCGGCCGAGACGTCGGTCGGGAAGCTGCCGATGCCGCCGTCGAGCGGCAGGTGACCGAGCGGGGTGAAGATCCTGGCAGCCGCCGCGGGCGTCGCCAAGAGGAGCAGGAGCAGAAGGACCAGGCAGGCGGGCATGGCTCCGTGGTCACGAACGGAGCCCGGTCGGAGGACGGGCATCGAGCGACCCTAACACGAGTCGTCGTACCTGCCCGCGGGAAAACGTCCCCGTCGGCCCGCAGCGCCGCTCGGGCCGGCGCGCGGCGTGCGGTGCGGGCTCCCGCCGACACCTCGCTGGAGACGCCGCCGGCGCGAGGGCGCGTTTGCTACCCGGTCAGCCAGCGCAGCCAACCTGGCCCCTGCCAGGCCACGGGACGCCAGATCCATCCGGATTCCACCACGGCGCGCTGCAGCGGCAGGCGCATCTCGTCGAGGTCGAAGGTCCAGGCCTTCGACAGCGCGCCGGTGGGGAGCCCTCGCTCGTCGAGCTGCGCGCCCAGCACGCGCTCCCGCTCGACCCGAAAGAACGTCACGCCGCGGGCGGCGTGCCAGGCGGCGTGGGCGCCGCCGCGGCCCGCCGACCAGTCCCAGGCGCTCCAGTACTCGCGCACGCGGACCACGTGCGCGGCCTCGTCGAGCGCGAGCACGAATCGGTGCGTGCGGCGCACGCCGCGGGCGCGTGCGAGGTCGATCCAGCGCGCGTCCGCCCAGCACCACGTGGCCTGGACTTCGCCGTCGCCCGGCCCCGGCGTGACGCCGAAGGGGACGTCGGCGCGGCCGAGCGCCAGCAGGCGCTGCGAGAGCGCCGCCGCCGGCTGCGGCGCGGCGGTCGTGGGGCGCGCCTCGGTCGCCCAGGTGAGGCCCTTGAAGAACCAGAGGACGACGAGGAGGACGTTCAGCCCCGCGCCGGCGAGGATCCAGCGCAGCGGCGGCGGGGCCGGCGCACCGGGCGCGGGCGCAGCGGGGCCGATGCGCACCGCCGAGATGGAGGCGAGGCGGCGGTCGAGCGTCGCGTCGTCGGCCGCGGTCCAGGCGAAGAGCGTGCGGCCGGCGACGGCGACGCGGGCGCGGTCGCCGACGGGGCGCGTCCGCGTCGCCACGTCGACGCGGATGCGGGGGATGCCCATGGTCATGAGCCAGACGTCGCGGGCCTGGCGGGCGGCGTCGGGGGTCGCGAGGCGCGCCACCAGCATCGTCTCGCCGGTCACGTAGGACGCGTGCTGCGCGATCTCCGCGGCGTCGAGGAAGCGGCCGAGGAGGAGACGCGAGTCGCGCACGAGGTGGCGGTCGACGTCGGGGCCGAAGACGCGCTCGGGGGTGCGGAAGCTGGTGCCGTCGTGGGCGAGATCGGCCTCGACCACCGTCGCGGCGAGCGGCGTGTCGTCGCGCGGCAGGTCGCCCGCGGGCGTCCAGGTCGGGAGATCCGCGACCCAGCCCGCTGCGACGGCGCCGTGCCACGCCGCCTGCGGGCCGACGATGAGCGCGAAGAAGACCGCGAACCAGATCACCGGGCGCGGCGACAGGCCGCGTCGCTGCATCATGACCGTGACCAGCCCGAGGACGACGGTCGCGATCAGCAGGAGGAGCCCCATCGCGAGGAGGGCCGGGTGGGATTCGGCGAGATCGCGCACGGCGCTGGTTCGTCTGCCAGCTGGGCTCCGGGGCGTCCAGCGGAGGGTGTGCCGCTCCGTCCGTGGCCCCGAAGCGGCGACGGCCGCCGCATCCCCACAGGACGCGGCGGCCGCCGTGGCCGGATCGCGGCGTCAGGTGGTCACGGCCCGACGGCGCTGAAGAGGAAGCCGTCGGCCTTCTTCACCTTGGTGAGGGTCATGCCGACGCAGATACCGTCGCTGGCGACGACCTGCGCCGTCGCACTGGTCTGGCTCTGCATCGCCAGCGCGACGCCCGTCGGCATCGCCCCGGTGTTCTTGCCGCCGACGATCACCTTGCCCTTCAGGGCCGCGCCGCCGCTGAGCGACATCTTGAGGATGCCGTCGGCCGCCGACGCCTTGTCGTTGTACTTGTAGCCCTTGTTCGAGACCGTCGCCCAGCAGGGCTTGCCGTTGCTGCACGTGCCGCCCGCACGGGCGACGGTGTACTGGCCGCGGAGCTGGTTGGCGGCGTCGTACACGCAGACGTTGTACTTCGTGCTGCCGCTCACCGGGTTGCCGAACTGGCTCGGCGCCACCGCCGCCTGCAGCTTCGTGAAGACGACCTTGAGCTTCTCCTTGCCGGCGCTCTTCTCGTTCACGAGCAGGACGCCCTTGCTCGGGGTGACGCAGCCCCCGGTCGGTGCGGGCGCGCACTCGAACGACGGGAGCGTGGTGGTGGTCGTCGTCGTGGGCGCCGCGCAGTTGGGGTCGTTCGGGAAGTCGCGCAGCCCGTTGCCGTCGTTGTCGAGGCCGAGCAGGTCGGCGTCGAACGGCATGTCCTCCTCGGCGCTCGAGCACGGGTCGCGCAGGACCGAGAACTCGGCCGCGTAGTAGGGCGGCGGGAAGCTCTCCGGGTAGAGCGCGGGGAAGGGATCGGGCGAGCCGAGCGCGCCCTGCGCGTGGCAGCCGCTGGTGCCGCACTGGGTGAGACCGGCGTTCACGTGCACCTGGCGCAGGCCGTACGACGTCGCCTTCGGCAGACCGCTGTTCGGCGAGGTCTCGCCGTAGAGCTGGCCGTGGCAGCCCGAGCAGCCGAAGCCGCCGCTCGTGAGCGGGCCGATTGGACCGCTGGTGTAGGTCAGTACGGGCGTCGTGCCGCCCCCGTTCGGGTGGCAGACGTTGCAGCGGGCCAGCTGCTCGGCCGGGGTGCCGAGCAGCGAGCGGTGTTGCGCGTGCAGCGCGCCGTTGCCGCCGAGGAAGGCGGGGTGGCAGGTGACGCATCCCTGCGTCTGATCGCCGAAGCGGTCGTACCACTGGTACGCCTGGACGTCGGTGGCGCCGATCGTGAGCGCGATCGCGACGACGGCGCCGCCGACCAGCGCGATGGCTCTCTGCGGAACTCGGATCACCTACAGCCCCCTTCTGTGCGCTTCTTCGCTGTCGCCGTGGAGGCCGTCTGCGACGGCCACCACGGCTCACGACCGGCGGACTCTCCCGCCCGGGCGCAAGCGCGCGGAGTGTCCCGGAAGGGGTCGATCACTGTCAAGACATAATCCCGCGCGAGCTGTATGCGCTTCACCCACCAGCCGCGAGGGCGCGGCCCTTCTGGAACTGCCGGTTGGCCTCGTCCATGCGACCCAGCTTCTTCAGCACGACGCCGAGCGCGTTGTGGGCGCCGGCGGTGGGACGCTGCGCGAGCGACGTCTCGTAGGCCCTGGCGGCTTCCTCGAGCTGTCCCTGGCGGGACAGAGACTCGCCGAGGTTGTTCCACGCAGGGGTGAACTTCTCGTCGATCGCGATCGCCTCGCGGAACTCCGTGATCGCCTCGGCGTCGTGGCCCTGGCGGGCCAGGACGTAGCCGAGCCCGTTGTGGGTCTCGGCGGTGCCCCGTCCGGGCAGGGCCTTGCGATAGTGCGCCTCCGCCTCGTCGAGCGCGCCGCTCTGGACCGCGGTGACGGCCATGTTGAAGTGCGCCGAGGGACAGTCGGGGTCGAGGGCCAGCGCCTTGGCGTACTCGGCCTGGGCCTCGTCCCCCTTGCCCTGGCGCGCGAGGACGAAGCCGAGGTCGCTGTGGATCTCCGCCTTGGGCTCGATCGCGAGCGACGTGCGGAAGTGCGCCGCCGCCTCGTCCAGGCGGCCGAGCTCGACCAGGGCGAGCGCGACGTTGTTGTGGGCCTTCGCCTGCTTCGGGTCGAGCTCGATGGCGCGCAGGTACTCGGGCACCGCTTCGGCCGGGCGGCCGTCCTGGAAGAGCGTCCATCCGAGCGAGTTGTGCAGCTCGGCGTTGTCGGGCGCGATCGCGAGACCGCGCCGGAACGCGCGCTCTGCGCCCTTGTGGTCGCCGGTGCGCTCGTTCGCCATGCCCGCGCGCAGGAACGAGTAGGCGTCGAGGAACTGCTCCTTGATCTCGGCGATGGCGTCGCCCGGCCGACGCACGAACTCGGGGATGTTGGCGGCGCGATCGGACGAGGTGAAGCGCTCGAGCAGGACGGGCGGGCTGTCGTTCCCGTCGTCGTCGATGTGGGTGAGGAAGAGCTGCGTGTAGGGCCCGTTCACCTTCGACGAGAACACCAGCCAGCGGCCGTTCGACGACCAGCTGTGCCACGAGTTCATGCGCGGCGTGTTGTGGCGGAGGCGGCGCGCCTCGCCGCCCCTGGCCGGCATGATCCACAGCTCGCTGTCGAGCTGCAGCAGCATGTAGCTGTTGGCTTTGCAGAAGACGATCCACTTTCCGTCGGGCGAGTACTTCGGGAAGTAGTTGCTCTTGCCGTCGCCGGACGCGCCGGGGATCGGCTCGGCCGTGCCGCCGTTCCCGTCGTTGAAGGGGATGCGGTACAGGTCGTAGCGGAACGGCTTCTTGTCGACGGTGAACTCGGGGACGTCCTTCTCGTCGAGCAGCGCGTTGTTCTGCTGGATCAGCGCGTCGGCGGCGTAGGCGGTCGTACGGGCGAAGACGATCTCCTTCCCGTCGGGGCTCCACACCGGGTTGCTCTGCACGTACCGGGGATCGTCGGCGCCGGGCAGCTCCCTGAACGTCTTCGTCTCGCGGTCATAGACGACGAGGATGCCTTTGATGGGGAAGAAGAGCTGCGACATCATCAGGTCGGGCAGCGCGACGAAGACCGAGCGGTCCTTCACCGTGCTGACGACGAAGCGCCCCGTCGGCGAGACGCGCGACAGGAGGCCGAACGTCAGCTCGCCGTCCTCCCGCTTGAAGTCGGCCCAGGTGATGATCTTGGCGTCGTCCAGCACCATGTGCTTGGCGACGTCCATGATGGCGTACGCGCCCTTGTCGTTGCCGTAGTCGACGTCGAGGCCGAGCGTGCTGCCGTTGTCGGCGAAGGAGTGGCAGTTGCCGCAGACCGGCAGGTTCTGGAGCACGATCGGCGGGCCTTCCTCCAGATCGACGGTGCCGTAGCGCCAGCGGATGCGGGACGGGTCCTGCACCGCCTCGAGGAACGGCAGCGGCACCTCGCGGTAGAAGAGCGCGTCGTTCACCGGGTCCTTCGAGGTGCGGATGCGGATGCGCGCCGACGAGAGGATCGTGCCCGGCCGCGCCTGGCTGACGCCCGCGACCACGACCTCGGCGTCGCGCTCGCGGCTCGCCGCCTTGATCCGCCGCCAGTCGTCCTCGGAGGGCCGGAAGCGACGGCCCTCGGCCGCGGCGCGCAGCAGCTCGGCGCCGGCGTCGTCGCGGACGACGACCCACCAGCGGTCGACGTGCTCCGTCGCGTCCTGCCAGACGAGCGTCGGGGCCACGATCTCGGGCGGGAAGAGCGTGCCGTCCTGCGGATAGCCGATCTGGAGCTTGCCGGTGCCGGTGGCGTCGCCGGCCGGCACGGCGGCGACGGCGGCATCGGTGCCGGGCTCGCGCTCGCAGCCGGTGAGGAGCGGTACTACGAGGAGCAGCACGAGGCCGAGCCCGAGCGGCGCCAGCGCGACGCGCAGGGCCCGATGGTGAAGGGGCGACATCGGGCGGATGCTACGCCGTCGGCGACGCGACCGGAAGAACGCAGACGGCCTCGGTCTCGCAGAGCAGCTCCGGCCGGCAGAGCGGGCCCTCGACGACGGAGCAGGGGAAACCCCGAAAACCGCGGCGGGCGAACACCGCGCGCACCGCGTCGGCGTCGGCGGGACGTTTCACGTACGTGATGGCCGACATGACGTCTGCGAACCCCGCGCCCTGACCCGCGAGCAGGGTCGCGATGTTGTGCAGCATGCGCTCGGCCTGCGCGCCGACGTCGCCGTGGTGCACGCTGCGGCCGGCCTCGTCGATGCTGGCCGTGCCCGAGACGTGGACCGTGACCTGGTTCGCGTCGACCAGACGCAGGCCGCGCGAGAAGTCGGCGCCGTAGCTCCAGGCCTCGTTGAGCGTCGGCGTGGAGACGACCGACGCCTCGACCGGACGCATGGCCGTCAGCCGCAGCGAGACGTGGTGCCCGTCCGGGAACGGGATGCCCTGGATGCCGGTGCTGGCGGGACGGCGCACGACCCCGCGGTCGTGGAAGAACTCGCGGCGCGCGCGGTTGAGGGCGTCGTAGTCGCGGTCGATGTCGCGCAGGTGGATCCAGGTCCGCACGACGTCGCGGACGTCGAGCCCGTGTTGCCGCAGGAGCTGCTCCGCGGTGCGGAACGCGTCCTGCGTCTGTGCATACGCATCGGCCCCGCGGCCGTAGACGTTCGTCGAGTGCAGCCAGGTGCGGTCGCCCAGGTGCACGAGGCGGGCGCCGGTACGGACGCAGCCGTCGCAGCCGCAGGGTACCGGCGCGGACACGTCGAGCACGGACCAGGCGTCGCGCCGGTGCGGCACGACGGCGGTCGCGAGGAGGTGGAAGGGCAGGCCGTCGCCGGCCGGCGCCTGTCCGATGAAGCTCGGACGCGGGGCGACGTCCGCCTGCTCCAGCTCCGCGAGCACGCGGCGACGCGCCTCGAGCAGGACGGGCAGCTCGCGGCCGACGTCCCGGACGAGGATCGTCTCGGTGGTGAGGTCGCGGAAGGACGCCCCGTGGGCGGCGAGCTGACGAGCCAGCTCTCGCCAGGGTGCCTCGACCCCGGGGGCCGCCGCGGTGGACGGCCCCCCGGGGAGGCAGAGAACGGTCAGGTCGTCGGCCAGCGGGCCGACGAACCGCCGGACGGTGGCCGGAGCGGCGCTCGAGGTCATCACGTGGGCGTCACGCGATGCCGCGAGCTGCCGATCCGACCGCCGCCCGGGCGGTCTTCAGCACGCAGGCGGAAGAGGGAAGAGCCCAGGATTCCCGATGGTGTTGGCCTTGACGCAGTTGCCGGTGCCGCCGAGGAGCAGGGTGTCGCTGCCCGGAAGCGGATAGGACGGCGACGGGCTGGCGCCGTTGTTGGTGACCACGTTGGCGATGAAGGTGTTGTTGTCCGGCGCCGTGTCGGTCACCACCGGCGGGTTGGTCGTGCAGTCGACGCCGAAGCACCAGTCGATCATGCCGATGCCGACCGAGTTGTTGTTCTGGACGGTGTTCTTCTTCACCGTCACGCGGTCGACGCCGAGCATCAGCACGCCGACGCCCGCGGGCAGCTGCGCCGACATCGAGCCCGGCGGGGCGGTGTTCGGGGCGTTGTTCGAGTAGATGCGGTTCCCGATCAGCAGCCAGTCGCCGTACTGCGTGTACGGCGGGATGGCCGGCAGGCCGGCCGCCGAGGGGTGGTAGAGGCCCACGCCGACGGTGTTGTCGCGCACGACGTTCTTCACCATCTTCACCTTCTTCGAGATGGTGACCTCGAGACCCGTCGGGCTGTCGTACAGCTCGTTCTGGATCACGCGGACGTTCTCGGAGGCCTCGACCCACAGCGCGGCGTCCTCGGAGCCGTAGGCGACGTTCTTCTTCACCAGGCCGTTGGCCGAGAGCGTCGGCCAGATGCCGTTCTCGAGGTTGTTGATCGAGGTGTTCTTCTCGATCTTGTAGCCGTTCACGTAGCGCAGCCAGATGCCGTTCTTGGGAAAGCCCTCGACCGTGAAGCCGCGGATCTTGACGCCCTTCACGTCGGGATCGACGCCCGGGTTCTGCGGCTCGACCATGATGCCGTGGCGGTTCCCGGGACCGGGCAGGAGGCGCACCGGTGCGCCCGGCTTGCCCTTCGCGAAGAGCTTGAGGCTCTTCGTGATCCGGACCGCGGAGGTGCCACCGTGCGTCTCGGTGTAGTCACCGGGCATGACGATCACGGTGTCGTTCGGGTTGGCCGCGTCGACCGCCGCCTGGATGGACTCGCCGGGGTTGACGACGTGCGCGGCGGCGAGAGCCGCGACGGGCGCGCAGAGCGTGGCGGCGCCGAGCGTGAGAGCGCCCACGGTGGCGCGCGATCTGGACCAATTCATCGAGGATCTCCCCCTTTTTGCCTGGAAGGCGTTGCAGCTGCCGGGCGAGACGTACCCGCCGCGACGGAACCGAGTCAAGACAAGAACGCGCCTCGAGCGCAGGAAATGCCTCGTGCAGGCGGCAGCGCCTGCGGTGGGAGGTGACGATGCGCGACGGCCTGCCGGCGAGGCGCATCGTCACCGCGCATGCGCCGTGGCGTCGGCGTGGCCCGCGGCGGCTCGATCGGTGGTGGCGCCGGCGTCGTCGGGCGGTCGGCGCCGACCGCTGCGCTCACGGTACCGGCGCCGCGGGGTGCGAATCCGAGTGCGCCCCCTCGGCGCCGGGGTGGTCGTCGTCGCCGATCCCTGCCGGCCCGCGGCACGCTCGCGGTCGCTTGCGGCGCCTCCGATGACAGGCCGCCGCAGCTTCGACTATACCCGGGGACATGATCGACACCGTCTCCCGCATGGCGAAGACCCTCGGTGGCTGCGGCGTGGAAGGCGTGGGGCACGACGCGCGCTTTCTGGTGGAGGGGTCGGACGGCAGCCGACTTCGCGTCTCCCTCGAGGCCGTCCAGCAGCGGTTCATCAGCGAGCTGGTGGACGCCTCCGGCACCACGCGCGTCACGCTCGACGTCGGTCCCGTGTCGCTCGTCACCGAGGATGCCAAGCGCGCTCCCGGGCGCCTGACGCTGCACTTCGGCGGCACCGTGATCCTCATCGACAGCCAGCCGACGCTCAACATCCAGGTGATCGCGAAACCCGACTGAGCGGGCGGACGTCCGCGTTTCGTGCCGGCGGCTTCGGCGGGGCACGCGTCGCGTGCCGAATGACGGGCGCGCGGACGAGATGTCGGCGGGGGCTGGCGCGGCGGATCATGCCGCGACGACGAGGATGCGGCGCCGGCACGTCGCTTGCGACACGGGCCGGCGGGCGTGCCCTCGGTCGTGCGGCCCGCTTGTCGCGACGACGGCACGCACGTAGCCTTCGCGCCACCGAGCCACCCGTCAACCAACCAAGAGGAGTCACGGACCATGACGAGCGACGCGAAGTGCCCGTTCCGCGACGTCCGCCGGGCGATGTCCAACCTCGAGTGGTGGCCGAACCAGCTGCGGCTGGACCTCCTCCATCAGCACTCCGCGCTCTCGGATCCGATGGACGCGGACTTCGACTACGCCGCGGAGTTCGCGACCCTCGACCTCGCCGCCGTGAAGCAGGACTTGCGCGCGCTCATGACCGACTCGCAGGACTGGTGGCCGGCGGACTTCGGGCACTACGGGCCGTTCTTCATCCGCATGGCGTGGCACAGCGCCGGCACCTATCGCACCGGCGACGGCCGCGGCGGCGCGGGCCACGGCAACCAGCGCTTCGCGCCCATCAACAGCTGGCCGGACAACGGCAACCTCGACAAGGCGCGCCGCCTGCTCTGGCCGATCAAGCAGAAGTACGGCCGCAAGCTCTCGTGGGCGGACCTCATCATCCTGACGGGCAACGTCGCCCTCGAGTCGATGGGCTTCCGGACGCTCGGATTCGCGGGCGGCCGCGAGGACATCTGGGAGCCGGAGCAGGACGTCGACTGGGGCGCGGAGAAGACCTGGCTGGGCGACGACACGCGCTACTCGGGCGAGCGCGAGCTCGCGGGCCCGCTCGCGGCCGTCCAGATGGGGCTCATCTACGTGAACCCGGAGGGCCCGGACGGCAACCCGGATCCGCTCGCGGCGGCGAAGGACATCCGCGAGACCTTCGCGCGCATGGCGATGGACGACGAGGAGACGGTCGCGCTGATCGCCGGCGGCCACACCTTCGGCAAGACCCACGGCGCCGGCGACGCGGCGCTGGTCGGTCCCGTGCCGGAGGCGGCGCCGATCGAGGAGCAGGGCCTCGGCTGGAAGAGCCGCTTCGGCTCCGGCAAGGCCGGCGACGCGATCACGAGCGGCCTCGAGGTCACCTGGACCACCACGCCCACCCAATGGGGCAACGGCTTCTTCGCGAACCTCTTCGGCTACGAGTGGGAGCTGACGAAGAGCCCGGCCGGTGCGCACCAGTGGACGGCGAAGAACGGTGCCGGCGCCGGCACCATCCCCGACGCCCACGATGCGTCGAAGCGGCACGCGCCGACGATGCTGACGACGGATCTCTCGCTGCGCATGGACCCGGTCTACGCGACGATCTCGCGCCGCTTCCACGAGCACCCCGACGAGCTCGCCGCCGCCTTCGCGCGCGCGTGGTTCAAGCTCACGCACCGCGACCTCGGCCCGCGCTCCCGCTACCGCGGCCCGGAGGTCCCGACGGAGGAGTTCCTCTGGCAGGACCCGATCCCGGCGCTCGACCACCCGCTGGTCGACGCGCACGACGTCGCGGCGCTGAAGGCGAAGGTGCTGGCGTCGGGGCTCTCGGTTGCGCAGCTGATCTCGACCGCGTGGGCGGCGGCGTCGACCTTCCGCGGCTCCGACAAGCGCGGCGGCGCGAACGGCGGCCGCATCCGCCTGGCGCCGCAGAAGGACTGGGAGGCGAACCAGCCCGCCGCGCTCGCCGCGGTGCTCGCGACCCTGGAGCGCCTCCGGGCGGAGTTCGACGGCGCGCAGCAGGGCGGCAAGCGGGTGTCGCTCGCCGATCTCGTCGTGCTGGCCGGCGGCGCCGGCGTCGAGCAGGCGGCGCAGCGCGCCGGGCACGCGGTGACGGTCCCGTTCACGCCGGGGCGCATGGACGCCGCCCAGGAGCGCACCGACGTGCACGCGATGGCGGTGCTCGAGCCGGTCGCGGACGGCTTCCGCAACTTCCGCAAGAACCTCCGCTTCGCCGTCCCGGCCGAGGAACTGCTCCTCGACCGCGCGCAGCTGCTGACGCTGACCGCACCCGAGATGACGGTGCTCGTCGGCGGCCTGCGCGTGCTCGGCGCCAACGCCGGCGGCTCGAAGCACGGCGTCTTCACCGACCGGCCGGGCACGCTGAGCAACGACTTCTTCGTCAACCTGCTCGACATGCGCACGGCATGGACGCCGGCGCCGGACGACGGCGAGGTGTTCGAAGGGCGCGATCGCACGACGGGGGCCGTGCGCTGGACCGGCACCCGCGTCGACCTCGTCTTCGGCTCCAACGCGCAGCTGCGGGCCATTGCCGAGGTCTACGCGAGCGCGGACGGACAGCAGAAGCTGGTGCGCGACTTCGTGGCGGCGTGGGCGAAGGTGATGGACCTCGATCGCTTCGACGTGCGGTGAGGCGGAAAAGCTGGTGCGCCCGGTGGCGCGGCGCCATGGGCGCGCGCCACAGGTCGACCGTCTGGACGAGTTCGAGCACCGCGAGCTGCACCGCGTAAACGCGCTTCTGCTTGCGAGCCGTGCCCGCCTACGCATTGCGTGGCGGCTTTTGCCCGACGTGCTGACATCCTATGCGGTCCAGCGCGGCACTCCCGCCAGCCTTCACCGTGCCGCGCGTAGGGCGAACATTGAGCCGTCCGTTCGAGAAGTCCTCGAAAAGAGACAGGGTGTCCAATCATCGGGACGGCGGGCCATCACGGCCTCGAGGGCGACCGTCCAGGTGCGGGAAGTTCGCGGTGGCGCAAGCTGGCTTTCTTCTTGCTTGTCCCCGCGCGACATCCATGCGAGGCCGTCCCTCGATGTGCGGGTGCGGCGTCCCAGATGAGAGGCATGTTCATCATGGCGAACCCGAAGGTGCCGCGTCACGATCCGGCCGGCGACGACCAACCGCGTAACGCACGCATGCGAGCGAGCGCTGCGACTGGTGTGAGCCGCGCGTCAGGTACCGGCAGCTTCGTCTACCGCACCGATGGCCGGGGGCGGGCCGCCGACCAGCACCTCGTGTGACCGCGGGCGTCGCCGCGGCGCCGTCAGCCGCGGCGCCGTCGCCGCCAGCGGCGGATGCCGAGCACGAGCCCGCCGAGCACCAGCGCCACCGCACCGAGCGCGATCGCCGCGATCAGGCCGACGCCGCGTACGAGCCGCTCCCAGCCGGTATGATCGGCGGGCGCGGCCGACGTCCGCACGGGCACTGCGGGATCGAGCCCCGCTTCGAAGGCGGCGATCTCGCCGGCGAGGCGTGCGACGACGTCGGGATGGCGGGCCGAGACGTCGTCCTGCTCGCCGGGATCGGCGTCGAGGTCGAAGAGCATCTGCGGATGCGAGTACAGCTCGGTCCTCGCCAGCGGCTCGAGCATCGCCGGATACCAGCCCGACTGCGCCAGCTTCAGCTTCCAGCGGCCGTCGCGCACGGCGCCGACCGCAGGCCGCTGGTCGCGGAACGGCATGCGCAGGCTGAAGTAGTAGAACGGCCCCGACGCGGGCTCGCCGCGTCCTTCGAGGAGGCCGACGAGGCTGCGCCCGTCGATGGTGCGATCGTCGGGAATCGGCGCGCCCGCGAGCTGCGCGAACGTCGGCAGCCAGTCCATCATGTCGGCGACGGTCGAGACCGTCCGCCCCGGCGGGATGCCGTCCGGCCAGCGCGCGATGGCCGGGACGCGATGCCCGCCCTCGAACGTGCTCGTCTTGCCGCCGCGCAGCCCGCCGGCGCTGCCGCCCCAGTCGCCCATCGCCAGCCAGGGGCCGTTGTCGGAGGTGAAGACGACGAGCGTGCTGCGGTCGACCCCGAGGGCGACGAGCTTCGCCATCAGCTCGCCGACGGACGCGTCGAGCTCCTCCACGACGTCGCCGTAGGTGCCGCCGCGCGAGCGCCCGCGGAACGGCTCCGAGGGATACAGGGGGATGTGCGGCGCGTTGTGGGCGACGTAGAGGAAGAAGGGGACGCCTTCGCGCACCGCCGACTCGAGGAACGCCAGCGCGCGATCGGTGTAGCGGCGCAGCAGGCGGCTCTGGTCGACGTCCTCGGGCAGCCGACGGCGGCCGTCCCAGACGAAGAAGTTCTGCTGGTCGTTGCTGTGGGGGACGCCGAAGAACTCCGTGAAGCCGTGGTTCCAGGGCATGAACGCGTCGCTGTTGCCGAGGTGCCACTTGCCGACCATCGCGGTGCGATAGCCGGCGTCGCGCAGCAGCTCCGGGATGGTGATCTCGTCCTGCGGCAGCCCCTCGGGCGTATCGTGGAAGAGGACGGCGTTGACGCCGGAGCGCGCCGGATAGCGCCCGGTCATGAGCGCCGCCCGCGACGGCGAGCAGGTGTTGCCGACGGCGTAGAAGCTCGTGAAGCGCACGCCCTCGCGCGCGAGTCGATCGAGGTTGGGGGTGGCGATGTCGCGCGCGCCGTAGGAGGCGAGGTCGCCGTAGCCGAGGTCGTCCGCGAGGATGAAGACGAGGTTCGGCCGCGGCGCCGCAGCCGGCGTCTGCGCTGCGGCGGTGGTCGCGAGCGCGACGCAGAGCGCGATGGTCGTGGTCGCGGCACGCATGCCTGCGGGGGCCTATGGCACTTCGCCGGCGCCGGACGCCAGCGGAGTCGGTGACATCGCGAGACCGCTCTGCTTGGATGCCGCCGGCATGCGCATTCCCGCCCTGGCGGCGCTCCTGCTGCTCCTCCTTCCCGGCGGCGCCCTCGCCGAGCCCGCGGCCGCGCCGGCGCGTCCGAACGTGCTCGTGGTGCTGGTCGACGATCTCGCGTTCACCGATCTCGCCGCCTACGGCGGCGAAGCCCGCACGCCGACCATCGATGCGCTCGCGGCCCGCGGCGCGCGCTTCGCGAGCCACCACACCTCGCCGCTGTGCTCGCCGTCGCGCGCGATGCTGCTGACCGGCATCGACAACCACCGCACCGGGCTCGCCACCATCGAGGAGGTGCTGCCGCCCGAGCACCGCGGCAAGCCGGGATACACGCTGCACCTCGAGCCCGGCGTGCAGACCCTGGCGACGCGGCTGCGGGCCGCCGGCTATCGCACCTACATGACCGGCAAGTGGCACCTCGGCCACGGACCGGGCGACCTGCCGAACGACCACGGCTTCGACCGCTCGCTGGCGCTCGACGCCTCCGGCGCCGACAACTGGGCGCCGAAGCCCTACATGCCGTACTACACGTCGGCGCCGTGGTTCGAGGACGGCAAGCCCGCCGACATGCCGGCGGAGTTCTACTCCTCCGAGCTGCTCGTCGACCGCATGATCGACTACCTCGAGGCCGACGAGGGCACGCCGGAGCCGTTCTTCGCCTACCTCGCGTTCCAGGCGGTGCACATCCCGGTGCAGGCGCCGGCCGAGTACACCGAGCGCTACGCGGGACGCTTCGACGCCGGCTGGGAGACGCTGCGGCGCGAGCGCTGGCAGCGGGCGCGCGATCTGGGCCTCGTACCGGCCGCCACGCCGCTCGCGCCGGCGCCGGCCTCGTTGCGTGCGTGGAGCGCGCTCAGCGACGACGAGCGCACCATCTACGCCAGGAGCACGGCCGTGTACGCGGGCATGATCGAGGCGATGGATCATCACCTCGGCCGGCTGCTCGATTGGCTGGCGTCGCGCGGACGGCTCGAGAGCACGGTCGTCGTCGTCACCTCGGACAACGGCCCCGAGCCGAGCGATCCGGTCCATACGGCCGGGATGAGCCTGTGGATGGCGACGCACGGCTACACCTGGGACGTCGCGACGCTGGGCGAGCGCGGCAGCCTCGCGTTCATCGGCCCGGAGTGGGCCGCCGCGGTGTCGTCACCGGGGAGCCTGTTCAAGTTCTACACCACCGAGGGCGGCATCCGGGTGCCGCTCGTCGTCGCCGGCCCGGGCGTCGCGTCCGGCACGCGCGTCGGCACGCCGACTTTCGTGACCGACGTCGCGCCGACGGTGGTCGCGATGACCGGCGCGTCGGCCGACGGCGGCGTCGCCATGACCGGTCGCAGCCTCGTGCCCGTCCTGCGCGGCGAGGCCGAGCGCACGTACCCGATCGACGTGCCGGTGGGCATCGAGGTCTCGGGTAACGCCGCGCTCTTCAAGGGCGATCTCAAGCTGGTGCGCAACGCGCCGCCGTACGGCGACGGTGCGTGGCACGTGTACGACGTGGCGCGCGACCCGGGAGAGACCGCGGACCTCGCGCCGGCGCGCCCCGAGCTGCTCGCGGAGCTGCGGCGCGACTACGACGAGTACGCCCGCACCATGGGCGTGCTGCCGATGCCCGTGGGCTACGATGTCCACCACCAGATCGTGGTGAACTCCCTTGCGCGGCAGCTCGCGCACTTCGCCCTGCCGCTCGCCGCGACGGTGCTGGTGCTGGGCGCGGTGGTGGTCGCGCTGATGCGGCGTCGGCGCGGCTAGGGCGGCGGGCGCCGCGACGCCCGTCCGCGCCCATGCCCGCGCCGCCGTGCTCGCGGTCACCCGGCGGCATGCGCCGCCGCCATCAAGCATGAATCCAATCGGGATGCCTTGGCATGCGCATGAACGAAGCTGTGGACGCCGTACCTTGGGATCGAGTACACCTCCGGAGGCGACCCGATGCTTGCCGCAGACCAACGCGACGTCTACCGCGCACTGCTGGAGCTGTCGTTCCATGACGACGTCGAGCCGCTGCTGCGCCACGCGCTCGGGCTCATCGCCGACGCCGCGCGCGCGCGCCAGGGCTATCTCGAGATCCGCGACGACGACGACACCGTGTGGTGGATCGCCCACGGGCTCCAGGGCGACGAGGTCGAGGGCGTGCGGGCCATCGTCTCGCGCGGGGTCATCGCGGAGGCCATCGCGACGGGTCGGACGATCCTGACGCCGTCGGCGCTCCTCGATCCACGTTTCAGCGACCGGGAGAGCGTCAAGCGGGGACCCATCGAGGCCGTTTTGTGTGCGCCGATCGCCATGGATCCGCCGCGTGGGGTTCTCTACCTCCAGGGATGGTCACCGCCGGACGAGATCGCCCCGGTGGAGCGCGAGTTCGTCGAGACGTGCTGCCGGTATCTCGGACAGCTGGTCGATCGCCTGCTCACCCATCGCGGCCGCCGCCGCGACGCCGACGCCACCCGCACGGTGCGCAGCAGGCTCGATCTGTCGGGTGTCGTGGGCCGCAGCGACGCGCTCGCCAAGGTGCTCGGGCAGGCGGCGCTGATCGCGCCCCTCGACGTCAGCGTCCTGCTCACCGGCGATTCGGGCACCGGCAAGAGCCTCGTCGCCAAGCTGATCCACGACAACAGCCCCCGGGCGATGCACCCCTTCGTCGAGATCAACTGCGCGGCGCTGCCCGAGTCGCTCATCGAGAGCGAGCTCTTCGGCGCGGTCGCCGGCGCCCATTCGACGGCGACCCGTCGTATGGACGGACGGGTGGCCGCGGCGGCGCGCGGCACGCTGCTGCTCGATGAGGTCGCCGAGCTGCCGCTCGGCGCGCAGGCCAAGCTCCTGCAGCTGCTGCAGTCGAAACGCTACTACCCGCTGGGCTCGGCGCGCGCCGAGACCGCCGACGTGCGGATCATCGCCGCCACCAACGTCGACCTGGAGCGCGCCGTGGCCGAGCGGCGCTTCCGCGAAGACCTCTACTACCGGCTGCACGTGCTGCCGATCCGGCTGCCGGCGCTCGCGGAACGGCGCAGCGACATCCCGGACATGGTCGTGGCCTTCACCCGCGACGCGTGTCAGCGCTACGGCCTGCCGGTGCTGGAGCCGTCGCCGGCGGCCCTTCGCGCCGCGGAAGCCGCCTCGTGGCCCGGGAACGTGCGTCAGCTCGCGCACGCCGTCGACGCGGCGGCCATTCGCGCCGCGGGCGAGGGCGCGACGCGTCTGGAGGTGCGTCACCTCTTCTCCGGGGACGTGGCCCCTCCCGAGGAGGAAGCGGTGCTCACTTTCCACGAGCTCACCCGGCGCTTCCAGGCGGACCTGCTCCGCGACACGCTGTCGCGCTGCGATTGGAACGTCACCGAAGCAGCGCGGCGGCTCGATCTGGCGCGCGCACACGTCTACAGCCTGATCAAGGCGTTCGGGCTGAGACGCACGTGAGGGCTGCCGGAGCGTGGATCACGGGTTCGTGACCTTCGGGCGCGGTGCCGGAGAGGACGCCGGCAGCGCCGGCGCCCTCCGCGACGAGCACCCGACGCCCGATCCGCTGGTCGCGAAGCAGTGGGGGCTGAAGCGCATCGGCGCTCCGCGCGCGTGGACGCGCGCTTCGCAATCGGAGGTGCCGATCGCGATCATCGACACCGGGATCATGGAGCATCCCGCCATCGTCGCGAGCCTCGGCCCGGAGCGCTACAACGCGCTGACGCGCGAGAACGAGGCCGATGCGGACGGGAAGGCGCATGGCACGAAGATCGCCTCGATCATGGCCGCGGCGTGGGACGGCAAGGGGATCATGGGGGTCATGAACGGCGCCCGCCTCCTGCCGGTGCGTGCGTTCACGATCGAGAACGCGCGCGACGAGTTCGCCTGCCCGCGGCCCCACGAGCCGTGCTCGCGGGTGCTGGAGCTGGTGGACGCGATCCGATGGGCGGTCGAGCACGGCGCGCGGGTCATCAACGCCAGCTGGGGGCAGCGGGGGGCGAACTCCCGGGTCCTTCGTGACGCCATTGCGGCCGCGCAGGACCGAGCGCTCTTCGTCGTCGCCGCCGGGCACGGGAGGATCGATCTCGACGACGACGAGGCCAGGCCGTTCTACCCGGCGGCCTGGGGCAACGAGCTGCCGAACGTGCTCACCGTCATGCAGACGAACGAGGCCGACGAGCCGGAGGGGCCCTACGGGAAGACGCGGGTCCACCTCGCCGCCCCCGGCATCCAGATATGGACGACCGACGGCAGCGCGGGCTACGACGTGGTCTCGGGAACCTCGTTCGCGACCGCGTTCGTGTCCGCTGCGGCCGCGCTCACCTGGTCGAGACCGGCGTTCTCGAGCCACACCCCCGAGCAGCTGCGTGCGTTGCTGGTCGACCGGGCGGCGCGCTTCCCGCGCCCGAGTCTGGCCGGGAAGTGCCGGGCGGGTGCCGTGCTCGACATCGGATTCCTCGCCGAGACCTGATCGAGCGGAGCGAGGCGCACCATGGACGCCGAGCGATTCGTGCTGCGCGAGGAGCTCGGCCGCGGTGCCATGGGCGTGGTGCACCGCGCCCTCGATCGCGAGACCGGTATCGACCTCGCGCTGAAGCGCCTCCACGGCAGTGGTCCGGCGCAGGCGTCGGCGCTGCGGCAGGAGTTCCGCTCGCTCGCCGACGTGCAGCACGAGAACCTGGTCGAGCTGTACGAGCTGTTCGCCGCGGCGGGCGAGTCGTTCTTCACCATGGAGCTCGTCCCGGGCTCCGGCCTGGTGCCGCACCTGCGCGGCGGACGCGACGTCGTGTCGGCCCTCCTGCAGCTCGTCGACGGGCTCGCCGCCATCCACGCGGCCGGCAAGCTGCACCGGGACGTGAAGCCGTCGAACGTCCTCGTGACCGCCGAGGGGCGCGTCGTGCTGCTCGACTTCGGGCTCGCCACCGCCGTCGGCGGCAGCGGGCAGGGCGAGCTGCGCGGCACGCCACGCTACATGGCCCCCGAGCTGCTGTGGGGGCGGGCGGCGACGCCGGCGGCCGACTGGTACGCGCTCGGCGCCGTGCTGCACGAAGCCTTCGACGGCGATCCGCCGTTCGGCGGCGAGCCGGCGGGGATGCTGGAGGCCAAGATGCGCGGCCTGGCGCCGCCGGTGCTTCCGATGTGTCCGCGCGAGATGGCGGAGCCGCTCCGCGCGCTCGTCCGAGGCATGCTCGATCCGGAGCCGGAGCGCCGGCCCGACGCCCACGCCGTGCGCCGGTTGCTCGAGGCGCTCCGGCAGCGACGCCGCCTGACGCCCGTCCCGGCGGCGCCGACCACGCACGCCGACCATGCGATCGCCTTCGAGGGCCGCGACCAGGAGCTGGGTCGGCTCGCGAGGTGCCTCGCCAGCGCGCGCGAACGGCTGGTGGTGGCGGTCGTACGGGGCGTGTCGGGGATCGGGAAGACGGAGCTGCTCCGCCGCTTCGTGGTCGACGCGCGCGTCGCGGGGGCGCTGGTGCTCACCGGGCGGTGTCATCCCCAGGAGACCGTTCCGTACCGTGGATTCGACGATCTCGTCGACGGCTTCGGCCGCCTGCTGGTCGCGGAGGGACTCGGAGCGCCGGCGGCGTTGACGCCGGCCCAGGCCGGTCCGCTGCTGCACGTGTTTCCGGTCCTGGGCCAGGTGGACGCCCTCGCCCGGGCCGCGGCCGCGCAGCCCCCGGTCGCCGACGTCCAGGAGCTGCGCCGTCAGGCCTTCGCGGCGCTGCGCGTTCTCATGCGCCGCTTCGCCGGCGCGCGCCCGCTCGTGCTGTGGATCGACGACGTGCAGTGGTCCGATGCCGACGGTGCGGCCCTGCTGCGCGAGCTGGTCGCGGCGCGCGAGCCGATGCTGGTCGTCCTCAGCTCGCGTACCGAGGTCCCGGAGCCGCCGGCGCTGCTGGAGGCCTGCGACGGCCCCGAGCTCGTCGACGTGCACCCCCTCGACCCGCTCGCGGCGCGACGGTTGGTGCGCCGCGTGGTGCCCACCGCTACGGACGAGGCAGTGGAGGCGCTGGCCGCCGAGGCGGGCGGGGTGCCGTTCCTCATCATGCAGCTCGCCGGGCTTCCCGACGACGACGGTCGTCCGGTGCGCGTGGCCGATGCGGTCCGGCGGCGGGTCGACGCGCTCCCGGAGCCGGCACGCCGGCTGCTCGCCACCATCGCGATCGCGTCGAGCCCGCTCGACCGCACGGTCGCCCTCGAGGCGTCCGGCCTCGGCGAGGCGGGACGTCCCGTCGTCGCGGCGCTCCATCGCCGGCGTCTGCTGCGCCTCGGCGGCGTGCGGCGTGCGATCGTCGAGACCTATCACGATCGCATCCGCGAGACGGTGGCCGGCGGCCTAGAACCAGCGACGCGTGCGCGTCATCACCGCGCGCTCGCGGTCGCCTGCGAGGCCCGCGACGGCTTCGAGCCCGCCTGGCTGGCCGAGCAGTGGCTCGGCGCGGGCGACGCCGACCGCGCCAGCGTCTGGGCCACGGTCGCGGGCGATCGCGCGGGCGAGGCGCTCGCGTTCGCCGAGGCGGCCCGGCTGTACCGCGCGGCGCGCACCTGGGCGCGCATGACCGAGGGCCGGGCCGTTGCGCTGCTGGTGAAAGAGGGGACGGCGCTGGTGAACGCCGGACGGTGCGCCGAGGCGGCCCCGTGCTTCCTCGCCGCGGCCGATCGCTCGAGCCGCGCGGAGGCGGTCGAGCTGCGGCGGCGCGCCGCCGAGCAGTTCCTCGGGGCGGGCGAGCTGGACCGCGCCAACGAGATCCTGCGCCCGCTGTTCCGCGAGATCGGGCTGGTGTTTCCCCGCTCGCCCACCGACGCCCTGGCCCGCAGCGTCGGGTGGCTCGCGCACCATTGGGTGCGGAGCGCGACGCGATCGCGCGCGGTCCGGGCCGCGACCGCGCGCGACCGGGTGCGCATCGACGCGTGCTATTCGGGCTCACGCAGCCTCGCGAGCATCGAGCCGCCCTTCGGCATCTACCTCGCGCTGCGCGGCCTGGCGCTGGCGCGCGAGGTGGACGATCGGGCGCGCGAGGGACGGATGCTGGTGCTCGTCGGCGCGGCGCTGAGATCGCTCGACGGCGCCGTGGGGCGGTGGGGGCGCCGCTTCATGGAAGAGGCCGAGGTGCTCGCCGGGGCGACGGGCGATCCCTATCTGAACGGCATCGTCGCCTCGGCGATGGCGCAGGCGCACCTCGTCACCGGGCAGTGGCGTGACGCGGTCGACTGCGCCGATCGGGGCGTGCGCCTGCTCACCGAGCGCTGTCGCGGCGTGAGCGCCGAATGCGCCGTGGGGCGCATGGCCGCGTTGCGCGCCTGCGAGGAGCTCGGCGCCATCGCCGAGCTGCGCGCCCGCGCGGCGGCGATGCTGGCGGCGGCGCGCGACGCCGGCGATCGCTATGCGGAGGTGACCGCGGCGCTGAACGTGGCCTTCGGACGGCTCGCAGACGGCGATCCGAGCGGTGCGCGCCGGGCGACCCGGGAGGCGCTCGGGCGGTGGACGCAGCGGGCCTTCAATCTGCACCATCTGTACGCGGCCCGCATCGAGGCGATGTGCGACCTCTACGACGGCGACGCCCGTGCGGCGGCGGGGCGGCTCGCGGCGATCGCGCGGCCGTTGCGACGCTCCGGGCTCACACGGGTGCCGCTGCCGCGCGTCGACGCCGCCGTCCTGGGCGCCAGGATCGCGTTGGCCGCGGGGACGGAGGGTGTCGCGCGCACGGGCGCCAGACGGCTCGCGCGCGAAGGCCGTGCGGACGCCACCGCGCATGCGATCGCGATCGGCGCCGCGCTGGCGCAGCGGCGTGGCGAGTCGGGTCGTGCGGCAGAGGCGTATCGGCGCGCCGCGGCCGCGTACCGGAGCGCCGGGATGGAGGTGTATGCGTCCTGTGCCGACCGGCGCCGGGGCGAGGCCCTCGGGGACGCCGCGGCGGTGCGTGCGGCCGACGATCGCCTGCGCACCCTCGGCATCGCGGATCCCGTCCGCTGGGCGTCGGTCTACGTCCCCGTCACCCCATCAGGTTGAGGTGCGGCGCGGCCGACAGGTACGCCTTGGCTTCGATCAGCCGCTGCGGATCGAAGACCAGCTTCACCAGCACGTAGCGCTCGAGCCGCCCGCCGCGGCGCGCGTCCTGCGGATGTCTCGCGGGCCACGCGGCGAGCACGGCGCGCTTCGCCGGCGCGCAGAGCCCGCGCCGCTCGAGCATGGACAGCAGCGGCGTCCAGGCGGGGTCGTCGAGCGGGGCGGTGGGACGAAAGAGCTCGACGCCGACGCGTGGGCCCACTGCGGGGAGGAAATCCAGGTTGAGCGAGACCCGATCCGACTCCGGCCACGCCTCGCCGAGCGCCTGCTCGATCACGGCGGCGTCGCCCGGCCAGCCGAGACGGCGCAGGAAGCCCGGCACGCTCTCGCCCGGCACGGCGAACACCGCCCGCGCGCCGCTGCTGCCGCGGTGGGGCATGGCGGCGAGATGGGCGAGGCGACCGCCGTCCGGGAGCATGCCGACGGCGGCGCGGATGCTCGGGACGACGTCGCGTCCGCCGGGGCCGACGAGCGCCGTGAGACCCGCCTTCACCAGATCGCCGAGACGCGCGTGCGATCGCGGGCCCGCGCCCGGGGCGAGCCCGGCGTCGAGCGCGAAGGTGACGAACGGCGGCCCCGGCCATCGTCCGTCCCGGCGCTGATCGAACTCGAGCCACGCCTGGCCGACGTGCGCATGCAGGACGGACGCCGGATCGGCCCACGCGGTGAAGAAGTCGGCGAGACCGCCGTCCACCGCCGACAGGCCCGTCCAGCTCTCGCGGCACGCGGCGCTCGCGGAGACGAGGAAGGCGACGTCGAGCCGATCGTCGCCCGCGGTGAGGCGGACCTCGAAGCCCAGGGCGTCGGCCTGGCGATGCGCCCACGCCGGCTCGACCTCCGGAACCGCCCACGGCGACCCGCCGGGGAGCGCGACCAGCGCTCCCCGCGCGAGTCGCACCAGGGCCTCGAGGCTCCAGGGCACCAGTCGCTCACGGGCAGACGACGTCGACCTCGGCGTAGATGCTCTGGCCGCGGTCGATGCGCATCGTGTACGTGCCGGGACGCAGCGAGACGTCGATGGTGAGGCGCTGCCAGACGTCCTCGTCGCAGCGTCGCGTGAAGCTCGTCTTCGGGATGGGCACGCCGTCGAACGTGATCGTGGCGTCGGCGACGAAGCCGATGCCGACGACGCGGATGATGCGATCGTTGCCGCTCGAGAAGACGTTGTGCTTGTGGATGCGGACCTCTCCGGACGGGTACTGCAGGACCTCGCCCGCGCCCGCTTCGAAGCGGATCGCCTCGATCTCCTTGCTGATCGCGGCGAGGAGCTGGAGGCGATCGATGGTGCCGTCGCGGACTTCGCGCAGGATCGCCTGCTGCTGCGAGCTGAGGGCGTGCTCGATGTAGGCCTCGTCCTCGTCCTCCATCACCCAGCAGCGCAGCTTCTCGTCGCGCAGAAAGTCGGAGATGAAGTGGATCAAGCGGTTCGGCTTCTGGGTCGCCATCGATCTCTCCCTGACGCTCGTTACACGAACCCGTCCTGCGGGATGGTGAGCGCGTGTCCGTCCCGCAGACGCTCGTAGAAGTGGGGGCCGATCATCCAGTTGCGCCGGAGGCGTTCGCCGACCGGGCTGCCGGCGATGCGGCGCGCATGGTCCGCGAAGGCGAAGTCGCCGCTGGCGACGGCCCTGGCGGCCGCATGGCCGGCCATGAACCCGGTCGCCACGGCGACCGAGATGCCCTCGCCCATGAGGGGGTCGATGCCCACGGCGTCGCCGGCGAGCAGCACGCGCGGCGCGCTCTGCTCGCTGGCCGGGTGATAGAGCGGCACGGCCGCGCCCTCCGCGTGCCGCCGTGCGAACGCGAGGCCGCGGGTCGCGAGCCGCTCCTCCAGCTGCGTGCCGGGCGCGCGGCCCGGCGTCCAGCGGATGCCGCCGACGCCGCAGTTGATCGACCGCACGCCGTCGCGGATGCACGGGAAGTCCCAGGCATAGCCGTGGAGCCCGGCCGGGACGGCGCGGAAGTCGAAGACGGCAGTGGCGCCCTGCGCGCCGCTCGCGGCGCGTGCGTCGGGTGCCGTCGTCTCCAGCGCGACGAAGGTCGCGCCGGCGTGCGGGGAGACGAAGGTCCGGCGGACGCGGCTCCGGGCGCCGTCGGCGCCGACGATCACGTCGGCACGGTAGGTGGCGCGATCGGTGTCGATGCGGATGCCGTCGCGCTCGCGTGCGAGGCGGCGGACCTCCTCGCCCTCGTGCACGGTGACGCCCAGCGAGCGGGCCACGGCGAGGAGCGCGGCGTCGAAGTCCCGGCGGCGAACGATGCGGAAGGCGCTCGCACGACGGTAGTCGGACTCGCCGGCCGGATGCAGGAAGCGCAGCTCGTCGATCCACACCGAGGGGACGTCGACGCGGACGTCCACCATGTCGAGCAGGTCCTCGGTGATCCGGGCGATGCCGCCGCCGCAGGGCTTGTCGCGGGGGAAGTCGGCGCGATCGAGGATCAGCGTGCGCGGCGCGAGCTCGGGCGCGACCTGCGCCAGGCGGATGGCCGCGGAGGCCCCGGCGGGTCCTCCGCCGACGATCACGATCCGCCAGCGGTCGGGGCCGGCAGCGGAGCGGTCGCGTCGCGTCTCGTCGTCGTTCACGTCGGCGCGTTCGGAGCAACGTTCGTGCCGCCGGGATTGCCGCGCCGGACGTCGGGTGCGGCCGAGTCGGTGTTCACTCTGTCTGCTCGGCGTCTGGCGCACTGGACGATCGGGCGCCGGCGCTCCGCGAGCGCTCGGTCGCGGCGGGTCACTCGCGGCCGCACCTTCAGGAATCGTCCCGACCGGCCGATACCCACGCGATGCCCCGCGCCAGCTCTGCGTCCGGCCGGCTCGTCGCCGGTGTCGGTCGTCTCACCGCCGCCGCCGTTTGCCTCGCCCTGACGGTCCCCGGGCTCGCCGCGGCGGCGCGCAAGAAGCCGAACATCCTCTTCGTCATCATGGACGACGTCGGCATCGATCAGATGCGGACGTTCGGCTACGCGCAGGACAACCAGCCGCGGCTGCCCAACATCGACGCGATCGCCGAGGGCGGGGTACGCTTCCGCAACGCCTGGGCGATGCCGGAATGCTCGCCGAGCCGGGTGTCGATGTTCACCGGGCGCTATCCGCTGCGCACCGGCGTCATGACCGCCTTCCTCGACACCGATCTCGCCAACTCGCAGATGTCGCCGTACGAGACCACGCTGCCGAAGGTGCTCGCCAGGGCCGGCTACCGGAGCGCGCTCATCGGCAAGTACCACATGGCCGGCCCGTACAATTACCCGTCCGGCAACCTGGCGCCGCGCGACGCCGGCTTCGACTACTTCTACGGCAACCTCGAGGGTGCGCCGCGGCCCATCGACACCACCGCCGGCGGCGTCGCCGCCGAGGGCACGTACACCTGCGGCTACGTGAACGATGCCGGCTTCGGTGCGTGCCGCTTCGCCGACGGCACCTGCAGCGACCTCGGGTCCCCGCTCGACCTGCCGAGCACCCACCCGGGTCGCACGTGTCTCGAGCAGGGCGGCATCCTCGTCCCCGCCACGACCTGTGCCGGGGGCGGCGGCCCGACGCCCGACTTCGACGCCTACAACGGCTACTACGTCGCCCCGCTCGTCGTCATCGAGAACGGCGTCCTCCAGGACGTCCCCACCACCGACCCGCGCGCGCGCGCCTACCTCACCGTCGACCAGACGGACGCGGCGATCGCCTGGATCACGCAGGCGCGTGCGTCCGGCAAGCCGTGGATGGCGACGGTCAGCTACTCCGCCGCGCACCTCCCCGTGCAGCAGGTGCCGGCGTCGATCGTCCCCGAGCAGCCGCCGGGCACGGGCGCGCTCGACTGCACCACGGTGCCGGCGGCGCGCATCCTCCAGAACCACATGACCGAGGGCCTCGACGCCGAGGTGGGCCGCCTGCTGACGACGCTCGGCCTCGCCACGCGCAACCCCGACGGCAGCCTCGCCTACGATCCGGCGTCGAGCGACACGATGATCGTCGTCGTCGGCGACAACGGCACCTACGGGCTCAGCGTGAAGGCGCCGTTCGATCCGTCGCGCGCCAAGGGCTACGCCTACCAGACCGGCGTGTGGGTGCCGCTCGTCGCCTCGGGCCCGCTCGTCCACGCGAAGAAGGTGGGGAGCGAGCTCGGCGACATGGTGAACACCGTCGACCTCTACCGTCTCTTCGCCGAGATCGCCGGCGTCGACGTCGACAAGGTGGTGCCGAAGTCGCACACCGTCGATGCGCGGCCGATGCTGCCGTACCTCAAGAAGGGGAAGCACAACGAGATCCGCAAGACGAACTTCACGCAGATCGGCCAGAACATCCGCGCCGCGGGCACCGTGCTGTGGCCGTGCGTGATCCCGTCCGTGAACGTCTGCGTGCAGCTCTTCACGACCGCGGGCCTCTGCGAGTCCGAGGGCGGGACCTGGTACGGGCCGGACGGGGCCGCCGGCGCGGACGGGATCGCCACCTGCTGCGACGTCAACGCGCAGCTGAGCCAGGACTACGCGCTCTTCCCGATCGCGCAGTGGGCGCTGCGCGACGACCAGTACAAGGTCGTGCTCACCGAGGAGACGAACTGCGCCACGAGCATGATCGATCTCTCCTACGGCTTCTACGCGATCGACGACGCCGCTCCGGTGCCGGCGCTCGACCGCGCCGCCGCGAACCTGCTGGCGCAGGGTCTCACCGCCGCCCAGCAGAAGGCGTACGACACGCTCTCGCAGAAGCTCGACGCGATGCTCGCGTCGGAGCCGCCCTGTTCGGGCGACGGCAACCTCGACCGCCGCGTCGACCAGAAGGACCTGAACGACTGGACGACGTTCCTGGGCGTCGGCTCGAGCGTCTACGACCTCGACTTCGACGGCCAGACCGACGACGCCGACACGCTGCTGATCCGCGCCAACTTCGGCGCCAGGTGCAAGGTGAAGAAGGGTCCGAGGTAGACGCTACGCCGCCGCGACCGCGAGCTGTCGCGCGCGCCGGATCGCCATCGTCTTGCACGGCAGCTCGGGATACGCCCAGCGCACGACCGTCGCCTTCAGCCAGTCGCTCGGCGCGAACAGCAGGCGGTGGGTGACGTCGGGGTAGTACGTCCCCGTCATGCGCCGCGCCCACTCGGGCATGAGCCCCATGGAGGCGCGGATGCCCATCCAGCGGTCGAACCGCTCCTTCATCCCCAGGTTCTGCTCGCCGACGCGCCCGGCGAGGAAGCCGACGAACTCCACCGTCTGGTCGTTCATCGCCAGGTGCGGGCGCATGCGCTCGACGTAGTCGTCGAGCTCGGCGACCGACTCGGGTACCCAGTCCGCTCCGGCGAGGCGCCCGATCGGCGCCTGCTCGCGCAGGTAGCGGTCCTTCTCCTCGACGGAGAGCGGCCGGTTGTAGGTCTCGTAGGCGCGCATCACCGCCCAGGGGATGCAGGTGTGCACCCAGCCGATCAGCTCGGGATCGAGCGCCTGATACGGCACCCCGTCGGCGCGCGTGCCCCCGATGCGCCGGTGCACGTTCTTGACGGCCTCGATCACGCGCGTCGCCGCCGGCGTGGTGCCGAAGGTCGTGCGCAGGACGTATCCGAGCGTGTTCCGCGCCCGCCGCAGCGGCTCGGTGCGATAGCTCGACTGCGTGAACACGCCCGCCATCACCGAGGGATGCAGCACCTCCATGATGATGGCCGCGGTCCCGCCGACGACGAGGCTCGCGAGGTCGCCGTTGATCTCCCACGACATGCCGTCCGGCCCGCCGGCGAGGCCGGGATCGCCCGCCTCCCCGTCGTAGAGGGCCGGCTCGTCGTGCCGGCCGCCGCCGTCCTCGATCTGGGCGACGATGCTCGCCTTCAGCTGCTCCAGCATGGGGCGACTGTAGCGTTGCGGCGGGGCGGGGTGCCAGCGTCGGCGTGATACAGGGCGCGGCGGGCGGGTGAGCGGTCACGGGAGTGCCGCGAGGGTTCGCGTGGAGTCGGTCTGCCGAGCCGCGCGGCGTCCTGCGGCGGATCTGCCGGGCGCCAGCGACCGGGGTGCCACGCGGGGGCCGCACGTCACCCGAGGCCTGCTGCTCCGCGGCCAGCCAGGTGCGCGGCGCGACGACGGGGCTCGCCTCGACCGCCGCGGCGATCGCCCGGGCCCACCCCGCAAACCACCGCGCCGACGAGCACGGATCGGCCCCGGTCCCGCGGTGCCCGTGCTTGCGGAAGTTCTGCGGCACGTACACAAGCGCGTTGCGCACCTCGCGCGGCGTGGGCAGCAGCCGACGAGGTTCGAGCTCGGCCCGCGAGGGCCTGTGCGCCGCCGTCGGTCGGCGGCAGCGCGACACCCGCGAGGTCCTCGATCGCCAGCGGCGGGGCGCGTCGTGGCGGCGTGCCGCGCAGGATTCGGCAACGAGGCAACATGGTGCTGCGGCTCGGTGCTGCACGGGAGCGCCGCCGGTCGCACGCGCCATTGGTTTCGACGTGGCCGCGCATTCGCTCCGAGCGAGCGCCATGGGCGGCGTGTACGTCCCGCGCTCCCCGACGACGAGCGTGCTCCATGGCGTCGTGCGGGCGCACTGGAGCGCGTTCGCCGCCGAGGTCCGCGACCGGACGGAGGGCACCGGGCTGCCCGGGTTCGTCGTGCAGGGGTTCCGGAGGTTCCTCCGCTGCGGGGTGCTCTCGGTACCGCATCGGCTGCGCTACCGGCTCGCCTACGATCATCGCCTGTGCCGGACGGTGCTGGGCGTGTTCGTGCGGGCGCTGCGCGCGGCCTATCGTCGCCAGGCGAAGCGCGCGGGCTTGTCGGGCGGCGAGACGGGGACCGTCACGAGCATCCAGCGCTTCGGGGAGTCGCTCGCACTGGCGGGGTTGATGCGCGCGGCCGTGCTCGGACGCGCCGCGCTCGGGCACCGCGCCGGCCGCGGGCCGCAGCGCCTCGGCGCCGACCCGGACGCGCCGTGGGTGGATCGGCACGTACCCCTGCCCGCGCACGTCGAGGGTTTCGACCTTCATGCCGCCGTCCGGGTCGCCGCCGCCGATCGCCCCCGCCTGTGGCAGCTCTGTCACTATCTCTGCCGGCCGCCGCTCGGACAGGAGCGGCTCCAGCGGCTCCGCGACGGCCGGGTGGCGCTCGCGCTGCAACGGCCTGGGCCGACGGCACGACGCATCTCGTGTTCACGCCGCCGGAGCTGCTCGCGCGGCTCGTGCCGCTGGTCCCGCGGCCGCGGGTGAATCTACTCCTCTATCACGGCGTCCTGGCACCGAGCGCGCCGTGGCGCGCCGCGGTCGTGCCCGCGGGCGACGCGCGGGAGCACCCTCCGACGGCCCTGGCGGGCAGCGCCGGGACCACAGCGCCCAGCCCGCCGCCGGCGAGCCGCGCACGCCGCCCCCGCTACCGATCCTGGGCGGAGCTGATGCGGCGAGCGTTCGAAGCCGACGTGCTCGCCTGCCCGCAGTGCGGCGGGCGCATGGTCGTGCTCGCGACGATCGACGATCCCGCCGTGATCGCCCGCATCCTGACCCACCTCGGGCAGCCGCTGGATCCGGGCGACCCCGTCCCGGAGCGCGCCCCGCCATAGCGCGGCGGTCACGTCGCGCCAGGGCCCGAGCCACCCCCCATTCGTCGGCGGCCGTCGATCGAGGGATGCAGGCGTTCGTCTCGAGAGAGCCGGTAGGGGGCGCGCGCCTAGGTCCGTGCCGAGCGTCGATCGGGCGTTGTCTGCCCCGCGCACGCTGGGGGGAGGGGAGGACCACGGCCGCACGTCTGATAACGAGGCGCTCGGTCAACTTCCGAGGCTTATCGTGCCTATCGTCCATCACGGAGCTGGGCGTCGAGGACGAAGCTCTTGCCGAGCGTGTTCGGATGCTTCTCGACGAAGCGGCCAGCGTCCAAAACGCGGTGAGGGCCGCAACCGCTGATGGAGGTGAGCTACCGGCACGTGGACTCACTTCAAATGCGGTGGACGATGTGAAGGCAGCGGCGGCAGCACTTCAACGACGCGCCGCGGAGCTTGATGCTGATCACGCCGCTATGGACCCGAGCGAATCGCAAGAGCTAAGCGAGTTGGAGGCGCGCGCTACGCTAAGAGAGAATCTTCAGCTCGTTCTCGATGAAGTCGAACGGCAGAAGCGGTTGGCGGCATATAAGCAGTGCCTCGATGACACAGGGACGAACGCGATCACGCGAAAGGGCACGGATCTGACGAAGCGCCTCGTGACAGATCGCTTGAAGCAATCCTTCAAGGGAGAGCTCGAGCAGCTAGAGTTTACGCACCTCGCGGTGGAACTCCGGGAGGCTGGCGGCGCACGAGGGGCGCTGTTCCATAAGCTCGTGTTCACGAACGCTCCCGGTGTTCCCGTGACGAATGTGCTGAGCGAGGGAGAATCTCGAACGTTGTCGCTCGCGGCATTCCTGACCGAACTCAGCACCGGAGCGGGGATGTCCGGGATCATCTTCGACGATCCAGTCTCATCGCTCGATCACGTCTGGAGGGAACGTATCGCGAAGCGGCTGGTCAAGGAGGCAAAGAGACGCCAGGTGATCGTGTTCACGCACGACGTCCTGTTCCTGCGGCGCCTTCTCGATGCGTGCCCGCAAGAGGACGTCGAGTGCCAGCACCAGTACGTCCGACGGATCGATCAGTCCGGCTTCTCTTCACCGGAGCTGCCGTGGATCGCCATGAACGTCAAAGAGCGGATCGGAAGGCTTCGGAATCAGTGGCAGGCGGCCGACAAACTGTTTCGCACCGGAGACATCGACGGCTACGAAAGCAAAGCGCGAGAACTGTATGCGCTGTTGCGGGAGGCGTGGGAGCAGGGTGTCAGCGAAGTGCTTCTGAACGACGTCGTGGAGCGATGCCGCCAGAGCGTCGAGACGCAAAAAGTGCGCTTCCTCCACGACATCACCGAGGGCGACTGTAAGGCAGTCGATGAGGGAATGAGCGCGTGTTCCACATGGATGCGCGGGCACGACCATCCTCCTGCCGACGGCACGCCCTTCCCGAAGCCCACGGACCTACAGCAGAGAATCCAGGACCTGGACGAATGGGTCCAACGCATCCGCAAGCGACGCTCTAAGTGGCTGACTTCTAGCGTGATTTAATCGCGCGACGCCGCGAGGAGCTGGTCGCCGTTCCGGCGCACGACAGATCCCAAGACTGACCCCTTCTCCAGAGGGGTCTCTCATCTGTCCGAACCCACTTGGTGTGTGATGTACTCTGATGTACTGAGCTTGCACCAGTGGACCCGACGAGAAACCATCCGCCCGGCCGCGCGTGGACCGTCCGGCAGGTAGCCGAATACCTCAACGTCAACGAACGCACGGTCTACCGGATGGCCGAGCGAGGTGACCTACCGGCATTCAAGGTTGGCGATGCCTGGCGCTTCCGGCGCCAGGACATCGACGCATGGATCGAGCGGCAGCAAAAGGCTCGCGGCGTCTCGACCGCGTTGTGCAAACGGAAGCGGGGCAAGTGATACCCATCATGTCTGCAAGCTCGCATGGGATCGCCGAGTCGCCCGGGACCAACCCCAGCGAAGTCGAGGAGGTGCTCGCCAACCTAGTCACGTGGCTGGATGAAGCACGAGTCTCCTGTCTCGGTCAGCAGGTCGTGCCCGGTACGGTTACAGCCGAGCGCAGGAGGTTAGCGGCGTTGGGTGGCGTCGTCCGAAGTATCGCGCGACCGCATGCAGCAGGAGTCGTCCTGCCGCGGGGTGTTCGTGAGTGGATCGCTCGTGGGCCAACGCCGCCTCGCGACCTGGAAGAGCAAATCTCTCTGTCGCTCCGCTCTCATGGAGCTGCATTCCTCGCTCGAGTGTACGAGCGCATCGTCGAGAACGCCCATCGTCGAAGGCTCGGCACCTTCTTCACGCCACAACCGACGGTCGATTGGCTGATCGCCGAGTACAACCGGGCGATTCAGGAGACACCGACAGCCGTCGTCGACGTAGGAGCCGGCGTTGGTGTGTTCACCGCTGCGGCGCTGCAACAGTGGCCGGCTAGTAGTGTCTATGCCGTCGACGTGAACCCAGTGACGCTTGGCTTGCTCGCAGCCCTCTGCGAAGCGATGGTTCCCGCGGCACGGGGGCTCCATTTAGTCCTTGACGACTACACGCGGTGGGAGGGCTACGCGGCGCTGCCGGAACCGTGCGTGACTATCGGTAACCCGCCGTATACCCGCCTGCAATTGCTCCCAACGGTGTCCCGTGCACGGCTCAGAGCCAGCGTCCCAGATTGTGGCAAGCGGGCAGGCCTCTCCACTTGGATAGTCGCTAGCGCGTTCGCGCGACTACGCGCGGCAGATGGGCTACTCTTTGTGCTGCCATGGAACTGGTTGGAGGCGGACTACGCGGCCGGCCTGCGAGGGCGCCTTTGGACTGCCACCCATCGTCTCGTAGAGCTGACTCGTCTAAACAGTGATCTCTTTGGCGATGCCCGCGTGGACGCTGTCGCCCTACTTGTAGGACCTCAGCGGACTGACCCCCAGCCTTTCATTCTTCGCGCCGATCCCGATGCGGGTCCCGTCATCACAATGGGCAGGTCGGGGCCTCCCGTGTTCGTCTTTGACGGTGCACCCAATGCTGCTGCCCGTCGAGCGACATCGAAGTGGCGTACGCGCATAGGTAACACTTCGATGAAACCCCTAAGCGCGTTTGGCACTGTACGGCGGGGCACTGCAACGGGCGCGAACGGGTACTTCACACTCACGGACACGAATCTGCGAGCATGGCGGCTCCCGCAGACCAGTATTCACTGCCTTGTTCGACGCCTGCGCGACTTTCCACGCGACACGATCGACGAGTCTGATATCGAAGCTCTGGGTGAGCATGCACGGCGTTGGTTGTTCCTGGTGCGTGAGTCGCAGGCGTTGCGGGGGCACGCCGTGTCGGCGTATGTCACGCACGGCGTTGAGGTCGGCATTCCCGACCGGCAGCTATGCCGCCAACGAACCCCGTGGTTCGACCTGCACTGTGACCTAACGGTTCCCGACTTGATCGTCGGCGCAATGACCAGTGGCCGGTTTCGGTTCGTAGAGAATAGAGCGCGAGCGGCGATCACGAACAACCTGTTTGGATTCACCTGGGCGCCGATCGCCACGCTCGAAGAGCGGCGGCGCGTATTAAAGTGGCTACGCAGCGACGATGGTCAGCGCGAGCTACGCTCTGCGTGTCGCATGCAGGCTGGCGGGCTTCGAAAGTTGGAGCCGCGTGCCCTCGCCGCAGTACGTGTGCCAGTTACTCGATGATCGCCGGCGGCAAGCCGCCCCGGAGCGCCGTCTTTGGTAGCACTACGATCGCTTCAGACCAACGTCCGTTGCCGTCGTTCGGGAGGTATGGGCGCAACGTGTCCGCGGTACACCAGCCGCCGATCTGGATATCCGCAAGCTCGGCATTCCTTGCGGCACACGCAACTAGCGACCAGTTAGGTTCATCGCTTCCAACCGCGTACTCGTTGCGGGTCAAGTGGAAATGGAAGGCCGCGGGAAGGTGCCCGAGTTGTGTCTTTACTTCGAGGAGTCTTGGCGAGCCGGCAATACTCGGGGCGCGAACATCATATCCAAAACGATCCGATATGAGACTCACCCGCTCGACATCCTTTGCGAGATCGGGTGCACCTCGGACACACAGATCGTTTCGGCATGCCGCGACGACGGTTTCCTCGCCTGCGGCCCCCAGCGCCTTTATGAACTCACCAACGCCTCGGTCTAGTGCTGAAGTGCCGTCGCAGACGCCGCCGGCAAACCCGGCGAAGATGTGCAATAGGTCGTGGTCATCAAGATCGTGGGGAGACAATTCGGGGCACGCAACGGGACGGAGTATCGTCGACGTGCGCGTGAGCAGCCCCATTCGCACGAGAAGATGCTCGCCATCCGTCAATTCGGAAGCCGAGTGCTCACCGGCCGTTGAGAGATTTCGATAGGAATTGCGAACTTGGTCGATCCTGCAGGCGCGGCCGTTCAAGACGCGTAGGACGACCGCCGCAGCCCGAAGACGGTGCAAGCTAGGGGACGCGTTCGTCACTCCGGCCCTCTCGCAGATGGGCTAGTATCTCCTCGAGATCGTCCGTTTCGTCGACGGGGTCCCCATAGTCTTCGTCGTCAGGGAGCGACAAGGCCACAAGATGCGGGTCATCGAGGAGCCCCGCTAAGCGCTGAGTCTTGTCAGCGACGCGGCGGTCTACCGCCTCATCGATCGTGCCTTTTCCGAGGAGCAGAGTGATCTTCGTTCGGGTGCCTGGTGGTAGTCCAAGTCGATGGATACGGTCCAACGATTGAAGGTACTGCCCGGCATTGAACGTGCGGTCGATGTAGATCGCATCATGGCAGACCTCGTGGAGTGATACCCCTTCAGACATGGCAGCGGGATTCGCAAGAAGGACCTTACAACGATCGTCGATGCGAAACCGCTCGAGCTCGTCCTCGCGATTGCGCGTGCTACGGAAATCACTCTCTCTGGTTGGGATCTCGCCATAGATAAGAGCGGGCTCCAAGGCTGCCACCTGTTGCTCCAGATCGAGCAGGTTCCCAGGAAAGTTTGACCACACGAGCGTCTTTTTTCCTTCAGCTGCGTTGGCCCGGAGGAGTGCGCAAGCCTGAGCGATCTTCGGCGGTACTTCATGCTCAGCGTAGGTGTCCACAAGCTTGGCCAGCCGACTCCCAGGTGGAATAGCGAGGGGCGGGTAACGATACGGCCGAGCTTGTCTCGAGAACTCCGATAGCAGTCGAGGGCTGCTGGCGGCTTGAAGAAGGTACATCAGGACCTCGCCCATCTTTCGGAAAGTGTCCTGGTCTCTTCGATCGAGTTCGAACATGCCAGCATAGCGATTGCGGAGAGCCGCGTAGATTTCACGCTGAAGGGGGCCTGGCGTGACGACGATGGGATTGAACTCGAGGGGCGGGAGCTGGAGCTCAACCTTTTTTGTACGAACAAACAGTGGGCTGACGGCCGTGTTTAAATCAGACATCGCTGAGAGCGGCGGATCCGTCCGAAGCGCGTCACTCGGCAGACGCCGCGATGCTGCCCCGCTTGGCCAAAGCATATCGAACAATGCAATGACATCCTTCGGGTGATTCGGCGCAGGCGTACCAGTCAGCACGTCGCGACGCTGCGCGAGTGGTGCCAAGGTAAGCAGCGCGCGGCCCCATTCGCCAATTGTCCCGCGCTTTGCGCGGTGCGCTTCATCAACGACGAGGTGAACCCGGTGGAACGCCATCCAGTCGCAGAGGGTGTCAAGAGCGCCTGGGAGTCGCTGATAGTTCGTTAAGACGACGTCTGTCCGAGGCATTGGGCCGCCTCGCCACCGCGCGACGGTAAGCGCGTGTTGAAACACTCGACCGACCTCATTCTCCCAGGCGTCGAACGCCGATATTGGGCAGACGACGAGCATGCGATCAACGCGAGTACGACTCCGCTCTATCGCGTGAAGTACGTACGCTACAGTGGTCTTCCCGGCACCAGGAACCGAGAAGTTAGCGCCATGCCGAAGAAAGAGGAGACGGCCAAGATCGCGCTTCTGGAAATCGCGGAGCTCCCGAGTAAGGCGCAATTCACCGATGGCGTCCCCCTTAGCGGGCACGGGTAGGGTAGCATCGGGATTGCTGATCGCGGCGGCGAGCGCTCCATCGTCATTCGCCGTTTGACGCAGCAGCGCGACGGTGGGTCCGTCTGGCCGCAGGTCGACCTGATGTCGGAGTAGAAGGGCTCGGAGAGAGCGGCGTTCACGCAGCAATTTCCCGGGCCGGACGATGAGCGGCGCACCAGCGCGAGGGAGGTCATCTGCGATTCGGGTCGCGATTTCGTCCCATGTCGAGTCTGCGACGTCTTCCCGAGTGACCTCGATTCGCGGCGGTGACCCTGCCATCGACAGCCGGATGGACGGCATCAGGAATCACGCCTCGTCAATCAAGCGAGCGGCAACCCGAGTCGCGAGTGCGCGTACTTCCGTCGCCAACTCCGCTGTGCTTTTGCGACGCGCGGCGAATGAGGGATCTTCGAGGGCGTCGACGAGAGCGTCGTCACATTCTTGAAGCGCGTCACGCGCGTCAATCAACGCCTCGTAGGGGCGTTCAACCGCCGACTTCGATTGGGCTTCGCGCTTCCTATTGCCCAGAGCCTCCCTGACCGCACTGGCGACGACTTCCTGGAACTCACTGACAGTGATCTCTTCTCCCTCCGTGGTCCTGAGGATGCCGTCAGGGCCGGAATTGTGCGCGTCGACGACCGCTTGGAAGAGGGCGGCAACTCGCGGCGAATCAGCATTGCCGGGTTCAGAGTTCTCAGGTCCCAGGAGGTCGAGACCACTCGGGTCCTTGACGGGTCGAGTGGCAGGGAGAGCCCCTTCGCGCTGGTCGACGATAGCGCGAACGCGAGGATCGCGATTCAACTGCATCACAACGTGATCCTCAACCCACGTTTCCTTCGCATGCCGCAACTTATGGACCGAGTCGAAACCTGAGAAGTAAGCGATCATCCACCGCCGCAGGTGCGCCTCAGCACGACGACTGTCCTGAGCGTCCAACTCCTCAGTCTCCTTCAGGAGCTCGAGCCAAGCTTCCAGGTTGTCCCGACGCCGATCAAAGGCGGTGAGACGCAGGGGTGGCTGCGCAAGGTTGCGCATGGTCTCCATGAGGAGCAGCACGGAGAGGCGCCTCTTCACCTGTTCCTCGCCGGACCCCTTTGCCGATTTTCGGAGGCCGCGACTCCGCGCGATCTCGGCCTCGGTGAAGCCTTCGTCCCGCAACTTGCGGATCATAAGCAATTCGTTGACGAAGCGGTATTCGTCCTTGAGGGGCTTCTGTTGCTGAAGCACGAGCTCCAGCTCCAGCTCTTCTCGATTGCTATAGTCTATCGGGAGAACAGCGACTCTGAGCATTGGCGTGCGCTGAAGCTTTCCCGCGTCGCGGAGTTCACGGAGAAGGATACAGCGTGTGTTGCCGTTGATCAGGACACCCTTCCGCGTAATCATCCCAACTTCGTGTTGGCCTTCCGTCTGCAAGCTATCGCGAAGATCGCCGACATTTCTGTGAACGTCCAAGACCAGCTTCGCGACGATCGCTTGTGCCGCAGGCGAGTCAGGCTCGTCACGCACGGTACGCACATCGGGATGCTCCTCGAGCTGCGCGGCGATTCGGAAGCTTCGGTAGTTTAGAGTCGGTAGGTCGAGCGGAACTTCGACTACAGGCAGCGGCTTGTCACGCAGCGGCTCGCGCTGCGTCTCGCCGTGTTTCTGCTCGTCACGTTGTTTGAGTGCGAGCTCAATCTGTCGCGTCCGCGTCGACTCTGTCACCGTGCGCCCTCCTATGGGAATGACCGTTCGCTGGATTCCGCTGCAAGGCTTGATCAGCCCAGTCCCAGCCACGGATCCCCAAACAACGCGATCGTGCCACAAGATTGTCCGTTCTTGAACTCGTTGGGGGGCTTTGCCAGCCGTTTGTCCATGTCCCGCCCATGATACGTCGCACCCAGGGCGTCACCGTACCTGGCAGGAGGAGCATCACCGCTTGGCCTAGTACTCCTTGGAGGGACGTCCTCGATCGACACGTTCAGGTTAGGTGCCATCCTTCCGTCGCCTACAGATCAAGCCCTCGCTTCAGAGCCCGCTTCCGGACGTCGTCATACTTGGCGATCTCACTGTAGTAGCTCAGATCACCCAACTGTCGCTTCTCGCAGATCACGATCTCCTCGTACGGCATGCGAGATGGACCCGTGAACCTGCAATACAGGTGAGGCACGTCGTAGTACTCGTCGCCATCCCAATCGACGCTCACGATGTGGGGATGTCCCGGATCCTGTTGAGCTGACCCGCTGAAAAAAAGCGGCGGCTCCTTTCGCCGTCCGATAAGGGACGGGGTCACCACAACCGTACGAAAGGAAGCCGCCATGCCGAGAAGTCGCACAGGAACGCGCGCGGGGGAAGCCTCGCGCGCCGTCGCGGTCCAGGTGCCGCTGCCGCTGCTCGCCGTCCTCGCCGATGCGAAGACGGCCTTCTTCGGGCTCTGCCTCACCGCCGGCCAGCAGGTGTTCGAGGCGATGATGGAGCACGACCGCGAGCTGCTCTGCGGGCCGAAGCACGTGCCGAACCCCGCGCGCCAGGCGTACCGCGGGGGCAGCGTGCCGAGTGAAGTCGTCCTGGGCGGGCGCCGCATCGTGCTGCCGCGTCTGCGCGCCCGCAGCGTGGCGGGGGAGGAGCTCACGTTGCCGAGCTTCGCCTACGCCAGCGCCCGCGACCCGCTCGATGCCCACACGCTCGAGACGATCGCCGTCGGCGTCGCGACGCGGAAGTATCGCCGCACGCTCGACCCGCTGCCCGCGGGCGTCCCGGCGCGGGCGGTGTCGAAGAGTGCCGTCTCCCGCCGCTTTGTCGCCCTCACGCGCGCTCGGGTCGCGACCTGGCTCGCCGCGCCGCTCGACGGCCTCGACATTCGCGTCGTGCTCATCGACGGCCTGCACTTCCGCGAGCACGTGATCCTCTTGGCGGTGGGTCTGGACGCGCACGGGGCCAAGCACACCTTGGCCCTGCGCGAAGGCACGACGGAGAACGCCACGGTCTGCAAGGCGCTGCTGGCCGACCTCCGCGAGCGCGGGCTCGACCTCGATCGGCCCACGCTGTTCGTGATCGACGGCGGGACCGGGCTGCGTAAAGCGCTCCGCGAGTCCATGGGCGCCCTCGCCGTCGTCCAGCGCTGCCAAGTGCACAAGCTTCGCAACGTCCTTGAGCATCTGCCCGAGGCGCTCCGGCCGCGCATCCGCCGCGCCATGACCGAGGCGTACGGGCTGCCCGATGCGGCGCTGGCCAAGCGGCGGCTCACCCAGCTCGCCGACGGGCTCGAGCGCACCCACCCGGGCGCCGCCGCGTCGCTGCGCGAAGGGCTCGACGAGACGCTCACGCTTCCACGCCTCGGCGTCACCGGCGCGCTCTACCGCACGCTGCGCAGCACGAATGCCATCGAGAACCTCAACGGCCTCGTCGGGCGCTTCATCCGCAACGTCCGACGGTGGCGCGACGGGCGCATGCTCGTGCGCTGGATCGCCACCGCCCTCGACGACGCGAAGCGGAGCTTCCGGCGCGTCCGGGGTCACGCCAAACTCGACGCGCTCATCCGCGCTCTCGATGCCGGCGCAGTCGACACCAGGAAGGAGGTCGCGTAGAGGCCCGTCCCCGGAGCCGCCGCTCGGGCGCGTTCAACACGGAGCGGGACATCCCCCACGATGTTGTCATAGGGGATAAGCCCGACGCTGTAGCCCGTAAGATCAGATTCCTCGTGGTTCTTATAGTCCGCCACGCGCCACGAACTGTCGGATGCGTCGAACTTGAGGCCAACTCCGCGGAGACCAACCTTCAATCCTCGATGATACGGCTCGAGAATCTGGACCTTAAACCAGGAGGAAATACCCTTCGTGCTGTCGTCGACGTTCGGGTACTCATCGAGCCTTCGGACGTCTCTGACGATCGCGGCAGGGTACCCGGAGGAGGGAGATCCCAAACGTGCAAGGCCCTCTGCGACGTCAAGTTTCCGTCGCTGCCTCTCTTCAACGATCTTGACCCGCTCTTGGAGGCCTGGGCGCAGATGTCGGAAGACATCCTTCGCGAGGCTGTAGAGAAACGACAGCGAGAACCATTCGAGGCTCAGGGGCGCCTCGTGAGATCTGGTGCCTCATCCCGAAGAAGGCGAGCGCCATGAATGCGAATCGCCAGGTCGATGAACCTACTTCGATGCCGCAGCGTAGTGAGACGCCGAAGTAGTGCCACCGTCTCGCGGGGCAGAGCGATCCTCAAACGTATCGTCGGGGGAGACGTCATGGATGCGCGATGATAGTGAGGAGCGTGTATGTGTCGCCGTCGATCTGAAAGTAGAAGCGCCAGTCGCGGTTCACGCGTGCCTGCCAGATATCCCGCGCCTCGTCGTACTTCTTCGCGCGGAGCGAAGGATGCCGAAGGTCGCGAAGGAGGAACCGGAGCTGCTTCTCGAAGTCCTTCTGGACCCGAAGCGGAGCGTTCCTCAGGTCGCTATCGAAGCGGTCGGTTCTTCGTGCGTTCACGTCCGCGTCCGAGTGCGTCGCGGACGAGGGCTCGCGCCGACTTGTAGGGCTTCGACACCCGGCCTGCCTTCACATCCGCCAACGCCTCATCGAGCCGCTTGTCGAGTTCAACCTTTCGGTCCACGAGCTGCTTCGGACGCAGCAAGACGCCCTCCTTCGTGGGGGTTGCTTCGAGAAAGTCGCCGATCTTGAAGCCGACCGCTTCGCGGGCGGCTTGGGGGATCGTGACCTGAAACTTCGGTTTGATTCGTGTGAGTGCCATAGTCGTACAGTCGTACTGTAGCACTGATCGGGAAAGCGTCAAGCAGACGTAGGAGAAGAGATGGCGTACACGCCTCTGCGAATCAGCCCCACGACTCCTCGTGTCGTCGAGTCGTTCGTTCGTCGCCATGTGGACATGCAGTTCCACGACGTGCACTGCATGCTCCGTTTGCCGCTTCGTGAGGCCGGACTCGACGCCGGATGCAACTTCAGCACGGCTGTGTGCCTCCTTACGCTCATCTCGGGACTATCGACGACGATGTTTCGGCGAACAGGACGGTCGGGCGAGCGCTTCCTCGCGATTCTCGAGGAGTGCTACCCATGGGAACTGGAAGCCGGTGACGGCCCTGGCGCCGAGGAGGGAGCCCGCATCCTCTACTATGTCTTCCGGAACCCGCTGGCCCACGCGTTGGGTGTTTCGACGGAGCACGTAGGCAGCGGGGCGGCGAGACGAGCGATGCGGCAGCGGATCGGAGATGGTCCTTACGTCGTAATCGGGAGAGGCGGTGAGCTGAGCGAAGAAGACGTTGAACAACTCGAAACGTCGGATGTCCGACCACTCTTCGCCCGTTGGACGGTCCTCGTAGAGGACGGGTATCGGACTCTCTGGGTGGAGGGTCTCTACTGGGGCACGCGGAAGCTAGTCGAACGCCTTACTGCGGCGCCAGAGATCATGGCCGAAGCGGAGGCATTTCTTACGCGCGAGCGTGGATCAGTCCCATCGTAGGGTCGCGGAGCGCTCACCACTTCGTCTCGTACTCCTGGAGGACGTCCTCCGGGGACATGTTAAGGTAGACCTGCGTGGTCGTGAGGTGGTCGTGGCCGCGCACGCTGGGGGGAGGGGAGGGACCACGGCCGCACGTCTGATAACGAGGCGCTCGGTCAACTTCCGAGGCTTATCGTGCCTATCGTCTCTTCATCGGCGGCGCGCCGGAGCACGCGTTTCGCCGCGTACTGCGGCCCCGCGGGAGGCTGGATGCCATTCGGGGAGACGCCCGAGACGCTTCGCGGCCCCATCGCGAATTTGCGCGCGCAGGCGGCTTCGACCGGGTTGGCGCCGCCCCAGGTCGCAGCCGTGACGTCGCTGCCGACGAGCGACGCGGCGGCGGCGCGGACCCTGGTCGCCGCGTACGCCGACGTCGGCGTCGACCGTGTAATCCACGGCGCACGCTATGCGGACTTCGATGGGTTCCGGCGCGGGCTCGAGGCGGTCGCCGCGGCGGCGCGGTGACCCGTGCATGATGTGTCTCTAGCGACCACGACGGATCGTGGGGTTCAGCGGCCCGCCGCCTCGATCTCTGCCAGCGTCTGCCGCATGAAGCGCAGCAGCTCGTCGGCTGAGTCGAAGCGGGCCACCTGCCCGGTGGTCACGTGTTCCACCCGGCCGTGCGCTTGGTCGGCCGACTCGCCGGCTGCGCAGATCAGGTGGACCACGAAGGCCACGTCACGTGATGGCATGACCGTCCGCGAGCTGCTTCCCGAACCGTCGACTTGCATGCTGCCTGGATACGGCGGCGCCGGCTCGAAGTCCCAACGGAACTCCAACGAAGCTCCAATCATCGTCGGGCAGCCGCGGCCGCGTTCGGGTCGACTCGAGCGACGGAATTGACGCATATTGCGGCGGGCCGATGTCCTCCGCGCCAGCCCCGCCTCCACGCCTCGATCGGATCAACCAATGCCTCTGGCTGGGCGACCGGCGCGCCGACCTGTCGGCCAACGCGTTCCGGTTGCTCGATTACCTGATCGAGCGACCGGGCCAGCTCGTGAGCAAGGACGCATTGCTCGACGCAGTGTGGCCGGATGCGCACGTCGTCGACGCGGTCCTGAGCGTGACGATCAGCCATCTCCGCGAGGCGCTCGGCGACGATCCCCGCCAACCGCGCTTCATCGAAACGCTCCACCGTCGTGGCTATCGATGGATCGGTGCCTTCGCGCCGGAGACACCGGGCCGACCGTCTGCGGATGCCGCCGGTCCGGCACTCGTCGGTCGCGATGCCGCGCTTGCGCAGCTCGACGCCGCTGCCGCGCGCGCCGCCGCGGGACGCCGGCAAACCGTCTTCGTCACCGGCGAGCCCGGCATCGGGAAGACGACGCTGGTCGACCACTTCCTCGCCTCGGTCGCCGCGCAGCGCAGCGTCGTCGCGCGCGGCCAGTGCATCGACGGGTACGGCAGGAGTGAGGCTTACCTGCCGCTCCTCGAAGCGCTCCAGCAGGTGGTCTACTCGTGCGACGACGCGATCGAGATCCTTCGCAGCCGGGCACCGACCTGGCTGCTGCAGCTTCCCGGTCTGCTCTCGCCCGCCGATCACGACGAGCTGCGGCGGTCGCTCGCGTCGTCCACCGGCGCACGCATGGTGCGCGAGCTCCAGCAGGTGCTCGAGGCCCTGTCGGCCGACCGCACGCTCGTCCTCGTTCTCGAGGATCTGCATTGGGGCGACGCGGCGACCGTGTCGGTGCTCGGCGGTCTCGCCATGCGACGTGAGCCGGCCCGGCTGCTCGTCATTGCAACGTATCGTCCGGTCGATGCGGTCGCGGAGCTCCACCCGATCGTGCAGCTCGAGCACGAGCTGGCGGCGCGGCGGCAGTGCATCGAGATCGCGCTCGACGGACTCGAGGTCGACGCGGTGGCCTCCTACCTGGCGGCACGCTTCGCGGACGCCGCGTTTCCCTCCGACCTGGCTCGCCGCCTGCATGCCCAGACCGCGGGCAATCCGTTGTTCCTGTTGAACGCCGTCGAGGACCTCGAGCAGCGCGAGTGGTTGGTCCGGGTCGACGGCGCGTGGTGCTGCCACGTCGATGCGGAGCGGCTCGACCACGCCGTCCCGGAGAGCACGCGCGCGATGATCGACGCGCGGCTGGGGCGCCTGCCGGCGGCCCTGCTGGCGATGCTCGAGGCCGCGAGCGTCATTGGTCCGAGCTTCGCGAGCCAAACCGTCGCGGCGGCGCTCGACCGCGATGCCGGCGACGTGGAGCTCGACTGCACCGCGCTGGCGCGCGCCGGACGCTTCGTGAAGGAGATCGAGCCGGCGCACTGGCCCGACGGCAGCAGCGGCGCGCAGTATGCGTTTCGCCACACGCTCTACCAGCAGGTGCTGTACGGACGTGTCACGGCCGCGCGCCGCCAGAGCCTGGAACGCGCCGTCGCCGGACGCCTCGAGCGCGGCTTCGGCGACGCCCCCGAGGTGGCCGGGCTGCTGGCCACCCACTGGGAACGCGGCGGCGACGTGGAACGCGCCGTCGCCCATCAGGCGAGAGCCGCCGGGATCGCGCGCTCGCGCTACGACTTCGAGCAAGCCGCCGCGCAGTATCGTCACGCGCTCGATCTGCTGCGCCGCCTGCCGGCGAGCGCGGAGCGCGACGCGCGCGAGATCGTCCTGCAATCGGAACTCGTGACGACGGTGTTCTCGACGACCGGCCCCGGCGCGGCCGAGATCGAGGATATCGCCGGCCGCATCGACACGCTCAGCAGCGCGGCGGAGACGACGCCGGCGCTGCTGAACGCCCTCTTCGGTCTGATCGCGCTCTGCATCACGCGCGGCGACCTCGGCCGTGCCGAAGCGCTCGGCCAAGGAGTGCTGCATCGCGCGGCGGAGGTGGACTGGGGCGCGTTCCAGGCGGCCGTGGCGCGCGGCCTACTCGGCTTCACGCAGCACCGCCGCGGGTGCCTGACGGCGGCCACTCCGAACCTGACGGCCGGCGCGGCGCTGCCACTGATCGGCGCCGTCGGGATGCTGGAGCCCTCGATCGGATTCGAAAGCGACCTCGGGTTCACGCACTTCCTGATGGGTGAGCTGCGACGCGGCCTCGAGACCATGCATCACGCCGACGCGCGCGCCGGGGCCACCGGTCATCCCCCGACGATCGTCTATTCGTCGTCGAACATGATTCGCATCGGCCAGATGATTGGCGACCGCGCGCTGGTCGATCGAGCGGCCGTAACGATGGGAGAGATCGCCGATCGCCTCGCGCAACCACGCTTCGCGGCCTACCGGCTCATCTGCATCGGCTGGCTCGGCATGGACGCCGGCGACCCGGAAGGACTCGCGACGTTCCGGGAGGGCGTGCGGATCATGGCGGCCGACAGCCACCTGGTCTACGCGCCGTTCTCGACCTGTCAGGCCGCCGCCGGGTTCGTGCGGCTCGGCCGGCTCGACGACGCGCGCGCCACGCTGGCGGAGGCGTTCCGGCTCCTCGAGGCGACGGAAGCGCGCTGGTGCGAGCCGGACCTGCACCGCGTGCAGGCCGCGCTCTCGCTCGCATCGTCTCCGCGCGGCAAGGGGTGGGCGCGGGCGACGCGCGAGGCCGAGCGATCCCTGCGCCGCGCGATCGACGTGGCGCAGGCGCAGGGCGCCCGCTGGTGGGAGCTGCGCGCGTGGTTCGATCTCGCGAAGCTCGGGCCGGATGCGGGCGACGCGACCGCGATCGATGCCCTGCGCCGGCTGCACACGGCGATCGATGAGGGCAGCGCGATCCCCGTTCTGGACGACGTCCGAGCGTTTCTTGCGGCGAGACCCGCGTAGCGCACGGCTCGCAGGCTTCCCACGGTCGGCCTTCCGTCCCGGAAATTGGAACTCGATTGGAGTTCCATTGGGACTCGGAGGTGGGGTTCCGCCAGGATCGATCCTGGCGGCGATCGCTACCGGTGGCTGCCGACTGCCGACCGAGGAGAACGACGATGATGAGAATCCATACCGCCGGCCTGGTCTTGACGGTGGCGCTCGGTGCGACCCTGGCGTTCGGGCAGGCGAGCCCGGGTCTCAGCACCTGCCAGAAGGCGATGGCCAAGGAGAGCGCCACCTACGTCCGCGCGGTAGGACAGACGGTCGACAAGTGCCTCGGCAAGATGTCAGCGGCCGTCGTGAAGGGCGGCGTCACGACCGCCGCGGCCGCGAGCGCCACGGCCAGATTCTGCGCCGCGGCGTTCGCGCGCCTCGCCGACACGGGTGGGGCCAAGGAGCTCGGCACCCGCTTCGACACCAAGGTCGGGCTGAAGTGCGATGCCGCCGGCGCTGCCCCGACGCTCGGCACCGCCAACCTGGGCGAGTATTGCAAGACCTTCGGCGGCGACGGCACGATCGACGATTTCGCCGAGTGGCGGACGTGCATCCGTGCCGGGGCGGATGCCGAAGCCCGCGAGGCGATCGCGACGCGCTGGCCGCGGGCGCTCGAGTACTTCGCGGCGCTCATCGCGGCGATCGACGCGCAGCCTGCGGGCAGTAGATCCGCCGCGGGGCGCGAGGCGCTCATCGCCCTCGACGCCTGGATCGAAGGTCCCGTCGACGACGACAAACCCGATCCGGCGGCGGCCGAGACGGGCTTGCTCGCTACCGGGGCGACGCAATGCCAGCCGGTTTCCTACCACTCGGGCCGAGCCATGGGGCCGTGTAGGCTGGAGCCGAAAGACCAGGACGGCTTTGCCCAGGCCGGCTTCGACGCTCGCTACACCGACAATGGCGACGGCACGATCACGGACCAGGTGACCGGGCTCACATGGGAGAAGCTCGGCGACGACGGATCGATCCATCGGAGCGACGGCGTCTATGGGTTCGCCGAGGCGATCAACCTGAAGATCGCCGCGCTGAACGCCGGCGGGGGCTTCGCGGGCCATATCGACTGGCGCCTCCCCAATCGGCGCGAGCTGGAAAGCCTGGTCGATTCGAGCGCCCTCGATCCCGCCGTCCGCCCCGTGTTCGACGACGCCTGCTCTCCAGGCTGCTCGGCTCTCGAGTGCAGCTGCACGCAGCCGGCGCCGTACTGGACGTCGACCGCCTACCAGGCCGACCCGTCGAACGCGTGGATCGTCGACTTCTACCAAGGGCGTGTCTTCGCGATCGGCTTCAGCGCGCAGGCACGCGTACGCGCGGTACGCGGCGGCGTACACGTAGCCGCGGCCGGCGCGGTCACGGCCGCAGCCGACGGCAAGGCCCCCGCCAGTCTGGCCACGTGCCAGAAGGCGGTCGCCGCGGAGAGCGCCAAGTACGTGCGCGTGGTGACCGACACCGTCGGTACGTGTCTCGACCGGATGTCGGGCGAGGTCGTCGGCCGCGGCGCAACGCCGGCGGCTGCGGCACGCGGCGCCGGCTCGACCTGCGTCGGGGCCTTCGCGAAGCTCGCCGGCACGACATCGCCCGAGCACGCGCTCGCCGCGCGCTTCGACGCCAAGGTGGCCGCGAAATGCGACCCGGCGCTGGATGCCGACACCTGGACGATCGGCGCCCGGACACTCGCCGCCGGGAACCTGAGCGCCTACTGCGCACAGCGCGGCGGCGACGGCGAGATCTCCTCGTTTCCGGAGTGGCAGCACTGCGTGCGGACGGCCGCCGATGCCCAGGCGCGCGAGGCGATCGCGCTCCGCTGGCCGCGAGCGCTCGAGTACTTCGCCGCGCTCGCGACGGAGCTCGCGGCCGCACCGGCGAGCGGCACCACGAGCGACGCGCTCGCGGCGCTTCGCGCGCTCGACAGCGCGCTTGAGGGTACCACCGACGACGACCGGCCGGAGCCACCGCCCCCGCCGCCGGCGGGCCTATTGGCGACCGGGCAGACGCAGTGCGTACAGGCCGACCTGAGCAGCCTGGGGCCGTGCCCGGGCGGGCTCGCGGGCCAGGACGGCGCGGTCCGCGCGGGCATCGCGCCGAGCTACACCGACAACGGCGACGGCACGATCACCGACCACGTCACCGGCCTCATGTGGGAGAAGCTCAGCGACGACGACTCGATCCACGATCGCGACCACCCGTACTTTCTCGCGGGCGCTCACTTCAACAAGGTCGCCCGGCTGAACCGACACGGCTTCGCAGGCTACAGCGACTGGCGGGTGCCGAACCGGCGCGAGCTCGAGAGCCTGGTCGACGCCGGACGCGTGGCGCCCGCGATCGATCCCATCTTCGCGCACGGCTGCTCTCCGGGATGCTCGGTGCTCGAGTGCAGCTGCATGGCGGACGCGGGCTACTACTCGTCGACCTACGCGCGATTCCCGGGCGGGCAGGGCGCGCAGGTCCGCGTCGACTTCCACGACGGGGCCGTCGCCTTCTCCGGCGACCGCGTGCGCGCCGTTCGTGGCGGCAACGCCCCGGTGAAGACGTTCGTGGATCAGGCGCCCGAGGCGATGGACGTCGACACGAAGCACCCGTGGAAGCAGGAGTGCATCCCGATCACCCTCTTCGGCCGGGACGACGACTCCTCCATGCTTTTCGTCGAGCTCCTGACGCCACCTCAGAACGGCTTTCTCGTGTCCGACATCGTCCCCGGCGTGTCACTGCCGCTGCCCGGCAACGGACAGATCCCCGCGGCGATGCCCGACGGCGGCCATCCCGACGTGTTCTGGGGTCCGTACGACCACGCGCAACGCTCGATCTACGGCACCTACATCGAGCCGTCGGGCGAGATGCTCTGGGCGCACACGGTCTGCTACGTGACGTTCTCCTGGACGTTCCTCGGTACGGATTCGTTCACGTACCGGGTCCGCGACAACGAGGGGACGGCCAGCAACGTCGCGATCGGGACGCTCACGGTCTTCGAGGACTGACGAGATGGTTTCGGCAGCCGGGCGGCGGTTGCGCAAGTGACAGCGTGATTCTGCCCACGCCTGCTCCAGCTCCGCGCACGCTGGGGGGAGGGGAGGACCACGGCCGCACGTCTGATAACGGGACGCTCGGTCAACTTCCCAGGCTTATCGTGCCTATCGTCTCCCACGATCTGCTCGTTGTACGCCCTGAGGACGGTCGCGGGTTCCGGATCGATACGCACGGCCAGCGGATTCGCCAGGGCTTCAGCGCGCGGTTCGCGCAGGCACGCGTGGAGAAGTCCGCCAAGGATCTCATGCGTGAATGGGAGCGTGAGAGGATCGCCCGCGCCATGAACAGCGACGAAGACCCCGTCGGACCCGGGGAGGCGAAGTGGTTCGTCGGCACGATGGGCGCCCCCGGCGACGAGCGCGTCATCAGCGTCGCGCGCGAGGAGTGGTTCTCGGAAGGCCGGAATCCGACCGCCGACAGCATCGAGGTCGCCCTGACGGCCAAGTACGGTACGCCGACGCGGCGCGAGGAACGCGACGGGAAGCGCACGTTGACGTGGGCGTACGACCCGTTGGGCCGTCGCGTGACCGAAACCTCACCGCTCTTCACACGCTGCAGGATGAATGCGGACCCCGACAGCGGCTACCAGCTATCGCCGGACTGCGGCGGCGTCGCCGCCGCCGTCGTCACGCCGCGGCCCGACGACCCCGGTCTCAGCCGCTTTCTTCAGGTCGCCGTCGCCCACCAGGCCGGAGGCTACGAGTCGATCGCCACGACGGAGCGCCGGCTCGAGGAGCTCGCGGCGGAGCGACGTGCCAAGCAGGTCGAGCAGGCCACGAAGGACGCCGATGCGCCGGCATTGTGACCGCCGCCTGGGCGTCTCCCTCGCGGCGATGCTCTTCGTGGGGGGCTCGTCGCCGCGTGCGGTGACGAGCCCCCCGCACCCACCACGGCCTCAGCAACCTTCAATCCGGCGGCCGCGGCGCCGCCCGCGGCGACCCCGACTCCACGAGCCGCTGCCCCGTCCGTTCGAACCTTCGCGGACCGGACCGGCGAGCTCGTGAGTCCGGACGCCACCGCGATGGTGCTGCTGCAGTACGATCTCGCCGGCATCCCGGTGCCGTTCGAGCGTCTCGTGGAGGAGGACGCTCGGGTGCGCAACGCAGGGCCCTCGGACAAGGCGCGTCGCAGCGAGGTGCGCGCTGCGCTCGAGGCAGGCGCAGCGGTGGTCCAGGGCGTGGGACGCCTCCGGCTCTCCATCCGCAATGCCGACTTGAGCGAATACGATCCCACCTACGAAGAGTTCGTCGTCGGCGCGCTGTCCCGAGTTCCATCGTGACCTTCGAGGGTCTCGGCCACAAAGTCGGGCTGTCGTTCAGCAACGGCAAGCGGGCACAGCTCTGGCGAGTCCCGACCGCCGCAGCACAGGGCGCCCGAGACAAGATCTCGGCACGCTCCCTCGTCTCCGTCGATGCGCTCGTCCAGGTGACGGGCGTACAGCCGGCGCCGCGAGCGTCGACCTCCCGGGGTTGTCCTTCCTATCGACCTTCCCCGCGGGCCGGAGCGCGATCGGCAGCGTTTCCGGCCCGTGGATGCCCACGGGCGGCTCTCCCGCACGTCGGGTCCGCGAATCGACCACTCGGCGCGGTTTGCTGCGGCCGCGGGCATGCAGGCGCTATCGATCTTCCATGCGCGGCATGCTCGTCTGGGCGACGCTGCTCCTGGCCGTACCGGGGTGGGCCACGACCAACCAGCCCGGCGAGCTCGAGGTCGTCGGCGGCGTCTCGTTCACGCACCGGTTCGCCGTCACCGCGGCCACGTCGTGGCACTACGTCGAAGGCGGCAATCCGGACGGAGAGGTCGTGGTCTTCTTCGCTGGACTCCCCGAGAGCTGGTTCTCGTTTCATCATCAAATGGTGGACCTCGCGCCGAGCCATCGCGTGATCAGCATCGATCTCTTCGGTCAGACCGTACGCCCGGCCAGTGGGTCGTTCGATCGCGTCGCCATCGCGCGTGACCTCATAGGCCTCCTGGACGCCATCGGGGTCGAACGCACGAACTGGGTTTCGCACGACTGGGGCACCGTGATCTCCGACGCGCTGGTGGGGCTCCACTCGGACCGCATCCTGCGCTACGCGCGGCTCGAGGCGCCGTTGCACATCACCGACCCAACGCTCACGCCGCAGGCGACGTTCTTCCAGAATCTCGGCTTCACGCAGCGCTTCTTCGCCAATCCCCAGAACGTGGTGAACACGCTCTACGGCGACGCCGGTCTCGCCCCCACGGTGACCGCGCGGCTCGTCGAGGAGCTCTCGCACACGGACCAGGTGGCGCTCGTCGCGCACCGGCTGTTCCTCGACAACTTCCCCGGCGTGACGCCGGAAGCCGGCGCCGCCTTCAAGGCCGAGAACGTCGCCTACGCGGGCGCGACCGACATACCCGTCCTCCTGGTCCAGGCGGACGAGGACCCCCGGCAGCCGCTCTACTTCTTCGACGGATCGTCCGGAGCCCCGACCGCGGCGAGCCTCTACGACAGCGCCCCGTTCGTCGAGCTGGAGATCATCGAAGACTCGGGGCACTTCAGCGAGCTCGAGCAGCCGGCGCAGGTGAGTGCGGCGCTCCGGACGCTGCTGCAGCAGCCCGCGGCGACGACCGGTCCGAAGCGCTGGATCCTCTCGGCTTACCAAAGCCTCGACGAGAACGATCCCGTCGACGACCCTCACTTGCCGCTCGCGTGTCCCGACGTCGTCCCCGGCGTGCCGTACGGGGGCATCCCGGTCGTCTTCGCGGAGGAGCTCGTCGGGGGCCATGGGGGCCAGCCGAACGCCGTCGATCCTGCCGCGTTCGCCGTGACGCTGCGGACGGTGCGCGGAACGACGTCCGCACCGGTCGTGTGCGCGCTGCTGGCGCCCGCGAGCGGCGGCTCGGAGAACCGCACCGTCACCCTCATCGGCGAGTTCGGCCCGGGCGTCTCCCCGCGTGGCAAGGTGCGGAGCCTGACGGTCGAGGTGGTCGGCGACCTGTTCACCGAGACCGGCATCAATTTGAATCCGCTCGCGCTCGGGACGCCGGTCGCATTCCAGGTGACGGCACCCTTCGCGGCCGGGCCGCCGCTCGTCTATGCCGAGCTCGCCCGACTGCCGGATCCGACGCAGGAGCACACCTGCCCGGCCGGCACGGATTGGGTCGTCCGCCTCGTCTTTGCCGGCGGGGTGACACAGGTGGCCGGGCGTGGACCGGCGTGCTCGGGCGGGAAAGGCCGGAGTGCGAAGTGCTACCTCGACTCGTTCGGCTGCCGGCTGTCCAATGCGGGCGCGCAGGACTACGTTCGACACGGTGCACCGCCGGGGCTGCGGGCGTGTACTTGCGAGGGCAGGCCCCGCGATGGCTGCGGGGTCATCCGGCTGCGCGATCAGAGCGGCGGTCGCCTGCAACCGTTTGCGATCGGGGATCTATTCGACGGCGACAACGACCTGGAGCTCTGCCTCCGGGACGCGGACATGCCGACCGGGTTCGCCATCCCGCGCATGGTGCGACCCCAGCCCGGCCGCTTCTCCGACCCGCACCGCGACCGCAATCGCCGTCAGCGGTGGCTGCGAATCGTCGGCGCCGGCGGCTAGCCTACCGCGAACGGATCGTCGACCCGGGGCCTGCGATCTGGCATGCGACCGGATCCCCCACGAGACCGACCAGGGCCCCCGTCGCTTTGCCCGACACGACGGCGTGGCAGACGTCGGTGAAGAAATCGCCATGCGGGCCGTTCCACGCGCCGGAACGGCCAGAGGTGCCCGGCGAGGAGGATCGCGATTCGCCGCGGAGCCTTGCGAGACGACGAGGCCATGGGCGCGCCGAGGAGCGGCTCGAGCCCGAGCGCGGCGGGGAGCGCGCCACCGACGACGATGGGGAAACACCAGCCATCCGGCGCGCGACACGCGGCGAGGGGCATGGCACCTTGTGCCCGCACCACTACCGATCACGGAGGATCGTTCATGCCCAAGTACGTCGACGGTTTCATCGTCCCCGTCCCGAAGAAGAACATCGACGTCTACCGGCGTCTCGCCCGCAAGGCCGGCAAGATATGGAAGGAGTACGGCGCGCTCGAGTATCGCGAGTGCGTCGCCGACGACGTGAAACCCGGCAAGTGGACCTCGTTTCCGCAGAGCGTGAAGCTGAAGAAGGACGAGGTCGTGTGGTTCTCGTGGATCGTCTACGAGTCCAGGAAGCAGCGCGACGAGATCAACGCCGCCGTCATGAAGGACCCGCGCCTCGAAGCGATGACCAAAGACGCGGTCCCGTTCGACGGCAAGCGCATGATCCTCGGCGGCTTCAAGATCGCCGTGGACCTGTGATCCTCACCGCACTCAGCCGAGCGCGCGCTCGAAAAGCGCCACCGTCGTGGCGCGCAGCAAGTCGCCGGCCCCCTTCGGCGCCTGCCCCGCGAAGGCGTGTGCGTGCGTGCCTTCGCGGATGATGCCGAGCATGTAGCAGGCGAGCACCGCGTACCAGTCGACGTGCGAGAGATCACGCGTCGTCTGGGCGCGGTAGCGCGCGACGACCTCGCGGGCACGCGGGAAGCCGTCCACCCATGCCGCCCGACGCGCCGCCGTCCGCAGGCCACGTCGTGAGCAGCCAGCCGAGATCGAGCAGCGGATCGCCGCGGACGGGGACCGCGGCTCAGCCCGCGTACGAGCGGTAGCACGTCGGCGGCATCGCGGGGGGCGGCTCCATGCCTTGCGCACGAAGCGGACACGCGCACGGGATCGCGAGCGCCACCGCGGCGCTGCAACGTCGCATCGTCACCGCGTGCCTACTCGACGTCGCCGAGGAGGCCGACATGATGCCCGAGCCGCCGCTCCACGTCGCCGGGCTCGTGGAAGCCCCGCTCGAAGAGCGTCCGGATGCGCGCCTGCGCGGCGGGACGCCCGAGCGCCGCGAGGAACGTGTCCCACTCCGGCGCGATCTCCGCGTCGGCCGGCAGGCTGTTCGCGTCCACGAGCCGCTTGGTCTCGGCGAGCGCGTCCTTGTCGAACGACGCGATCCGCCCGGCGAGCCGGTCGACGAAGGCGTCCAGCTCGGCGTCGGGCAGCGCGCGGTTCACGTAGCCGTAGAGCTGCGCGACGTCGGAGGTGATGTCGTCGGCGCCGAGCAGGACCTCGAGCGCGCGGCCACGGCCGATGAGCCGCGGCAGCCGCGCCATCGGCCCGCCGCCGGGCACGAGCCCGGCACCGACCTCCCACTGCGAGAGGATGCCGTGCTCGCGGCTCGCGAACCGCATGTCGCACGCGAGCGCCAGCTCGCTGCCGACCCCCGTCGCGCGCCCGCGGATGCAGGCGATCGAGACGACGCGCGCGCGACTGATCCACACGAAGAAGTCGGGCAGCTGCTGGAGGCCGGTGGTCCCGGCGGCAGCGTCGTCGACGCCTCGAGCGGCGCGACGAAGTCGTAGTGCGTGACGAACGAGCCCTCGACCGCGCTGTCGAAGACGACGACCTTCACCGCGTGGTCCTGCTCGAGCGCGGCCACGACCTCGCCGAGCTGCGGCAGCATGTCCGGGCCGAAGATGTTGAGCGGCGGGTGGTCGAACGTCACCCGCCAGTAGGCGGGCGACCGGCGCGTCAGCTTGATCTTCTGCGTCGTCACGATGCGCTCCCGTCAGCGCTTGTGCGCCTGTGCGTCGGCGATCTGCCGAGCGATCTTGCCGCCGCCGACCAGGCGCTGGATCGACGCCACGAGCGGCGGGCTGATGCCGGCGAGGAGCGCGCCGAGGGACTGCTCGAAGGCGGCGACGGTGATCTCGGCCGGATCGTCGCGGATGGCGCGCAGGACGGCGTCGGCGACCTGCTCGGGCGTGCGCGTCCCCGCGCCGCGCGGCAGCGTGACCTTCGTGTCGGCGAACATCCCGGCGTCGCTGATGAAGCCGGGGAAGATCGTCGTCACGCCGACGCCCGTGCCGTGCAGGTCCTCGCGCAGCCCGAGCGAGAAGCCGCGCAGCCCGAACTTCGTCGCCGAGTACATGCTCGTCCCGGGCCCCGCCACCTTCCCCGAGATCGACGAGATGAAGACGATCTGGCCGCGGCCGCGCTCGAGCATCCCGGGCGCCGCGTGGCGCGCCATGACGATCGGCGCGCGCAGGTTCACGTCGAGCGCGCGGTCGATCTGGTCGTCGTCGAAGCTCGTGAGCGGCCCGCTCGACGGCAGCGCGGCGTTGGCCACCAGCACGTCGATGGGTCCCGCCTCGTCCATGCAGCGCACCACATCGGCAGGCTGTGCGAGGTCGGCGACCACGACGTGCGCACCGATGGCGTCGGCGAGCGGCCGCAGGGCGTCGGCGCGCCGGCCCGTGACCACGATCGTGGCGCCCGCGGCGTGCAGCGCGCGCGCGATCGCGGTACCGATCCCGCCGTTCGCCCCGGTGACGAGCGCGCGGGTCTCCTTCCCGATCTGCATCATTGACCGACCTCCTTCGCGAGTTGGGCTTCGACGGCCGTCTTCATCGCGTCCTTCCCGCTCTCGTACGTCGACCACTGGTCGCTCGTGAGCAGTGCCTTCAGCTCGCCGTCCTTCGCGTCTTGGAGCGCGCGGATCTCCGACGCCTTCTTCATCGCCCACTCCGAGCCCTTCAGCACGGGCTCCGCCTTCTCGGCGTAGCGCAGATTCAGCGCCGCCACCTGCGTGGTCTGGTCCGGCGTCAGCACGAGTGCGGTCTTCAAGTAGGCCGTCTGCGCGGCGGCGCGCTGCGCGGGCGTGGTCTTCGCGAGCACGTCGAGCTGCGCGGCGGCGGGCGCGACCGCGACGAGGAGCGCGAGGCAGGCGAGAAGGCGACGCATGCCGCGTTTTCGCACGGCCCCCGACCCCAGGCGAGGCGGGGCGCTCTATTTCGCGTGCGTGCGGAGGAACTCGAGCGTGAGCGGCCACGCCCGCTCGGTCGCGCGTAGGTTGGCCCCTTCCTGCCCGCTCTGCTGGCGCAGGAAGCCGTGCCCCGCACCCTCGAACACGTGCGGGGCGTAGCGCGCACCGAGGGCTTCGCTCGCGGGCTCGATCGTCGCGTTCACGCGCGCGTCCTCACTGCCGTAGAGGCCGAGGATGGACGCCGTGCCGCCCGACGGCGTCTCCGGCGCCGTCCCGTAGTAGATGAAGCCGTCGGCGGCGAGCTGATCGGCGACGGCGCGGAGCCAGTCGGTGAGGCCGAAGATCTCGTGGACGACGATCACCACCGGCGCCTTGTCCTTGCGCTCGGGGTAGACGACCCACGTCTTCACCGGCGTGCCCGCGACGTCGACCGACACGAGCTCGCCGTGGCGCGGCGACGTCGCGAGCCGCTGCTTCGCGGTCTCCTCCGACGGCGGCAGCGTCGGTGCGGCGGCGCGGGCGACGGTGGTGGCGGGTGGCCAGGGAACAACCGACATCGCCTGTGTCGAAGGTCGTCCTCTCCGCCGTGCCGCAGGCGCGGTCGTTCGTCTGCGCGAGCGAGATGTTGGCGTTGTCGTCGAAGGTGAGGATGGCGAAGGCGTTCAGCAGGCTTCCCTGCTGGAGCAGCACGACCTGATCGAGGCCGGGGTCGAGCCAGTCGAACCGACCGGTGGTGACCTGGATCAGCTTCCCCTCCTGCCCCAGGTCGAAGCTGTCGGCCTGCGTGGGCGCGAGCGTCGCGCTCACCGTGTAGCTGACGAGCGTTCCGACGTTCACCGCCAGCAGGATTTCCGTCGTATCCGGGGTATTGTCGTAGTTGCCCGTGGTGAGCGACGCGCCGGTGATCGTCTGGGTGAGGCCGGTCGTGTAGGTGGTCGCTTGGTTGATCACCTGCGTCGTGCCGTCGACGGTGTAGAACTGCAGCACGAACGCGGTCGTGTTGTTGGGCAGGGTCGTATAGAGCGCGGCGACCAGCTCGTAGGCGCTGGTCGCCGGTGCTGGGACACGCTCCACCCGCGGCGACCGCCTTCGCCTCCAGCCTCGGCCACTTGGCGTCGTACTTCGTCAGGCACTTCTGGAGCGCGGTCGCGCGCGCCGCCACATCGGCCGTCAGGGCGAACTTCGCCTCCGCCTTCTGCCGGCAGGAGGCGTACTTCGCAGCCTCGTCGGGTGACGTGGCAACGGTGACGCTGCCGGCCATCCACTGGAGCGCGCTCGGCAAGAACACGCTCGTGGGCGGCCAGGCACCTTCAAGGGCGCGCGCAGCTCGCCCGCGCCGGCGGAGTGTCCGGGGATGCCGGACGGCGGTTCGCCGAGCGGCGCGTTCCTGAGCGCACGCTGAGTCGGCTGGCCATGCGTTGCTAATGCGACAAAATATGCGTTAAGGAAACCCCCATGCCCGAGAAAGTTCGTCGCCCGGGCGGGCGAACCGCCGACGTCAGCGGCCGTGTCGCCGATGCGACCCTCGCCCTCCTCGCGCAGGGCGGCTTCCACGCGTGCACGTTCCAGGCGGTCGCCGCCGCAGCGGGCGTGAACCGCTCCACGCTCTACCGCCGCTGGCCCACGGAGGCGGCGATGGTGCTCGATGCGATCGCAGCGATCGTCGACGCCGAGATCGTCGTTGCCGACACCGGCTCGCTCGCGGGCGATCTCCGAGCCGCGCTCCGCCGGCTCGCCGCCTTCCTCGACTCGCCGGTAGGGCGCGCGTCGATCAGTGCGGCGCTGCATCTCGAGGCCGACGCCGCGACGCTCGCCCAGCGCCGGCGGCTCTGGGCACGTCGCTGGACGGCGATCGCACCCGTCTTCGCCCGTGCGCGGGCACGCGGCGAGCTGGCCGCCGGCGTCGACGAGGCAGCGCTGCTCGCCGCCGGCGCGGGCGCGCTCTACTTCCGCGTCATCGTCTCGGCGGAGCCGCTCGACGCGAGGTGGATCCGAACCGTCGCCGGGTTGGTCGCGCGCGCGGCGGGCGGGTGATGGACCCTGCCTGACGGGACGATCCACGGCTTCGTGCGATGGCAACGGGGCGCATGGCCGCTCGACTGCCCACCATCGGCGAGGCGCTGGTACCCGTCGTCGCGCGCACCCACCCGAGCACCAGCCGCTCCTCGTGGCGATGGCCGAGCGCCTCGCGGCGGCGCGCTATCGCGAGTGGGCCGCGGCCGACGCGAATCACGCCGCCGTGCTGCGGGCGTGCGCCGATCGGGAGGAGGACATCGCCGCCCGCCGGATCGCGCCCGCCAGGCGGCAGCGGTGGCCGAGGCGCTCCGCGGGGGCCCCCGCTACGACATCGAGTATCGCGGCATTCGTCCGGACGGCGAGCTGCGCTTCCTCCACGGCCACGTCCTCTGGTCGACGGCGACGATCACGGCCGACGGCGGCGTCGCGCCCTGCAAACGGCACCTTCTAATCCCGACGACGACATGGGCCGGATCGATCCCGCGGCGCCCGCGGAGAGCCTCCTCGCCGTCTGGAACGGCCCACGCTATCGCGCTGCGCGCCGCTTCTTCCAGGCGCGCACCGGCACACCGGCGGAACGCACGCAGGTCTGCTTCGACTGTCCGAACACACGGGGGTGGGAGGACTGGCAGCGCCACCGCACGGCCGGCGGCACCGCCGGCTCCTACCGCAGCCCGTTCTCGACGAACGACGTCTGGAGCTACTTCTGGCAGCGCACGCCCGGCGCCCGACGTGCGCACGGGCGACCGGACGGCGCGGGCAGCCGTCCGCGCTTCCTGAGCGCGGCGAGACAGCCGTCCGTTCCCGCACCGTGTAGCCGCCAGTCGAGTGGGCTGGTCGGTATCCGGCGAGGTCGGTCCGTTGCCATCGTCTCCCCCGGAGCGGTAGCCGACACCCGCGCCGATGATCGAGTGCAGCGCCTCGGTATGCTCTAGGCTGGCTGCGTACACCTCGATCGCGTAGCCGGCTCGACAGATCTCTCGACGAGCTCGCCTTCTGCACATCGTCTCTACCGACGGAGGCCACCCGATGAACGCCGACGAGCGCGATATCCGCGACCTGCACTCCACCTGGATCGCCGCGGTCAACGCGGGCGATCTCGCCCCATTGCTCGGCCTGATGACCGGCGACGTCGTGTTGCTGAATCCGGGGGAGGAGCCGCTCGGCCGGGAGGGGTTCTCCGCCAACTTCTCGGCCGCTCACAGACAGGTGCTGATCCGTTGCACCAGCGAGCTGGAAGACGTCGCGATCGTTGGCGCGGTCGCGTACGCGTGGAGCCGGGACGCATTGTCCGTGACGCCGCGCACCGGCGGAGAAGCGACGCGTCTCGCCGGCCATCGCCTGACGATCTATAGAAAGCAGGCCGACGGCCGCTGGCTCCTCGCCCGCGATGCCCACACCTTGGCTCCAGTCACGGAGCCGAGATCGTAGCGGCGCGCTTCGGCCGACGCCGTCGTGCCGCGCCGGCGCGGCACGTGCCGCCCCCCGAGTCATCCCGCACCTGGGGAGCATTGACAGTCCCCGGCGCGGCGCCTAGCCGTGAGGCATCGGCGCGAGCAATGAACGGGACTCGCCCTGGCCACGGTATCGCATCGATCGCTGCGCATGCGCGCAGCCCGCCCGGCGGTCGGCGCGCGCAGTGACCGCCGCGGAATCCCGACGACTCGGGTGCGCGCGGCGTCTCGGCACCCCGCGGCTCAACGCATCTTCGCGCCCGGCACCGGCGTCAGCCCGGACAGGTCCCGCGCCACGACCGTGTTGCGATCCGACACGCTCGCCCCGAGCGAGAACTGCGGCCACAAGCCGAGGATCTCCTGCCGGCTGCGCTCGCTCCACCGTCGCGCGAGGCGGCTGCGCGTCTTGTGGAAGTTCATGGCAAAGCCGCCGGTGTAGAGCCGCAGCAGCGAGAAGCCTCCCGGGTACTCCTTGCACGCCGCCACCTCCTGCATGGTGACGTTCGGCGCCGCGGCGCTGATCGTGCGCTTGTTGCGATGCGTGTGGCCGGCATGGTGCAGGAAGAGTCCGGGCGTGCCGGCGTAGTCGGAGAGGAGCGTGGCCACCTGCGCCGGCTCGAGCGTGTTGCTCGCCGAGGTGGGGAACGGCGACTGCTCCACGATGAGCGGGTGGTGGCCGAAGACGATCGTCGGCTGGTCGCGCGCCCGTCCGAGCTCGTCGCGGAACCAGGCGAGCTGTTCGCCCGAGAGCGCGCCCGCGTCGTTGCCCCGGCCGGGCTTGTCGTAGGTGTCGAGCCCGAGGATGCGGAGCCCCTGGAGCTCGCGGGCGAAGTACCCGGGCTCGCCGGCGGGGAAGAACCGGTCCTGGAAGCAGTCGTGACCCTGCCACCGGCCGATGCGGCAGGCCGCATACTCCTCGCCGTCGTGCGCGCGGTCGTGGTTGCCGCGCGTGACGAACCAGTGGCGGCGGTAGCGGCCGAAGCGCCGGAGAAGCTTGCCGGCACGGCTGAGATCGACCGGGGCGGCCTCGGCGGTGATGTCGCCCGCCGCGAGCAGGAACGACGCGCCGAGACGGGTGGCGTCGTGGACCAGGGCCCGGAGCATGACCTCGGGATAGGGCGGCAGCCCTGGCTCCTGCTGGATGCCGGTGATCGGCGTGCCGCCGACGAGCCCCGCGGTCGTCTCGCCGACGTGCAGGTCGTTGCAGAGCGCGACGGAGAAGAGGAAGCGCCCGGGCGGCGGCTGCGGCGCGGTGAAGGCGTACGGGCCGCCCGTCGTGAGTCCGTAGCCGGACGTGCCGACCGCGTTGCCGGCGATCAGCGTGAAGGGCGTCGGCGTCGCGGGGAGATCGTTGGAGCGCGCCTGATAGTAGTAGGTCTCGCCCGGCTCGAGCCCACGGAGCTCGACGTAGTGGTACGGCGTGTCGCGCCAGCGATCGACGGCGATGCGCGTCAGCCGCTGCGGATCGGTGCCCCAGTAGACGACCCCGTCGGCCGGCGCGGGCTCCATGCGCCCGAGCCCGTCGTCGGTGCCGGTGTAGCCGGTGTACCAGGTGATGATCGCCCGCTGCTCGGTGAGGGTGACGAGCTCGAGGTTGACCGCCGAGATGGGCCCGCGCCGGCTGCGCGCGGCGGCGACGCCGTTGTCGAAGAGGCGGCGCGTGAAGAGCGGCGACGCGGCCGCGACGGCGGTCCAGCGCAGGAAGTGGCGGCGGGTGAAGTCACAGCCCGGCATCGCGGTGACCTCCGGGGCGCCGATCGGGCGTCGTGGCGTGGGCGGCGTGTGGGGCTACGGCGTGCATGGGCCGCATGGAGTGCCCCGGCCATCCCCAAGGGGTCAATGCGCCCGCGCGCGATTCGGTGATTCTTCACGCCGGTGTCGCGGAGGCGTCGCCTGGCGGCCCACGCGACGCTCACCCGAGGGCGTCGACACGGGGTGGGGGCGCGAGTCCATCCGCGTGCTCGACGCGGGGACGGTCGGCCGGAGCGTCACGCTCGACCTCGGAGACCGGCGGATCGGTCAACGCCTTCGAGCGCATCGGTCGCCCCAGAAGCTCGAGTGCTGCCGGCGGTCGTCTCAGCCCGACTCGTCTCGGCGAGGCTTCCGCGATGGGGCGTCGGCGCGCGCGCGGGTGATCGTCCGCACGGCGATCCCTGTGCGCTTCTCGCACCAGCCGTGCCGCGTCGTCCCTGCGGTTACCTGTGACGCCCGACGCGAGGTCTTTCGCAGCCGCAGACCTGTCGAGCGGTGCAGGCAAAAGGCGGTGCCAGCCACACATCAAGCTTGGCCGCAGGCTCGCTCTCGTGGTAGCGGCATGGCCGGCCGGAAACGGCCTGGGTCGATCGGCGGTCCCTCTCCGGTCCTCTCCGGGCCGCCCGGGCGGCCCGTCCCACGTCAGCCACCAGGAAGGAACGAAAGAGTCCCATGCGCATCCTCCCCACCCTCGTCCTCTCGCTCGCGCTCGGCACCACCGCCCACGCCGCGGCTCTCCTCGGCTCGGGCCCCATGGGTATGGTCAACGGCACCACCGACTCGTGCCTCGTCGCCAACATCAACCCCAAGGACCTCGCCGAGGTGACCGTCTCCATCATGAAGAGCGGCTCGTCCTTCCCCGAGGTCAGTACGACCTGCGCCCCGCTGGCGCCGAACACCCACTGCGGATTCCAGAGCAACGCCGTCGGCGGCGGCGTGCGGTTCTGCACCGTCACCGTGAAGGGGAGCCCGAAGGCGATCCGCGGCGAGTTCTGCGACGTGACGGCCGGGCGCTGCACGTCGATCCGCTGAGGTTCGAAGCCCCGCGGTCGACGATGTGGAGTCGCGAACCGCTGCAAGCGGCGGCGTGCTGCTGCGCGCCGCGCGCCTACGCGGCGGGCGCCGGATCGCCTCCGGCCGCGCGCGCCGCCTTGCGCGCCGCCCAGCGCTCGCTGGCGTTCTGGCAGACGACGTAGAACACCGGCACGAACACCACCGACAGCAGCGTCGACGTGATCATGCCGCCGAACACGGCCGTGCCGAGCGCCCGGCGGCTGGCTGCGCCCGCCCCCGACGCGATCACCAGCGGATAGACGCCGAGGATGAACGCGAACGACGTCATCAGGATGGGGCGGAAGCGCAGACGCGCCGCCTCGATCGTCGCCTCGACCACCGACAGCCCCTTGGCGCGGTGCTCGCGCGCGAACTCGACGATGAGGATGGCGTTCTTGCTCGCCAGCGCGATCAGGAGGACGACGCCGATCTGCGTGTAGACGTTGTTGTCCATGCCGCGCAGCGCAACCGCGATGACCGTGCCGAGGAGCGCGAGCGGCACGACCAGCACGACCGCGGCGGGGCTGGTCCAGCTCTCGTACTGGGCCGCCAGCACGAGGAAGACGAGCAGGACGGCGAGGGCGAAGATCATCGTCGCCTCGCCGCCGACGCGCTTCTCCTGGAACGAGATGCCCGTCCACTCGATGCCCATCTCCCTGGGCAGCTTCGCGGCAGCCATCTCCTCCATCAGCTCGAGCGCCTGGCCCGAGCTGTAGCCCGGCGCCGCCTCGCCGGTGATCGCCGCCGAAGGGTAGAGGTTGTAGCGGGTGAGGATCTGCGGGCCGACCGTGTCGCGCACGTCGACCAGCGTGCCGAGCGGCAGCATCTGGCCGGTGTCGTTGCGGACCTCGAGACGACGGATGTCCCCGGCGTGCAGGCGGTACTGCGGCGCCGCCTGCACGCGCACCTGATAGGTGCGGTCGTAGAGGTTGAAGTCGTTGACGTACGCCGAGCCGAGATAGGTCTGGAGCGTGTTGAACACCGACGTCAGCGGTACGCCGATCGACTTGGCCTTCACGCGGTCGACGTCGGCGAAGATCTGCGGCACGGCGGCGCGGAAGGTCGAGTTGAGCGCCGCCAGGCTGGTCTGCGTATGCCCGTCGCGGACCATCTCGTCGGTCATCTGCTGCAGCGCCATGAGGCCGACGCCGCCGCGATCCTCGAGCTGGAGCTGGAAGCCGCCCGCCGTGCCGAGGCCGCGGATCGAAGGCGGCGGGAACACGAACGTGATGCCGTCCTCGATCTTGGCGAACTCGTGGCGCAGGTGGCCCACGATCGCGTCCTGGCTCAGCGCGGGGTCGGTCCGCTCCTCCCAGGGGGCGAAGACGATGTAGATGGCGGCCGCGTTGGACGCCGTGGCGTTGTCGAGGATCGAGCGGCCGCCGACGATGTTCCAGTTCACGACGCCCTTCGTGTTGGCGAGGATGTCGTTCATCTTGCGCGTCGCGGCGTGCGTGCGCGCCTGGGAGGCGGCGTCGGGGAGCTGGATGCCCGAGATGACGTAGCCCTGGTCTTCGACCGGCAGGAACCCGGTCGGCAGCCCGCGGAAGCCCCACAGCGTGACGCCGAGCAGGACGAGAAACGCGAGCATCACCAGCCGCGTGTGCGCGACGAGGTACTCGACGAGCCGCACGTAGCGATCCTCGACGCGCGCGTAGACGCGGTTGAAGGCGCGGAAAAACGCGTTCTTCTTCTTGCCGGCGGTCGGGCGCAGGTAGACGGCGCACTGCGCGGGTTTCAGCGTGAGGGCGTTGACGGCGCTGATGATCGCGGTGATTGCGATCGTCATGGCGAACTGCCGGTAGAGCTGCCCGGTGATGCCGCCGAGGAACGTCGCGGGCAGGAACACTGCCATCAGCACGAAGGTGATGCCCATGACCGGGCCGGTCACCTCGTCCATGGCGCGGATGGTGGCCTCGCGCGGCGACACGCCGTCGGCCTCGATGTGGTGCGACGCGTTCTCGACGATGACGATGGCGTCGTCGACGACGATGCCGATGGCGAGGACCAGCCCGAACAGCGTCAGCAGGTTCACCGTGAAGCCGAAGGCGGCGAGGCCGGCGAACGCGCCGATGATGGTGACCGGGACGGTCGTCGCCGGCACCAGCACCGCGCGCCAGTCCTGGAGGAAGATGAGGATGACGATCAGGACGAGGATGCCGGCCTCGACCAGCGTCCGGTACACCTCGTGGATCGCCTGCGAGACGAAGAGCGTGGTGTCGAACGGGATGTCGTAGACGAGGCCGTCGGGGAAGCTCTTCTGCATGTCGGCCATCGCGGCGCGGATGCGCGTGGCGACGTCGAGCGCGTTGGCGCCCGGGAGCTGGAAGATGGCGATGCCGGCGGCGGGCTTGCCGTTCTTCTCGAAGAACGTGTCGTACGTCTGGCCGCCCAGCTCGACCCGGGCGATGTCGCGCAGGCGCGTGATGCGGTCGCCGTCCGTCTTCACGATGATGTCCTCGAACTGCTTCGTGCTCTCGAGGCGGCCGAGGACGTTGACGACGAACTGGAAGGTCTGCGTGTCCGGGGCGGGCGGCGCGCCGACCTGGCCGGCAGGCACCTGGACGTTCTGCTCCTGGATGGCGGCGATGACGTCGCCGGTGGTGAGCGTGCGCGACTTCAGCTGCTGCGGGTCGAGCCAGACGCGCATGCTGTACTGCGCCGCGCCGAAGACGTTGACCGCGCCGACGCCGGGCACGCGCGAGAGCACGTCGCGCACGCGCAGCGTCGCGAAGTTCGACAGGAAGAGCGCGTCGTAGCGGTCGTCGGGCGAGGTCAGCACGACGAACTGGATGATGTTCGTCGACTGCTTCTGCGTGACGATGCCCTGGCGCTGCACGTCGTCGGGCAGCAGCGGCTCGGCGATGGCGACGCGGTTCTGGACCAGCACCTGGGCGATGTCGAGGTCGACGCCGACGTCGAACGTGACCGTCAGATTGTACGAGCCGTCGCTGGCGCTGACCGAGGACATGTAGAGCATGCCCTCGACGCCGTTCACCTGCTGCTCGATCGGCGCGGCGACCGTGTCGGCGACGACCTGGGCGTTGGCGCCGGGATACGTCGTCGACACCTGCACCGTGGGCGGCGTGATCTCCGGGTACTGCTCGATCGGCAGCGTGCGCAGCGTCACGAGGCCGAAGATGATCGTCACGATCGCGATGACGTTCGCGAAGATCGGACGGTCGATGAAGAAGCGGGAGATCATCGTGTGGCTTGGGTCGGGTCGACCGGCGGCGGCGCCTCGATGGCGACCAGCTTCGGCTTCACCGGCGCGCCGGCGCGGGCGCGCTGGAGGCCGTTCACGACCACGCGGTCGGTGGGCTCGATGCCCTCCTCGATGATGCGCAGCTGGCCGACGAGCGTGCCGGTGCGGACGCGCTTGAACTGCACGATGTCCTCGCCGTCGACCGTGAGGAGGAAGGGGCCGCCCAGATCGGCGCCGAGCGCGGCGTCGGGCACGAGCAGGGCGTGGGCCCGGGTCCGCGGCAGGCGGACGCGCACGAAGAGGCCGGGGACGATCTGCCGGTTCGGGTTCGGGAAGACGGCGCGCAGCTCGAACGTGCCGGTGCTCGGATCGACGCGGTTCGAGCTGTAGTCGAGCGTGCCCTGGTGCGGGAAGCCGTCGTCGGTGAGGAGGCCGAGGTAGGCCGGGTTGCGCGTGCCTTCGGGAACGGCGGTGAGGCCGCGGCGCTCGAGGTCGCGGTACTCGAGGAGGTCGCGCTCGCTCACCTCGAAGTAGGCGTAGATCGGGTCCTGCGTCACGATGGTCGCGAGGGCGGTGGCCTCGCCGGCGCCGACGAGGTTGGCGACGTCGACGTAGTTGCGGTCGATGAGCCCGCCGATGGGCGCGTGGACGTGGGTGTAGTCGAGGTTCAGCTGCGCGGCGGCGAGCGTCGCCTTGGCCTGGGCGGCGTTGGCGACGGCGAGGTCGCGCGCCTGCGTCTTCTGGACGAGGTCGGTCCGGCTGCCGGCGTTGCGCTCGAAGATATTCTGGGTGATGTCGAGCTGCTCCTGCGCCGCCTTCGCCTGCGCCTCCATGCCGGCGAGGACGGCGCGCGCTTCGGCGACCCGCGCCTCGTAGAGCTGGGGCTCGATGACGAAGAGGAGGTCGCCCTTCTTCACCTCGGTGCCGGGCGTGAAGTTGATGCTGTCGAGGAAGCCGGCGACGCGCGCGCGCAGCTCGACCGAGGCGATCGCGACCGTGTGGCCGGTGAACTCGGACCACGTCGTCACCTCCTGGGCGACGGGCAGGCCGACCTCGACCTCCGGCGGGGGCGGGGGCGCGTACTGGTTGCCGCCGCCGCACGCCGCCGCGAGCAGCAGCACGAGCGCGACGAGCCCGCGCGCTACCACTGCGGCCACCACCACCGGAAGTCGGACCAGGGGCGGTCGGGCTCGAGGTCGCGCTCCGCCTGGTCGACGTCCGCCTCCTGCTCCGCGGGGTCGAGCATGCTCCCGTACCACGTGCGTGCGCGCATGGCGTCCTTCGTCTCCTCCGGGATCAGCGGGCGGCCTTCACGCTGCTGCCAGCCGCCGCCCAGCGCCTTGTACAGATTGACCACCGCGAGCGTCAGGGTGCCGCGCTGGTTGGCCAGGCGATCGTCGGACGTCAGTTTCGCCTGCTGCGTGTCGAGGACGCGCGTGTAGTCCGTGGCGCCCTCGCGATACTGGATGATCGACAGCTCGACGGCGCGGTTCGCCGCCGTGACGCTGCGCTCGAGGATCGCCACCGCGGCGGCGCCGCGCACGTAGCCGATGAGCGCGTCCTCGACCTCCTGCTGCGCGCGCAGCACCGTGTCCTCGTACACCGCGACCAGCGCCTGGAACGCCGCGTCCTGGGCGCGGACGTTGTTGATCAGGCGGCCGTAGTTGAAGATCGGCCACTCGAACGTCGGGCCGCCCACGGCCGCGAACGAGCGGCCGGCGAACAGCTCGGCCGCCTGCTCGGCGCTGAGGCCGACGCTGCCGCTCAGCGAGAGGCGTGGGAACAGGTCGGCCTTGGCGACGCCGATGTTCGCGCTCGCGGCGGCGAGCTGGCGCTCGGCTCGGCGGATGTCCGGCCGGCGCTGGAGCAGCTCGCTCGGGATGCCGACCGCGATCGTCGGCGGCACGCTCGGGATCGGGCCGGGCTCGAGGATGTCGGCGAGCTCGCCGGGCGGAAGGCCGACGAGCGCGCAGAGCGCATCCTCGGCCTGGCGGCGGAGCACCTGGAACTGCGGGATCGTGGCCTCGGTGTCGCGCAGGAGGTTCGTCGCCTGCTGGACGTCGAGCTCCGAGGTGCCGCCGGCCTCGAAGCGGATGCGCGCGATGTCGAGCGCGTCCTGCTGCACGGCCACGTTGGCGCGCGCGATGGCGAGGCGGTCGTCGGCGAGGCGCAGCTGCACGTAGGTGGCGGCGACGTCGCCGAGGAGGCTCACGAGGGCGTCGTCGTAGTCGGCGAGGGTCGCGAGCAGCTCGGCGTCGGCGGCCTCGATGCCGCGGCGGAACCGGCCCCACAGGTCCACCTCCCAGGCCGCGTCGAAGCCGAGGTTCCAGACGTCGATGTTGTTGTCGATGCCGGGCGTGCTGCCGAACCCGAAGGCGTTGCGGCTGAGGACCTGGCGTTGATAGCCGCCGTTCAGCTCCTGCGTCTGTGGATAGAGGCCGCCGATGGCGATGCCGCGCTGGGCCTGCGACTGGACCACGCGGAGCGCGGCGGCGCGCAACGAGCGGTTGTTGGCGACGGCGCGGACGATCAGGTCGTTCAGGATCGGGTCCTGGAAGACCTCCCACCACAGCTCCGCCCGCGTGGGATCGTGGCGAACGGCGGGGCCGTCGTCGATCCAGTCGTCGGCCACCGGGGCCGTCGGGCGGAGGTAGTCCGGTCCGACCATGCAGCCCGAGACTCCCATCGTCGCGAGCGCCATGGCGACGGCCGTGAGCACCGTTCCGCGTGCTCTTCGCTGCCCGCCTCGCATGCGCCGAGGCCGGACATATGGGACGGTCAGGGTGAAGGGAAGGGGCTACTCGCGGAGGACGACGTCGAGGGCGAACCGCAGTCGCTTCAGCTGCCGGCCGAGCGCGTTGTGGTGGATGTTCCGCCGCAGCGCCACCAGCACCTTGCGCTCCATGCGGTAGCGGAGCGGCGCCTTGGCGCGCACCGGCGCCGGCGAGCCGGCGGCAGCGGCCAGCTGCGCGACGATCTTCTCGCGCGCATAGCCGAGCGTCTCGAGATCGACCGGATCGAGCTGCTCGAGCACCTGCGAGACCAGCGCCAGCGTCTGCGGGTTGGAGGCGATCTCGGCCGCCCACTTCGATACCGAGGACGTCACTGGACGCGAGTGCTGCTGCACGCCGACGGGGTCGCCGAGGCCTTTGAACGCCTCGCCGCTCTCGCCGTAGCTGATCGCCTTCTCCTCGAACGGCACGCCCAGGTAGTCGCAGACGCGGCGGAAGTGGGTCTCGGGGTCCTTCACCAGCTCCTCGTACTTCACCCACACGAGCGGCACGGGCTGGTCGCGTACGAAGGCGGCGAGCGCCGGCACGTAGCGCTGGAGGATCGGGTTGTGCGCGAGCGCGGCGTGATAGTCGCCGTCGAAGAACGACTCGACGTACGAGGACAGAACCGCGAGCGGGTGGCGCGTCAGGACGACGTACTTCGCGTGCGGGTAGAGCTTCGCGAGGAAGGGCAGGACGAGGCCGTAGGCCGGTGTCTTGTCGAGGAAGAAGCGCTTACCGGCCGGCGCCGTCTCCATCATCTGTGCATACAGCGAGTCGGTGTAGGCCCGTAGGGCGTCGAGGTAGCCCTGCTCGCCGCGGGGGATCTCGTCGACGATCTCCTTGATGGCCTGCTCGGCGTTGAAGGGATCGTACGGCGCCTTCTGCACGTTGCCGTAGAAGCCGAGGTGCGCGATCGGCGTGATGAGGTGGGGCTCGGCCCGCCCGTAGATCAGCGAATGGGCCGAGAGCATGCGCGCGAGCAGCGTCGTCCCCGAACGGGGGGCGCCGATCAGGAAGATGAGCCGGTCCTGCATGGCAGGTGCCAATGTGCCGGGGGGGCGGCTGGGTGTCCACCAGCAGGGCGCGGGGGCTGCCGTCATTGCGATTCGACTTGCACGCATGGCGTCGATCTGTGGATGCATGGCCATGTATTGGCCCACCCCACTCGGGTTCTTCGTGGTGGTGATGTTGCTCGTTGTCCGTCCGGCCGGCGCGCGCGAGATCGTCGTCGGCGATCCGAGTGACGCCCTGGGCGAGGCCGTCGACGCCTGCCGCGAGGGGGCCTCGACGCGCTGTACCCTGCGGGCGGTGGTCACGGTCGCCAACGAGGATCCCGACGTCGTGGTGCTCCGTGTGGTCGGCGCGAGGTTGGAGCGGACCGGCGCGGCCGAGGATGGCAACGAGGTCGGCGATCTCGACGTCGCCCACGACCTCACGATCCGTGCAGGCCTCCCCGGCGCGACCATCGACGGCGGCGACCGGATGCGGCTCCTGGAGGTGTTGTCGGGAACGCTACGCATCGAGAACGTCGTACTGCGCAACGGTCTCACGGAGACCCAGGCGGGGAGCCCGTGCAGCGGTGAGGGGGCGCGGTCTGTACGCGTGCGGGGACCCGCCTCGAGCTGATCGGCGTGCTCGTCGAGTCCAACGCGGCAGCCACCTCCAGCAGCGGCGGCATCGGCCTCGACGGCGGTGCGCTGCTGCTGGTCGACGGCACGGTCGAGGCCAACGTCGCCGCGGGGTCGGTCGGCGGTGGTATCGGCACGAGCCGGGAGGCGACGGTCCAGCTGGAACGCAGCGCGGTCGTCGGCAACGAGGCCGCGGTCGACGGCGGCGGCATCTTCGTCACCGGCCGAGGGATCGTCGCGCGGAACACGACGATCAGCGGCAACGAGGCGACCGCGGGACGCGGAGGCGGCATCGCTCTCGACGGGCCCCGCCGGCGCGTCTCAACAACGTCACCATCACCCGCAACAAGGCCCCGGCCGGCACGGGCGGCGGGCTCTTCGCCGCCGCGACGGCCACCGGCGTCGCCGTCGGCAACACGCTGCTCGTCGACAACCAGCCCGACGATTGTGCAGGCACGCTCACGGCATTCGCGCCCAACCTGGTGCAGACGCGCGGCACATGCACCGTCCTCGGCGTGAAGGCCGCCGACGGCGGCACGAAGCTCGCCGATCTCGCCGGCCGGCCGCCGGCGCATCCGCTGGTCGACGATCCGGCCGTGCCGGCGAACAAGAGGCCGGCGATCGGCCGCGGCGACCCCGCCTCCTGCGAGGTGCTGGATCAGCGCAAAGGCACCCGGGTGCACGAGGCCAGCGGCGACACCGCGTGCGATCTGGGCGCGCTCGAGTTCCTGCTCGACGGCGACGGCGTGCCGGACCGCGACGATTCGTGCCCGGAGGTGAAGAACCTCGGTCGCGACGACGACCCGCTCGACCCGACCGATCCCGAGAGCCCGACCGTGGGCGACGGCATCGACGACGCCTGCGACCCGATCCGCGGGTCCGCGCCATCGGCGGTTCGTTCGGCGACGACGACGACGGCGACGGCTTCGTCAATTGGCGCGATCGCTGTGCGGACACCCTCGATTCCCGGGAAGTGCCCGAGTGCGTGGTGGTGGAACGCGTGGTCGATGCCAAGGCTGCTCTCCGCAGCAGTCCTGCGACTGCCACTTCCTCGTGAAGCCGACGGCGGACGATCCCGACGGGCTGCCGCGGAAGGGCCGCCGGCACTGGCGCCGCTGCGTGCGCAAGGCGCTGCACCAGGCGCCATGCCGTTGACGCCTACGATCGAGCGTTCGCTTGACCGTCGAAACGAGCCCGTGTTAGCCGCCGGACCTTCACACTCGAACGTTCTCGGAGGGTCCGGATGAGCAAGCTTCTCGAAGGCAAGGTCGCGGTCGTTACGGGTGCGGGACGCGGCATCGGCCGCGGCATCGCGCTGGCGCTGGCGCGCGAAGGCGCGAAGGTGGTCGTGAACGACATCGGCTGCGGCACCGACGGCCGTGGCACCGACGCCGATCCGGCGGCCGTCGTCTGCAAGGAGATCGCGGAGCTCGGCAGCGAGGCGGCCCCGAACTACGACAGCGTCGCCGAGTACGAGAGCGCCGGGAACATCGTCAAGACGGCGCTCGACAAGTGGGGCCGCTGCGACATCCTCGTCAACAACGCCGGCATCCTGCGCGACAAGCAGCTCGTCAACATGAGCTGGGAGGACTTCGACGACGTCCTCAAGGTGCACCTCTACGGCGGCTTCAACTGCTGCCGGCACGCGCTGCCGGTGATGCGTGAGCAGAAGTACGGGCGCATCATCAACATCGTCTCCAGCGCCGGCCTGCGCGGCAACTTCGGCCAGGCGAACTACGGCGCCGCCAAGGCCGGTCTCATGGGGCTCACGTTCGTGATCGCGGTCGAGCACATGAAGGGCAACGCCGAGGGCAAGTACTCGATCACCGCCAACGCGATGGCGCCCGCGGGCATGACCCGCATGGTCGGCCAGATCCCCGGCATGGAGGGCCGTCCGGTCCCGCCGGAGATGAACCCCGATCTCAACGGGCCGATCGTCGCGTACCTCGGGTCGGAACAGGCGAAGCACGTGAACGGCCAGGTCTTCGGCCGCCGCGGCTTCGCCTACACGCTCTTCCAGACGCCGAAGCCGCTCGCCGCCATGTTCAAGGAAGGCGGTTGGGAGGCCGGCGAGATCGCGAAGAACTTCGACGCCGCGTTCTTCGACCACCTGAACGTGCCCGGCATCCCGATGTCGCCCGCGATGAAGGAGGCGGCCGCCAAGGCCGCCGCCGCGAAGGCGGAGAAGAAGGGATAGGGGCCGTGGCGGCGCGCGGGTTCTCCCACGTCGGGCTCTCCACCCTCGACCTGGACGCCACGCGCGCCTTCTACGAGGGGGTCCTCGGATTCCGCGCCGTCCGCTGCGATACGATGGAGTTCGAGGAGGGCGGCCGCATCCGGCACGTCTTCTTCGACCTCGGCGACGGCCAGCTGATCGCCTTCATGGAGCCCGGGGGCATCCCCGGGTTCCCCGAGTACGACCCGGGCATCAACCGCGGTCTCGGCGTGCCGGAGGCGTTCTACCACTTCGCGTTCGAGGTCGAGTCCGAGGCCGCGCTGCTCGCCAGGCGCGCCCACCTGCTGTCGAAGGGCGTCAAGGTCACGCCCGTCGTCGACCACGAGTGGATGCAGTCGATCTACTTCAAGGACCCGAACGGCCTCATGCTCGAGTACGCATGGACGTCGCGCGCGCTGACGGCCGACGACGCGGTGATGCAGGTCCGCGAGCGCCTGTCGCTGCGGCAGCGCTCCCCGGTCACCGACTTCCGCGACAGGTAACGCGCCGTTGCGGCGCCGCGTTGCGCCGCCCGCGTCGGCGCGTGATGCGGCGGCCACGGCGCGACGGCGCGCGGCTTGCTGCGGCGGGCAGGCATGTGGCCTGCGCTGCACGTTCACGTCGGGGGTGCGCACGTCGTCCTCTCCACCCATCCGCTCGCCGTCTGCGTCGCGGTGCTGGCGGGGAGCGTCCTCGCCGCGCGGCGCGCTGCCCGGCCGGGGCTCGTTCTCGCGCTGACGCCGCTCGTGGTCGTGGCCGGGCTCGGCGGCTCGCGCGCGCTCTTCTGGCTCCTGCGCGGCGGCAGCGCGGACCCGCTCGGCGGCGGGCTCGCGTCGATGGGCGGCCTCGCCGCGGGACTCGCGACGATCGTCGCGGCGGCGCGCGCGACGCACGCCGCGCCGGCGGCGCTGCTCGACGCCTTCGCGCCCGCCGCCGTGCTGGCGCTCGGTATCGGCCGGCTCGGCTGCTTCCTCGCAGGTTGCTGCTACGGCGCGCCGAGCGACGCCCCGTGGGCGCTGGTGTTTCCCGGCGTCGACGCGCAGCCGCGCCATCCATTGCAGCTCTACTCGGCGTTCGCCGACTTCGCGCTCGTGGCCGTCGCGCTGCGCACCTCCGGTCCGCCCGGCCGGGTGGCGGCCCGCTGCGCGCTCGGGCTCGGCGTCGTACGCGCCGCGCTCGAGCTGCTGCGCGACGCCGGCACGACGAACCCGCTCGCGCACGGCTGGGTGACGCTGCCGCAGGTGGGCGCGCTCGTGCTCGTCGCAGGGGCGGCGTGGGCGCTGCGGCGTCGCGACGCCGCGTCATGACGCGCGGCGGGGGATGGCTTCGGGGCCGTCGGCGGCGGCAGCTGCGGCAGCCCGCAGCGCGTCGTCTTCGCCGGCAGCCGGGCGATCATCGCGAGCGGCATCCGTGCGGGCGGCGACTCGGCACCGCAGGCCACCGGCGTCGCGGGGTGCGACCATGTGCCGCATTGTTCCGCTGCCCGCGCGCGACTACCCCCGCGGGGCATGCATCGGGCGCCCTTGCAGGTCCGCCGCGCGCGTGGCCAGAACCGGGCGTGTCCCGCGTCGCTCCGAGTCCGGACGCCGTGAGCCCGCGTGCGCCGTTGCCGGCGCGGGCCGAGGTCAGCCCGCCGTGGCTGGCGCGGCTGCGCTGGGGCACCGTCGGGGGCCAGGTCCTGACGGTGCTCGTCGGGCGGCTGGCGATGGGCGCCGAGCTGTCGATGCGCGGGGTGCTGACGCTCCTCGCGGTCACGGTGGCGACGAACCTCGCGCTGGTCCATGCGGTGCGCAACGGACGTCCGGTGGGGCCTGCCGTCTGCGGCGCGCTGCTGGTGCTCGACACGCTCGTGCTGACGGCGCTGCTCCAGCTGACGGGCGGGCCCTACAACCCGTTCAGCGTCCTCTATCTGGTGCAGATCACGCTCGCGGCGGTCGTGCTGGGGGCACGCTGGACGACCGGTCTCGCCGTGCTCTCGGTCGCCTCCTATGCCGCGCTGTTCCTCATCTCCACCCCGGACGTGCACGCGATGCACGGGCATGGCGGCGCGTTCTCGGTGCATCTCCAGGGGATGCTGGTCGCCTTCATCGTCGCGGCGGCGCTGATCGCGACCTTCGTCGTGCGGCTGTCGGCGGCGATCGAGGCGCGCGATCACGAGATCGCCGCCATGCGCGAGCAAGCGGTGCGCACCGAGCGGCTCGCGGCGCTGACGACGCTGGCCGCCGGCGCGGCGCACGAGCTGGGGACGCCGCTCGGCACCATCGCCATCGTCGCCACCGAGCTGCAGCGCGCGCTCGAGCGTGTGCCCGACGTCGACGGCGCGATGCTGCGCGAGGACGCGCGGCTGATCCGTGCCGAGGTCGAGCGCTGCCGTGCCATCCTCGATCAGCTCGCCACGGACGCGGGCGAGGTCACGGGCGAGGCGCCGGTGCGCGTGTCGGTGGACGAGCTGGTGCGCGACGTCCTCGGGCAGCTGCCCGCCGCCGCCACGGGGCGCGTGTCCGTCGACGGCCTGCCGCTGGCGCGCGCCGCCTCCGTCCCGCGGCGGGCGCTCGTCGGCGCCATCACCTCGCTCCTGCGCAACGCGCTCGACGCCACCGCAGCGGGCGGCGACGTACGTCTCGAGGTCGGTCTCGCCTCCGGCGACGGGCCGGCCGCCCGCGACGATCGCCTGCGCGTCGTCGTGCGCGACGGCGGCGTCGGCATGCCGCCCGACGTGCTCGCGCGCGCGAGCGAGCCGTTCTTCACCACCAAGCCGGCCGGGCGTGGCATGGGGCTCGGTCTCTTCCTCGCGCGCACGCTCGTCGAGGGGCTCGGCGGCCGGCTCGCGCTCGACTCGATGCCTGGCCGTGGCACGACGGCGACGCTCGACCTCCCGCTCGCCGGCGCGACGGCCGGAGGATCCCATGGCGCCTGACCTCGCCCGCTCGATCCTGGTCGTCGACGACGACCGCGTCTACCGCGAGCGCCTGGTGCGCGCGTTCCGCGATCGCGGCTGGGACGTACGCGCCGCCGAGGACGCGGGCGGCGCGGTGGCGGCGATCGAGGCCGACCCGCCCGAGTTCGCCGTCGTCGACATGCGCCTGCCCGACGGCACGGGGCTGGAGCTCGTGCGCAAGCTGCGCAGCGTCGACGCGGCCACCAACGTCGTCGTGCTGACCGGGTACGGGAGCATCGCGACCGCGCTCGACGCGCTCCGCCTCGGCGCGACGCACTACCTCACGAAGCCCGCCGACGTGGACGACATCCTCGCCGCGTTCGCCCGCGCCGGATCCTCCCCGGGCGACGCGCCGATCTCCGCGCCGGCCGAGGACTGGGAGGTGCCGTCGCTCGCCCGCGTCGAATGGGAGCACATCAACCGCGTGCTCGCCGACTCGGGCGGCAACATCTCCGAGGCCGCGCGTCGCCTCGGCCTGCATCGCCGCTCCCTCCAGCGCAAGCTCGGTAAGTACCCGACGCGGCGCTGACGCCGGCTCAGAAGCGCCAGGTGAGGCCGCCGCGGAGGCGGAACGACGGCACGATCTGCACCGCCGTGACGTGCTGGACCACGGGCAGGTCGAGGGCCAGATCCGCGCCGAGCGACGTGCCCCAGGTGAAGGCTACGCCCGGTCCGACGAAGAGCGCGGTGAGGGCGGTATCGTCGAGCGTGCGACCCTGCTGCGTGTCCTTGCCCTTGGTCTCGCCGGTGAGCAGCACCTGGAGGCCGAGCGTGTACTCGTGCTCGAGCAGCGCGTACCAGCCGGGTCCGCCCGTCCAGGTGAGGTCGTCGGCGTAGCGATAGTCGAAGGCGCCCTCGGTGCGGATCGCATACTGCACGCCGGCGGTGGCGAAGACGCGGCCGTGGTCCCAATAGCCGAGCGCGCCGACGATGCCGTCGAACGAGCCCGAGCCGAGCGCGAGGTCGTGGCCGTGGACGCCGCTCGGGATCGCCCCGGGCTCGTGGTGCGACGGACCGACGTCGTGGTGCGTCTCGCCGCGCAGCGCCCGCGCGGCCGGCAGTGCGCTGGCCGGCTCGCCTCGCTCCTCCGCGAGCAGGTCCGGGTCGCCGGTCGGGAGCTTGATCCCGCCCAGCACGGAGAAGCGCAGCACGCTCGCGTCGGTGACGCGGCTGTACGCGAGGACGTTGCCTATGAGGGTCATGTCGCCGAGGCCGGTCGCGTCGCCGTGCACGATGCGGTCGCCGTCCTCGACGCGGCGATAGACGCGGGAGATGAAGGGCAGGGCGAGCTGCACGCCGACGCGGTCGGTGATCTGCCAGCCGAGCAGGAACTGGGTGATCGAGCTGTGGATGTACTCGCCCGCCCCGGTGGACAGCGCGTCGCCGTCGTCGAGCAGGCGGTCGAAGCGCGAGTACTGCTCGGCGACGCCGAGCCGCAGGCCGGTGCGGCCCTCGGCCACCTCGGTGGCGATGTAGACCGCGCAGATGTCGCAGGCCCCGGCAGGGCGGATGCGGCCGACGAGCGTGGCGAGGGCGAGGATCCCGCCGGCGACGATCCGTCGCAGCCGCTCGGGCTGCCGCGCGCGCCGCTCGGTCGAACGCTTCGCCCGATGGAGCCGGGGCAGCGAGGCCGACACCTCGACAGCATTTCGTGCACGTGCTTCGCTGTCGATGCGTCCGAATGCCGCACCGTGCCCGCCTGCTCCTGGCCGCCTCCGTCGCAGCCCTGCTCGCTTTCGCACCGGCGCCCGCCGGCGCGAAGCGCGCTCCCAAGCAGCTGAAGGTGTCGCTGCCGGCGGTGCGCGTGCCGGCGAACGCCAACGTGGAGGAGTGCTGGTTCGTGCGCCTCCCCGTCACGCAGGTCTTCGACGTGGGCGAGTGGTCGATCCGGGTGAAGGGCAGCCGCGGCACCGGCTACGTGCAGCACTTCCTCGTCTATCAGTACCAGGGCCAGCACCTGTCCGAGTTTGCGACGCAGGCGAAGCGGCTGGTCTCGAGCCGGGCGTGCCTCGATCTCGGCCCGGTCGACCGCGACGATCGCCAGCTGATCGCCGCCGGCTCGGCGCCCAACGTCCGCGGCATGTATCCGCCCGGCGTCGCGCTCGCGCTGGCGCCCACGCCGGCGGCGCCCGACGGCATCGGCATCCTGCTCAGCGCCAACCTCGTGAACCAGGGGGCGCGGCCGAAGAAGATGTCGGCGAAGGTGATCTTCAAGCGCGCGAAGCCGGGTACCGTACGCGCACGTCTGCGGCCGATCCTCGACCGCAGCGCCGAGGCCGGCCTGCGCGTGCCGCCGGTGGCGCAGGCCGCCACCGAGGATCTCGTCGACGCGCGCTGGCGTCCCGCGGCCGACGCGTGCGTGCTCGAGGTCACCGCGAACTTCCATCGCCGCGGCCTCTTCATGGGCGTCGACCACGTCGACGCCGAGGGCTCGGTGCTGGCGGTCGACGGCGGCACGCCGAACCCGTACGTCGAGGGCCGGACGCATCTGTTCGGCACGTTCGACTACACCGATCCCGGCACGCGGCGCTTCGCGCGCGGCTTGCTCGTACGTGCCGGCGAAGGGCTGCGTTTCGGGTGCTGGCACGAGAACGGCCTCACGACGCCGGTCCGACTCGGCTGCGAAGAGGCCCTGGGCGCGGCGCCGGGCACGATCGCGGGCGGCCCGGCGAAGCCGTGCATCGCCTTCGGGCCCAGCCCGGCCGAGTGCCCGGCCGCCGACCCGGCGTGGCCGGGACGCACGTTCACCGGCGCCTGCGTCGCGGCGAACGTCGTCGCCGGCCCCACGGCCGACGACGAGCGCTGCGCGCTCGTCGGCTTCTACTGGGACGCCGTGCCGGGTGTCGCGCCGGAAGCCGCGTGCGACGCGAGCGCGCTCCCGCCCCTGGAGTGAAGTGACATGACCGCGACGCGATCGGCTGCGTTCCTCACCTGTCTGCTGCTCACGCTGGGCCGCGCCGCCGCGCACGACGTGCCGGTGGCGCCGAACGACTGCACCTTCGAGCCGATCGAGATCGCGACGCCGCTCGGCGTCGCCACGGTCGCGGTGCCGGGCGCCGGCGCCGCGGTGCGGATCGTCTACTCGGCGGCGACCCGGACGGCGCAGTTCCAGGCGGCCACGGTGCCCCCGCGCGCGTTCGCCGTCGGCGGCGTCGACGGCGCGCTCGGCCTGCCGGCGGTCTTCGCGACGACGCTGAGCGACCGGGGCGATCTCGTGTTCCCGCCGGTGCCGCTCACGCTGCGCGTCGATGGTGTCGACACCGTGGTGCCGGTGCCGCTGACGACCGGCCTCGTCGCCGGCGCCGAGGCGCTCGTCGCCGGCGCGCCGGTGAACGCGGGCGGCAGCGGCGGCGTCACGCTCGTCGGCGTCGTGCCGGCCGGCGTCCTGCCGGCGCCGCTCGACGTCGGTCCGACGACGCTCCGCCTCCAGTGCGCCCTCGTGGCTTCGGCGCCCGACCTCGATCAGTTCGCGGCGACGCCGACGCCGGCGAAGCTGAAGGGAAACGTCACGAGCGCGGGCGGCAGGATGCAGCTCGTCGTGCGCGGCTCCGCCGAGGTCGCGGCCGATCCCGCAGCGGGTCCGGCGGCGGTTCTGCTCACCGCGGGCGGCGCGCCGTTCGCGAGCCTGCAGGTCCCCGGCGGTCTCGTGGCGAGCGGGAAGGAGCTCGTCGGAACGACGAGCGACGGCGCGCGCATCCGCGTCCGTGCCCGCGGCCGGCTGCCGAAGTGGACGGTGAAGCTCGAGCTCGCGACCGCGACCGTGCCGGCGGCGAGCGGCCCGGTGTCGGTGGAGGCGACGCTCCAGCTCGGTACGCTGCTCGTGCGCCAGCAGCGACCCTTCAAGGCGAAGAACGGACGCCTGCGCGCGCGCTGACGAATGCGCCATTGCCGAGATCGGGGAGCGATGCCTAGAGTGCCGTCGATGTCGCGTCCGATGACGGCCCTCGTGGCCTTCTTCGCCCTCGCCGGCAGCGCCGCCGCCCAGCTGCCGCCCGTCTACCACGGCCTCCTGACGATCCGTCCCGCCCAGGGGCGCATCGATCCCGTCAGCGGTCAGAGCTCGATCACGGTGAAGCGTTGGGACTTCCTCGCGTCGCCCGACTCGAACGGCATGAATCCCGCGACCGAGCCGGTGCAGATCGCGATGGGCGAGCTCGACCGCTTCACGATCCCCGTGGGCGCGATCAAGGTGGCGAAGAACGGGCGCGTGTTCACGTTCCGCGACAAGTCGATCAAGCGCGGCATCCGCTCGCTGCGGCTCCAGCAGACGAAGAGCGGCATCTGGCGCGTGCGCTTCCAGGCCGTCGGCATCGAGCTCTCGCGCCTGACGCTCGAGTATCCGTTCTGCCATCCGCTCGCGCTCATCGTCGGCGACGACGACGGCTTCTCCGGCATCGAGCTCGATCGCCCCGGCGGCTTCTCCGGCAAGCGGGTGCGCGTGGTCGGCTTCTGCACCGACCTCTCCGAGTGGCCCTGGCTGTAGCGTAGCCAGACCCGCGGCGCGCCGCGTCGGGGGAAATTCCTTGACGACGCGGACTTCGGAAGACTACACCGCGGCTCGTACCGATCGGTACACATCCGCCATGCAGGTCGCGCAGACGTCGCCGAAGCCCGCCAACGCCGACGAGGTCCGGCGGCGCATCCTCGATGCCGCCGAAGAGGTGTTCGCGGCGCGCGGCTACGGCGCCGCGACGACGCGCGAGATCGCGGAGCGCGCCGGCATCGGCAAGCGGATGCTGTTCTACTGGTTCACCAACAAGGACGCCGTCTATCGCGCCGTCCTGGAGCGCGTGGTGACCGGCATGGTCGGCATCCACGAGCAGTTCCGTCTCGACCCCGGCCCCATCGGGCTCGGCGAGTCGATGGAAGGCATCACCCACTTCGCCGCCGCGAACCTGAACGCGCTGAAGATCCTCACTCGCGAGATCATGGACGGCGGCGCGCACGTGAAGGACCTCGTTCAGGAGCACCTCGGGCCGCTGTTCGCGCGCGGCGGCGAGGAGGTGCAGCGCAACATGGACGAGCAGGTGTTCCGCAGCGGCGATCCGCTCCAGGTGCTCGTGAGCGTCGCCGGCCTCACGCTGTACTACTTCCAGATGCTGCCGCTCCTGGAGTTGCTCCGGGGGCAGGACCCACTCGAGCCCAGGGCGATCGCCGAACGCGCGGCAGCCGCCCGGGACCACCTGATGCACGGCTTGCTGGGCCCGAAGGCCCAGGGGAGGGGAACGCCGTGAGCACCGTTCGGAAGCTCGTCAAGCTCGTCCCGATGCTGGTCCTGATCGTCGCCGCCGGCGGCGCCGACGCGGCGCCGACGCGCTCGAGTCCCGTCGCCGTCGGTCCGGACGGGACCGTGTTCGTCGTCAACCCGGATCAGAACAGCGTCGCCCGCATCGTCTACGATCCGTCCGCGGTCGGTACGCTGACGCACGAGAGCAGCGTCGGGGCGTATCCGCGCACGCTCGCCGTCGCCGGCTCCTGGGTCTACACCGCCGACCAGAACGGCGACGGCGTCTCGCGGCGCGATCAGGCCGACCTCGGCAACCTCCAGCAGGTTGCGCTCGGCCAGGGCTGCAACCCCTTCGGCATCGCGCCGACGCCGGGCGGCGATCAGCTGCTCGTCACCTGTCAGGGCAGCAGCGAGGTCGTCTTCCTGTCGCCCGATCTCGCCGTGCTCGCGCGCGTCGAGCTCGAGTGGCCGGGGGCGCGCGCCATCGCCGTGTCCGACGACGGCCGCGCCTTCGTGGCCCACTACCTCACCGAGGAGCCGGGCCACGATGCGCACGTCTCGGTTCTCGACGTCGGCCAGCGTGTGGTGTCGACGGTCTGGAACATCCCGCCCGACCTCGCGACCTGCGAGACGCAGAACTCGGGGCAGGGCGTGCTGAACCTGCTCAACACGATCGCCATCGTCCCCGCCGGGCTCCAGGGAGGGCAGGTGTGGGTCGGCGGCACGCAGGAGAACACGATCTCCAAGGGCCTTTTCAAGCGCTACACGCCGTTCCTCGAGCAGGCCGGCCACGACATGTTCCCGGGTGTCGACTACCTCCCGCGGCCGATGGCCGAGTCGTCCGCCGGCAAGAAGAAGGGCAAGAAGGGCGGCAAGCCGACGCTGCCCGCGTTCCCGAGCAGCGCCGCCGCCCGCAACAAGTACAAGGCGTCGTTCCACGACATCACGCGCTTCGGCATCGTGAAGCTCGACGGCGTGACCGGCGCCGTCGTTGGCAAGATCGACGTCGACGAGGCGAATCACGCCACCGACCTCGAGTTCTCCGCGGACGGCGACGTGGCCTACGTGGTCGACCAGATGTTCCACAGCTACCACGTGTTCAACACGGCGCGCGGGCAGGGCGGGGATCCGACGACGCTCTTCGCCGGCGTCGCCGCGAACGGCCCCGGCGGCGCGGACCCGGCCGCGAACTGCATCCCCGACGCGCTGAACCAGATCCGCAACGAGCGCCCGTACCGCATGGCGCCGCAGGCGCAGATCACGCCGATCGACGGCTACGATCCGGTGAAGATCGGCGACTACTCGAAGGTCGAGACCGGCGTCGACTTCGACGCCGCGACCTACATGTCGACGGTGCCGCCGATCGAGAAGATGCGGCTCGTCCCCGACGCGATCGGCACTGCGCCGATCGGCGTCCGGCTCTCGGCCGACGGCTCGCGGGCCTACGTCGCGAACTACCTGGCGCGCAACATCGTCGTCGCGGCGACGGCGCAGCCGACGGGCGGCGACGGCAAGCCGGCGCAGCTGCGCTGTGCGGCCCAGATCGAGCTCACCTGCGGTACGAACAACGACTGTCCGGCGGGCGCCGGCGTCTGCAATCACCCGGGCGGCCCGTCCTGCAGCACGGACGCCGACTGCGGCGACAGCGGTCCCTGCATCCGCAGCCAGGACTGCGTCCCGCTGATCCTGGGCGACCCCGTCGGTACGCTCGCCGGCGGGTTGGAGAGCGACGCCCTCCATCCGGCCATCCTCGACGGCAAGATCCTGTTCAACACCGCCGGCCGCGACTCCAGCACGCCGAACAACATCGGGCTCGGCGCGGCGGCGCCCCTCTTCAATGACCCGGCGAAGACGGGACGCCTCCCCGGCAGCGTCGTCAGTACGGCGCACGACGCCTCCTACGTCACCTGCTCGACCTGTCACGCCGACTACGGCGGGCAGGACGGCCGTTCCTGGGACTTCTCGCAGTTCGGCGCCTCGCTGCGGAACTCGATGGACCTGCGTGGTCGCTCGGCGTTCGCCCCGGGCACGTGCAGCAACGACGCGAGCCAGCAGTGCTTCTTCGACGCCGCCTGCGGCGCCGGGAACTTCTGCCGCGCGCAGCCGCAGATGATCCCGCCGAACGTCGCCCCGGCCGACCGCGAGCGTTGGTTCAACCCGATGCTCACCGTGCACTGGAACGGCGACCGCGACGAGGTCGAGGACTTCGAGTTCACCTATCGCTCGCTGCTCGGGGCCGGCGACTGCGACGGCTTCGAGGACGTCGGCACCGGCGACGTCGCCACCGGCTGCATGGGCGCGCTCATCCAGCGCAACAGCTTGACGACGACCGATCCGGTCGACGTCAACCCGGACCTCGGGGCGCCGAACCGCAACCTGCGCGGCATCGTCGATCCGTCGAAGATCGTCGGCATCCGCCTTTCGCACATGGCCGACTTCGTCTACTCGCTGACCGAGTTCCCGCGGAACCCGAACCAGCCCGACGAGGCCGCCGAGCGCGGCCGTCGCATCTTCAACGACCCGCAGACGCGCTGCGCGCAGTGCCACGCGTCGAACCAGGGCGTCGGCCGCGAGTTCTTCACCGACAAGAAGCCGAGCACCAGCTTCGATCCGACCCAGCCCGGTCGCGCCGACCGCAACAACCCGTTCCTGCGCCACGACGTCGGCACCGCGAACCTCTTCGACAAGGCCGACCCGCACGCGGTGGCGATGCATACGCAGAGCTTCCACAACGAGCGTACGCAGCAGCCGGGCCCACGCGACGTGCTCGGCGAGTACGTCACGCCGGTGTTGAACGACCTCTGGAACACGGCGCCGTACCTGCACGACGGCAGCGCGCATACGCTGCTCGACGTCGTTCGCCCGTGCGACACGACGCTGGACGCCTGCCTCGCCGCCGGCCGCGGTCGCAACCTCGACGAGAAGCACGGCGGCACGGCTTTCCTGACGCCGCAGCAGATGAACGACCTCACCCGGTTCCAGGAAACGCTCAGCGTCGACACCATCGTCGGGCAGGGCGATCGCGCGGTGCACGCGGGACGACTGCGGATGTCCCGCCTGCAGGTCGCGACCAGCAAGAAGGGGGCAACGACGGTCGCGATCACGGGGCAGCTGACCGACGTGCCGGGGGCACTCGACCCGGCCGCCGGTCTGCTGCTGTCCTTCGCCATGCCGGGCGGCAAGCGCATGACCATCGTCGAGCGCCCGATGGCGATGAAGGCCAAGGGCGGCAGCTTCGTCGGCGAAGCGGCCGACGGCAGCAGGCTGAAGCTCAGGATGAAGTCGGCGGGCGGCGGCTGGCGTTTCACGCTCTCGGGCAAGAAGCTCGACCTCGCCGCGCTCGACTTCGGTACGCCCGACGGCACCGTCCGCCGGCGCGACCTCACGGTCGCGTTCGAGATCGCGTCGGGAAGCGGCACCGTCCCGGCGACGTTCGCGCAGGGACGCGTCCTCGAGGGCAAGAAGCGAAAGCTCGCGCTCGCCAAGCCGGGCAAGAACGGGAGGAAGGGCTGATGAACGCACGTCACGGCACCGTCGCCACGCTCGCCCTGGCTCTCGCCGCCGGCGGCGTCCACGCAGGCACCTGCACGATCGAAGGCGCGGGCCTGCGCAGCATCAATCACATCGGCTCGGTGGGCGATCTGCTCTCCCCCGTGCCGTCCGCGAACGGCTACGACATCGAGGTCGACGTCGACGAAGCCGCGGGCACGTTCATCGTGCGACGCGAGGCGATGCCGCCGTTCGAGTTCGGCTCGCCGGGCGGCAACGTCGCGCTCCGGCTCGCCGGTCCCGTCGTCGCGGGGCGGATCGACGCCAAGGGCCACGTGCGTCTCGGGCCCTGGAGCCTCGAAGCCGACTTCGCGGGCATCCCGCTGCCGCAGAGCCCCGTGTTCTCGACGGGGATCAAGTCGAACCAGCAGTTCGACAAGGAGTTCCCGAGCGTCGGCGCCGCGCTCGACTTCACGACGGGGATCCTGACGCTCGACGGCAATGCCAAGATCGCGAGCGCGCCGATCATCTCGGAGCCGGTGGCGACCAACTACAAGATCACCTGCCGGCTGGCCCCGATCCCGAACGCCGCCGCGCTCCCGGCCGGCGCCTCGCTCGTGAAGCCGCGCGGCACCGCGAAGGTGAAGGGCGCCCCGGAGGGCGATTCGCTGGTCCTCACCGCGAAGCTCGTGCCGCCGGCCGAGGGTCTGGATATCGCGGGCCGGGACGTCGTCGTGCAGATCGGCGATACGCCCGAGACCGCGCTGCTCTTCAGCGTCGCCCACGCCGACGTGCTCGGCGCGAAAGGAAAGAAGCGTCTCGTGAAGGACGCCGGCGGCGCGTCGCTGCGTGTGCTGAAGGGGCGCAAGGGCACGGACGAAACGCCCGTTCCCACGAGCGGGTCGCTGGTCGTGACCCCGGGCAAGAAGAGCATCGCCCTGAAGCTCACGCTGAAGGGCCTCGACCTCGCGGCGCTGTCGGGCACCCAGCAGGTGACCGTCGGCATCGGCGACGTTTCGGCGAGCGCCCCGGTCACCGTCGCGGGCAGCGGCAAGAAGCGCAAGCTCAAGTAGCGACCGCGGGCTCGCGCGGCGCCGCGCGAGCCCGCCCCGGTCCCGGCGCCGCGCACCGGCGAGCCGTCTCCTGAACCCGCCTGCGGCGCTGGTTTGACGCTCGCGGACGAAGCGGCTAACACTCGCCCTCCGCTGCGGCCAGGTAGCTCAGTTGGTAGAGCACACGACTGAAAATCGTGGTGTCGGCGGTTCAACCCCGCCCCTGGCCATTCCGCGCTGACCTCGTGTCAGCCCGTCGCCGCTGGCCGGGGCCGTGCTCGGCCCCCGGCCCGGCGGTGCGGCTCACAGCGTCGCCACCGTGTGTCCGCCGTCCACGACGACGAGGCTGCCGGTCATGAAGCGCGACGCGTCCGACGCGAGCAGGAGCAACGCGCCGTCGAGGTCGGCGGGCCGTCCCACACGCCGCTGCGGGATGCGGTCGACGAGGCGCCTGCCGGCCGGCGTCGACCAGAAGTCGCGGTTCATCTCGGTCTCGATGTAGCCGGGCGCGATCGCGTTCACGCGGACGTCGTGCCGGGCCCATTCCATGGCGAGCACGCGGGTCAGGTGGATGAGCCCGGCCTTGGCCGCGGCGTAGGCGGGCAGGTGGCCGACCGGGCGCAGGCCCGTGATCGACGCCACGTTGACGATGCTGCCGCCGCGCCCGGCGGCGACCAGCGTCCGCGCGACGGCCTGTGCGACGAGCCAGGCGCCGCGGAGGTCGGTGTTCATGACCCGGTCCCAATCAGCCTCCGCGACATCGAGCGCCGGCGTCGTGATCGCCAGCCCGGCGTTGTTCACGAGGACGTCGATCGGGCCCATCTCGTCCGTCGCCGCGGCGACGGCCGCGCGCACGCTGGCGCCGTCCTCGACGTCCAGCGGCACCGCCAGCGCGCGGCCGCCGGCCGCGGTGATGGTCCCGACCAGCGCCGCCAGGCGCTCGCGACGCCGTGCCGCCACCGCGACGCTGGCGCCGTGCGCCGCGAGCGTGCGGGCGAAGTGAAGACCGAGGCCGGAGGACGCGCCGGTGACGAGCGCGACCCGCCCGGAGAGGTCGAAGGGATGCGGCATGCGCGCCGCATACACGATGCGCCCGACCCGGTGCACCTGGCGAAAAACGCGCCGGATGAATTGCGCCCGACCGGATGCGCTGCTAAGGCCAGCCCCGGCGGGCGGGGCCCGTCGGCGACGGCGCGGGCCGCGCGGAGCGGGGCCGCGCCGTGCGGGGAGGTGAGGCATGGGACGCGGTCGCGACGAGCATCCGATGGACACGCCGCCGGCACCGAGGCCGGCGCGGCGTCATGAGTCTCCGATTCCGCTCGATCCGGTGAGCGTGCTCGCCGGCATCGCGCCGGGGGTCGAGCTGACGGTCGATCCCCTGCCCGCCGGTGTGGCGGGTGCGCTGGAGGATACGAGGGTCACGGTGTCGGTCGAAGAGGTCGGCCGCCTGCTGCGCTGCGGCGAGGGCACCGTGCGGCGCCTGATCCGCACCGCCGTGCTGCGCCCCGTGCGCGTCGATGGTGCGATCCACGTGCGGCGCAGCGACGTCGACACCTACCTGAAGCACGCGGCATCGCGGGTGCGCGGAAAGCCCGGCGAGTGACTGCTCAGCATTGAAGGTCCTCGCTGTCCGACAGCGACACACGGCGCGCGCACGCGCCGTCCGACTTCTTGACAACTTTCGGACCTCACCCGAATAGGAAGAGACCACGACTCGCCAGCGCCGCAGTGGCCGCAGGCGCAGTGCCCAGAGGGGAAAAGGAGTGCCCATGAGACTACTCGTTGCTAGCTCGCTCGCCGTGCTGGCGCTGGCGGCGGCTGCACCTCGAACGGTGCAGGCGCAGTGTGCCGACGTCACGGCGATCCGCACCGTCGTCGAGGCGACCTGTGCCTCGCAGTGCGCCGGTACGAAGAAGAAGCCGTTCAACAAGTGCCTGAACAAGTCCCTGAAGGATCAGGGCCTGAACGGCAAGTGTAAGAAGCAGATCAAAAAGATATACAACGCCTCCCTCTGCGGCCAGAAGGACACGGCGGTCGTCTGCTGTCAGCAGAAGGGCAGGAAGATCGGCACCATCAAGAAGAAGCCGACGCAGTGCAAGACCAACAAGGGTGCGTCGCTCTGTACCGGCGCCGTGCGCGGTAGCGTCGCGGGCGCGTTCTTCGACAGCGTGACGGACGTCTGCAGCGCCGCGGGCGCCTGCAACCCGACGCCGACGACGACCACGACGACCACGACGACGACCACGACCACGACGATCCCCCTCGGGTCCTGCAACCTCAACGTTCCGTCTCTCCAGTTCACGACCGGGACGCCGACGGGCACCTGCGGTCAGTTCCTCGATGGGTCCGACGACAAGCTCGGCGATCTCAACTGCGGCGGCCTGAACATCGGCGGCGGCAGCGGCACCGTGCTGGAAGGCCCCACCCCGGATGGCGCTGCGAACCGCTTCCTCGCCGACTGTCAGGGCGACGTCTGTACGCTCACCGCGACCGAGCTCGCGTCGGAGTGCTGGGACTGCTCGGCCGAGGGCTGCAACTTCGGCACCCCGCTCCCGATCGTGAACTCCGGCCTGTCGACGTGCGTGCTCAACACGTTCAAGACGCCGGTGAGCGGCACCATCGACCTCTCCACCGGTGTCACCACCGACCTCTCGATCAACCTCAACTCGCAGGTCTTCCTGACCGGCCTCCAGCGCTACCAGCCGGACGGCGGTCCCTGCCCGGTGTGCTCGGTGGCCATCGGTGGTCCGGCCATCTCCGGCACGCCGGAGAGCCCTGCGACGGGCGTGTGTGACGGCGGCCCGAACGCCGGCGAGCCGTGCCGTACGACCAACTCGCAGGGCCTGTCGTCGAACTGCCTGCCCGGTGGCGCGACCGAGGAGGAGCCCTGCAACCCCGATCCGCCGGTCGGTAACGGCAACTGCGCCGACGGCTCGGCGAACCTGGGTGCTATTCCCGTCAACCTGACGCCGCTGTCGACGGGCGTTCTGTCGCAGACGGCGGATGGTGACGGGAAGTTCTGCAACGGTCAGGCGAACGCCGGCTGCTTCGGTCGCAACGACGCCCCGGTCGGTAGCCTGTGCCGCAAGATCGAGACGGAGGGCGCCGCCGCGGGCCCCATCGCCCCGAACACCCCCGTCGCCGTCACCATGGCCAGCATCTTCTGCATCCCGGCGACGTCGAACGGCATCATCAACCTCTCGGCCGACCTACCGGGACCTGGGCAGATCAGCTTGCCGGGTACGTTCGAGCTGATCGTCCCGTAAACCCGTAACCCCGACGCCGCACGGCGTCCGAACCACGACGCCCCCGGGCCTGCATGGGTCCGGGGGCGTCGTGCGTTTCGGGCTTGGCGATCGCGGCCGCACGGCACCCGCCAACGCACATTCCCGTGCGCCGCGCGCCGGGCTTCGTTCAGGCCTGAACGGCGTGCCGACAGAAAATGCCCGTCGTTGCTGGAGTCCGGATGCGGCATGCATCTCGCTCTATGCCCCTCCTCAGGAGGGCATGGACATGGACGTCAAGACGAGCCGCAACGAGAAGAACGGAGCGCCGCGCCGGCGCGTGATCGCCGTGGGCAAGAAGCAGGGTGGACGCTGGCAGGTGCGGATGAGCCTGTGGCGCTACCTCGCCGCGACCGCGATCTCGCAGTGAGCGCCGCGATCGCGGCGCGCTAGCCGCGATCGAGTCCCGCGGCGCGGGTGTCGATCCAGTCGAGCACCCGCGCCTCCAGCGAGACGCCGTCGAGACGGTCGATCTCCTGGATGCCGGTGGGACTCGTGACGTTCACCTCGGTCACGAGCCCGCCGATGATGTCGAGCCCGACGAACCAGAGGCCGTCGGCTTTCAGGCGCGGCGCCATGCGCGCGCAGATCTCGCGGTCGCGCGCATCGACCGGGGAGCGCTCGACGCGGCCGCCGACGTGGATGTTGCCGCGGTGCTCGTCCTCGCGCGGTACGCGCAGGACGGCGCCGAGCGGCTCGCCGTCGAGGACGATGAGCCGCTTGTCGCCCTGACGCGCGGCCGGCAGGTAGCGCTGCGCCATCACCAGGCGCTGGCCTTCGAGCGTCGACAGCTCGAGCAGCGCGTTCAGGTTGCGGTCGGCGCGATGGACGTGCAGCACGCCGGCGCCGCCGCAGCCGTCGAGCGGCTTCACGATCATCTCGCCGCCCATCGCCTCGCAGAACGCCTTCAGGCGCTCGTGGCTGCCGGTGACGATGCTCTCGGGGATCAGGTCGGGGAAGTTGAGCGCGTAGAGCTTCTCGTTCGCCTCGCGCAGCCCGCGCGGCGCGTTCATCACCAGCGTGCGCCGCTCGTCGACGAGCCCGAGCAGATGGGTCGTGAAGAAGAACGCCATGTCGAAGGGCGGGTCCTTGCGCATGAGGACGACGTCGAACGCGGTGAGCGGCTCGATCGAGGTCTCGCCGAGGCGATATGGGACCGGGGCGCGCTCGACGTGGAGGCGGCGCACCATCGCGTGCGGCACGCCGCGCTCGACGAACAGATCCTGCGGCTCGCAGTGCCATTGCCCGTGCCCGCGGCGCTGCCCCTCGAGCTGGAAGACGAAGGTCGTGTCCTTGTCGGGGTGGATCTTCGCCATCGGGTCCATGACGTAGAGCAGCCGGCGCGGTGCGCTTCCCATGGGCGCGAACGTAGCCTGTGCGCCCGGGTGGAGCCACGACCGGCGGATCAGCCGTCGCCGTAGCGCGCCTGGAGCAGGGCGGCCGCCGTGATCGCCGCCGTCTCGGCGCGCAGGATGCGCGGGCCGAGCGTCATCGTCGTGAACCCGTACGTCCGCGCCAGCGCCACCTCGTCCGCGGTGAAGCCGCCCTCGGGCCCGGTGACGGCGACGATCGCCGCGGCCGCCGCCGGCAGGTCGCGCAGCCGGACGCCGTGCTCGTCCTCCCAGGGGAGGAGGCGGAGGCCCGCCCACGGCGTCGCGAGCACCGCGGCCAGCGGCTGCGGCTCGTCGACGACGGGGACGTGCGGGCGGCCGGACTGCTCGGCGGCCGCCCGTGCGACGCGGCGCAGGCGCGCGGCGTCGATCCGGTCGCGCACCGTACGCGCCGTATGGACGGGCGCGATCCGTCGTACGCCGAGCTCGGTCGCCTTCTCGACCACGAGCGCCATGCGGTCGCCCTTCACGAGCGCCGGCGCCAGCACGAGATCGAGCGGCGACTCGCGGGCCGGTCGTGCCGTGCCGAGCACGCGCGCCACCGCGCTCCGTGTGTCCACCTGCTCGAGGCGCACGCGATGCTCGGCGCCCGCCCCGTCGAGCACGGTGCACTCGTCGCCCGGGCCGAGGCGCAGGACGCGCAGGTGGCGCAGGGCGGCGCCGTCGAGCGCCAGACAGCCGTCGGTCGGCGTCGCGCCGGGCACGAGCAGGCGCGCCATCAGGCGGGCCGCTCGAGGCGCAACGTCCGCCACGGGTCGTCGGCGCGTACGTGGCGCAGCGTGAACCCGGGATAGGCCGCGGCGACGCGGTCGACCTGCTCGGCGAGGATGCCCGAGACGACGAGCCGCCCGCACGGCGCCGTTACGGCCGCGAGCACCGGCGCCTCGCCGACCAGCACGTCGGCGAGGAGGTTCGCGACCACGAGGTCGAAACGCCCGCGCAGCGCCGCCGGCCGCCCGCCGAAGAGGCGGACGCGGGCGGCGTGGTTCCGGACGAGCGTGGCGCGCGCCAGCGTGAGCACGCCCGCGTCGTCGTCGAGCGCGACGACGCGCGGCACGCCGAGCCGCGCGAGCGCCGCTGCCAGGATGCCGGAGCCGGTGCCGACGTCGAGCGCCGACGCGACGCCGCCCGCGGCGACGGCGTCCTCGATCTCCTCGAGGCAGGTGCGGGTCGTCGCATGCTGGCCGGTGCCGAACGCCATGCCCGGCTCGACGACGAGGACCTCGCGGCCCGGCGCGTCGGGCACGTCCCAGGGCGGCGCGACGAGCAGGCGCGCGCCGATGGCGAGCGGACGGTGATGGGCGCGGAAGACGGCGTCCCAGTCGACCGCGGGCACCGGCGCCAGGCGCACCGTGCCGCCGCTCCAGGCGGGATCGAGCGTCGCGAGGGAGTCGAGATAGGTGCGCACCACCGCGGCCAGCCGGGCCGCGCCGCTCTCCGGCACGTGGGCCTCGAGGCGCGCGCAGCCGGGCGTCGCCGGCGGCGCGTCGACGCCGCTTTCGCCGGTCATGACGCCGGGCGCGCCCTCGTCGAGGAGCAGGCTGGCGACGGCGTCGGCGGCGGGCTCGGCACACTCGACGATCACCGCCATCCACGCGGGCTCGGCACGCGCGTCGTCCGGACGTGTCACGCGCGCGACCTTGGGCGCCGGACCTCCGGCTGTCAACGGCGCAGCGAGCCGCGCCTGCGGGGACGCGGTTGACCGCAGAGCAGGGGGCTCCTAGGAGGGCGCCATGTCGCTCGAGATCATCGCCCACCGCGGCGCGAGCGGCACCCGACCCGAGAACACCCTGCCCGCCTTCCTGCGGGCCGTGGAGCTCGACGCGCACATGATCGAGCTGGACGTGCAGCTGTCCGCGGACGGTGCGGTGATCGTCCTCCACGACGACACGCTCGATCGCACGACGAGCGGCCTCGGCCCCGCCTGCGCGCGGACCGCGGAGGTCATCGCGGGGCTCGATGCCGGCGCCTGGTTCGCGCCGGCCTTCGCGGGGACGCGCGTGCCGACGCTGGCGCAGGTGCTGGCGGCGGTGCCGATCCCGCTCAACGTCGAGCTGAAGCCGGGGTCCGACGACGGCCTCGAGGCCCGCACGCTCGCCGTCGTGCGCGAGGCCGGGGCCCTGGGCCGCGTCGTCTTCTCCTCGTTCGACGGCGCCCGGCTCGGGCGGCTGCGCGCGCTGGCGCCGGACGCCGAGCTCGCCGTGCTGTGGTCACGGACGGACGTCTCGGGCGCGATTGCCCGGGCACGGGGCGTTGGTGCGAGAGCATTGCACATCCGCAATGGGTCACGGGCGCCCATCGGGGTGACAGCAGGGCGCGCAGCGGGCCTCGCCGTGCGCGTCTGGACCGTGAACGATCCGAGGGATCTTCCGCCTTTGGCGCGCGCCGGCGTCGCCGGAATCTTCACGGACTTCCCGGAGCGCTTCTTGCACCAGGGCCAGACCTGACCGCGTCGGAGCCGCTGCGACGAGACGGGACCCGAGCTTGACTGCCACCACCGTTTCCGCGAACGTTGCCCCCTTTCGTCCGGGAGGGGGTGAACACAAAACATGGCAGGGGTTCGGGTCAAGGATAACGAGCCCATCGACAGCGCCATCCGCCGGTTCAAGAAGCAGTGTGAGAAAGCTGGCATTCTCGCAGAGCTCCGCAAGCGCGAGCACTACGAGAAGCCCAGCGTCCGGCGCAAGAAAAAGGCCATGGCCGCGCGCAAGCGCGCCATCCGCCGTACGGCGCGCAACCAGGTGGCCTGAAGGCACCTCCCAACCCGACGCGGCACCCGAGTGGGTCCGGGGACGATGAGCATCCTCGATATCGTCCTGATCGGTCTGCTCGTGGTGGCCGCCGTCCGGGGCTTCTTCCGCGGCCTCCTGCGCGAGGTCTTCGGGCTCGGCGGTCTGGTCGGCGGCCTCTACCTGGCGGGCCGCCACGCCGAAGAGCTCGCGCCGCAGGTGGCCGCGGCCCTCGACATCTCGGTCATCCTCGCGAAGCTCGTCGCCGGAACCGGCATCGTGCTGGTCGCCTGGATCGTCGGCGGGCTGCTCGGCCGCATCGCCGATCGGCTGGCGCGCGCCGTGCTTCTCGGGCCGCTCAACCGCGTGGCCGGCATCGCCGCCGGCGTCGCCAAGGGCGCCGCGGCCCTGGGTTTGGCGCTGGTCTTCGTGCAGCGCGCCGCGCCCGAGAGCGAGGTGAAGGTCGAGATCGACCGCTCGCCGGTGGCGCGACCGCTCGTGGAGCTGGCCGAGCATCTGATCGAGGCCGGCCGGCCGTACGCCGAGGAGGCCGCGCAGGCGGCCTGACCATCCCATGGCCCGTATCGACGACGCCGCGATCCGCGACATCCGTGACCGCGCCAGCCTCTTCGAGGTGGTGTCGGACGTCGTCGCGCTGCGCCGGCGCGGGCGGAGCGCGCTCGGCTTGTGTCCGTTCCACGGCGAGAAGACGCCGTCGTTCACGGTCAGCGAGGAGCGCGGCTTCTATCACTGCTTCGGCTGCGGCGAGCACGGCGACGTCTTCGCGTTCGTCATGAAGACCCAGGCGCTCGCCTTCCCCGAAGCCGTGCGCTGGGTGGCGCAGCGCTTCGGCCTGCCGGTGCCGGAGACGGTCGCCGGGAACCTCCGGCGAACCGAGCCGCTGGCCGCCGCCACCGCGGCGGCGGAGGCGTTCTTCCGCAATACGCTGCGCGGCCCGCAGGGCGCCCGCGCCCGCGCCTATCTCGACGAGCGCGGCGTCGGCGCCGGGTCGATCGAGCGCTTCGGCCTCGGCTGGGCGCCGGGCGGCGACGCGCTGGCGCGCCACCTGCGCACGCAGGACGTCCACATGGACGACGCGGTCACCGCGGGCCTCGTCCTGCGGCGCGACAACGGCAGCTTCCTCGATCGCTTCCGCGAGCGCGTCATGTTCCCGATCCAGGACCTCACCGGCAAGGTGGTCGCCTTCGGCGGCCGCATCATGCCGGGCGCGACCGGGCCGGGCGGCGATCCGCCGCCGAAGTACCTGAACAGCCCCGAGTCGCCGCTCTTCCACAAGGGCCGCACGCTCTACGGCCTCGGCCTCGCGCGCGACGCCGTCCGCCAGAAGGGACGGGTCGTCGTCGTCGAGGGCTATCTCGACGTGATCGCACTGGCCCAGGCCGGCATCGGCGAGGTCGTGGCACCGCTCGGCACCGCGCTCACCGTCGAGCAGCTGCGCGTCGTGCGGCGCTTCAGCGAGCAGATCGTCGCCTGCTTCGACGGCGACGCCGCCGGCCGCCGCGCCGCCGCGCGCAGCTTTCCGGTCTTCGTCGAGGCCGGGCTGTGGGGTCGCGGCGTCTTCCTGCCCGCCGGCGACGATCCCGACACCTTCGTGCGCCGCGAGGGAGCCGCGGCGTTGAGCGCGCTCCTCGACGGGGCGGTGCCGCTCGTCGACGCGTATCTCGACGAGCTCGCCGGACCGCGGCGCGACGCCGTCGCGCGCCGCGCCGAGGCCGCCCGCGAGGTCGCCCGCGTCCTGCGCAGCGTGGAGAACCCGCTCGAGCGCGACGTGCTCGCGCGTCTCGCCGCCGACCGGCTCGGCGTCGGCGAGAATCGCTGCGCGCCGAGGCGCGGGCCGCGAAGCCGCCGGCGGAGCACCGACCGCCCGTCCGCCCCGCCGCCGCCGCGGCGCGTCCGGCGGGCGCGGGCGGGCGTCGCCGATCGCCGCCGTCGCCGAGCTCGAGCTGGTCGAGCTGCTCGTGCTCGATCCGTCGCTCGCGACGGCCGTGCGCGAGAGCGGCATCGTCGCCGAGTTCGAGAACGCCGCCCTGCGCGAGATCGCCGAGCGCCTGCTCGCCACCACCGACACCCCGGACCAATCCGCGGTGATCGACGAGCTGCCGGCTGCCCTGCGCGACCGCATCGCCCGCAAGCTGCTCGCCGACGAGCAGGAGATCGACCGCGAGCTCGCGCTGCGCGACTACGTCCACGTCATCCGCGAGCGCCGCCGGCGCCGACAGACCGGCCACCTCCTCGAAGAGCTCCGCGCCGCCGACGCGCAGGGACGCGTCCTGCCCGAGGCGACGCACGCCATGCAGCAGCACCTGACGGAGAAGACCCGCACGTGAGGACCCCCGCCGTGAGAATGCCCACCCAGGCCCACCACGAAGAACTCCCCCCCGACGCCCTCCTCCTGCCCACCGAAGCCGTTCCCGATCCCAGCGACGATCCGCTCGAGCCGGTCGACGACGCCGACGCCGAGGACGGCGAGCTCGTCGTCGCCGACGGTGCCGACGAGGACGAGGCCGCCGAGGAGCCCGAGATCGATCCGCTCGGCCTGATCGGCGCCGATCCGGTCCGCCTGTACCTGCGCCAGATGGGGCAGACCGCCCTGCTGACGCGCGAGGGCGAGGTCGAGATCGCCAAGCGCATCGAGGAGGGCGAGCAGGCGGCCACGCGCTGCTCGCTCGGCAGCCCGCTCGGGCTGCGTCACCTCGCGACGCTCGGCGAGGGGCTGCGTGCCGGAACCCTGCGCCTGCGCGACGTCACCGGCGCCGAGGTCGACGAGGACGGCGCGCCCGCGCCGGAAGACGCGCGCCAGCGCCGCCGCGTGCTGATGCAGTTCGCCCGCGTGCGCCGGCTGGTCGACGAGCGCGATACGCTCGCGAAACGGGTGCGCGGCACGAAGGGCGTCGGCAAGTTCGCCGAGCGGCTGGCGAGCGTCGAGAAGCGGCTCGCGTCGGCGCTGCTCGGCCTCGGCCTGTCGCGGCGGCAGATCGAGCAGGTCGAAGGCGAGCTCGACCGCCGCCACGCGCGCATCGAGCAGCTGCGGGGCCGCGTCCGCGAGATCGAGCACCAGCGGCCCCGCGGTCGCGAGGCGGCCGCCGAGGCCGTCGAGGAGACGCGCGCGGCCCGCCGCGAGGTGCGCGCGCTCGAGGCCGAGGTCGGCTTCACGGCGGCGCAGCTCGCCAAGCTCGTGCGCGAGACGCGCGCCGCCCGCCACCGCGCGCACGTGGCGAAGCAGGAGCTGATCGAAGCCAACCTGCGCCTCGTGGTCTCGATCGCGAAGCGCTACCTCCACCGCGGCCTCCAGTTCCTGGACGTCATCCAGGAGGGCAACATGGGGCTCATGCGCGCGGTCGAGAAGTTCGAGTATCAGCGCGGCTACAAGTTCTCGACCTACGCGACCTGGTGGATCCGCCAGGCCATCACGCGCGCGATCGCCGACCAGGCGCGGACCATCCGCATCCCGGTCCACATGGTCGAGACGATCAACAAGCTGCTGCGCATCCAGCGCGGGCTCGTGCAGGAGCTCGGTCGCGAGCCCACCCCCGAGGAGATCGGGGTGCGCATGGAGATGTCGGCCGAGAAGGTGCGCCGCGTGCTGCGCGTGACGCGCGAGCCGATCTCGCTCGAGACCCCCGTCGGCGAGGAGGAGGACAGCCACCTCGGCGACTTCATCGAGGACCACGACGCGGTCCCGCCGGTCGAGGCGTGCGTCGCCTCGGGCCTGCGCGATCACACCCGCAAGGTGCTCGGCACGCTGAGCCCCCGCGAGGAGCAGGTGCTGCGGATGCGCTTCGGGATCGGCGAGCGCTCGGATCACACCCTCGAGGAGGTCGGGTCGCGCTTCGCCGTGACGCGGGAGCGCATCCGACAGATCGAATCCAAGGCGCTGCGCAAGCTGCGGCACCCGACGCGCGCCAAGGTGTTGCGCAGCTTCTACGACGTCTGACCCCGCTCGCCCTTGCAGAGCACCGTCCGGGGTGGTTCACTGCGTCGCGCACGCGGGCCCATAGCTCAGGTGGTAAGAGCGGCCGGCTCATAACCGGCTGGTCGTGTGTTCGAGTCACACTGGGCCCACCATTCCGGCGACGGACCGCGGCGCGATCGAGGAGGCCGACGACATTGCCCTCACAAAGCGAGGCGCTCGCAAAGCTCGCCGAACTACAGCGGGTCGATCAGGGACTGAAGGAGAATACGGAGGCGGTCGCCGCGGGTGAGCGTCGCGTCGCCGAGCTCGAGGAGACGCTCCAGCGCCAGGAAGCCGCGACGGCTGCCGCGCGCAGCGCCCTCGCCGACCTGAACACGCGTCAGAAGGGGCTCGAAGAGCGGCTTGCCAGCGCCGAGACCCGCATGAAGGACAAGCGGATGCGCATCACCCGCATTCGCAACGACAAGGAGCTCGGGCTCGCCAAGCGCGAGGTCGAGCTGCTGAAGGAAGAGACGAGCCAGGTCGAGACCGAGCTCGTCGGCGTCCTCGAGCAGGTCGACGCCGCCCAGAAGCAGCTCGAGGCGGCCGAAGCCGCGCTGGCGGAGATCACGACCGCGCGCGACACCGAGGCGGGCGAGCTGCGCGAGACCGTCGCGCGGCTGAGCTCCGACATCGAGCGCGACAAGGCCCGGCGCGACGAGCTGGTCGGCGGCGTCGACGGCGATCTGCGCCGCAAGTACGAGCTGATCTTCTCGCGGCGGGGCGGCGTCGCGGTGGTGGCCGTGCGCGGCGGGACCTGCCTCGGCTGCCACATGCACGTGCCGCCGCAGCTCTTCATCCAGATCCAGCGCAACGAGCAGGTGATCGCGTGCCCGAATTGCCAGCGCATCCTGTTCTGGCAACCTGAACAAGACGCGGCGAACAGCTGAGCGTCGCGCGCCGTGCGCCGGAGGAGGTCGAGCAGCCGCTCGCCTCACGGCGGGAGGAAAGTCCGGACTCCACAGGGCAGGGTGGCCGCTAACGGCGGCCCCGGGCGACCGGGGGAAAGTGCAACAGAAAGCAGACCGCCCCGGGCCGCGAGGCCCGGAGCAAGGGTGAAACGGCGAGGTAAGAGCTCGCCAGATCCGCCGGTGACGGCGGATGCTCGGTAAACCCCACCCGGAGCAAGACCGTGTAGGAGGGAGCCCGGCGGCGACGTCGGGCACGGGTGGCCCGCCCGCTCCCTCGGGTCGGTCGCACGAACCCGCGGGCAACCGCGGGACCAGAGGAATGGCTGCTGGGTCCGCTTATTGGGCGGATCGACAGAATCCGGCTTACAGACCTCCTCCGGCGGACGGCGCGCGCCGCAGGGCCATGCGGCGCAACGCTTTCCGCTTCGCATGCGCACGAAAGCCGCAGCCCGCGCGGCTTTGCGCCCCGGCTACAACAATAGGTTGACAGCGGGGGCGGCGGGGGAGTAATGAGCCCGCCGTCGGGTGGGGAATCGTGGTGGTAGATGGGGAGCCGGTGGGCGTGAGTGGTGAAGATTCCCGTCGGATGTCATGTTCCGCGGCCATTTCGAGCATGCAGTCGATCAGAAGGGGCGGGTCGCCGTTCCCGCTCCCTTCCGCGAGGCGCTCTCCGCGCTCCCGGACGAGCGTCTCGTGGTCACGAAGTTCATGTTGGGTGGGAAGCGGTGTCTCGACGCCTACCCGCTCGCGTCCTGGCGGACGCTCGAAGAGAAGGTTCTCGCAAAGGAGCGTTTCGACCCCAAGATGATGGCCTTCCGGAACGTCTACATCTCCGGCGCGGCCGAGGTCGCGTGCGACGGTCAGGGCCGCATCCTGCTGCCGCCGACGCTGCGGCAGTACGCGGGCATCGCGGAGGCGGCCACCATCGTCGGCGACGTCGACAAGTTCCGCATCTGGGATCGGCAGAGCTGGCACGGACTCTTCGAGGAGCAGGAGCGGCTCGTCTTCGACGACCCGCACTTCCTCGCCGATCTGGACATCTGAGCAGAGCAACCACGTAATCGCGCGCGCCGCAGGGGTGCGGCGGAGGAGGAGGGGCGGTACGGTGACGGCGGACAGCGCTGCGGTACGACGTGGCGACGAGCCGCCGATGACGATCGACGAGACGGACGCCGGGCCGGGGGGCACAGCCCATGTATCGGTGCTGGAGGGGCAGGTGGTGGGGGGGCTGCGCCCCCGGCCGGGCGCCCGTCTCGTGGATGCGACGCTGGGAGCGGGCGGACATGCCGCCGCGCTCCTCGCCGCGGCGCCGGGCAGCGAGCTGCTCGGTCTCGATCGCGACCCCGACGCCCTCGAGCGAGCCCGGACGCGGCTCGCGCCGTTCGGCGCCCGCGTCCGCCTCCGCCACGGCTCCTTCGCCGACCTGGCCGTGCATCTCGCCGCGGTCGGCTGGGACGCCGTCGACGGCATCCTGCTCGACCTCGGCGTCAGCTCGATGCAGCTCGACGATCCCGCCCGCGGCTTCAGCTTCCGCGGCGCCGGCCCCCTCGACATGCGCATGGATCCGACGACGGGCGCGACCGCGGCCGACGTCGTCAACGCGTGGGACGAGGCCGCGCTGGCCGACGTCGTCGCCCGCTTCGGCGAGGAGCCGCGAGCCCGCGCCGTCGCCCGCGCCATCGTGCGCGCGCGACCCATCCGCGACACGGCGCACCTCGCCGAGGTGGTCGCGCGCGTCGTTGGCCAGAGGCGCCCCGGCCATCATCCGGCGACGCGAACGTTCCAGGGCATCCGCATCGCCGTGAACGGCGAGCTCGACGCGCTCGAGCGGGTGCTCGCCGCGGCGGTCGGGCTCCTGCGTCCAGGCGGCCGCCTCGCCGTGCTCGCCTACCACTCGCTGGAGGATCGTCTCGTGAAGGACGCGTTCCGTCGCTGGTCGACGGCCTGCACGTGCCCGCCGGGCCTGCCGCGCTGCGTGTGCGGCGGTCGCGCGACGGTGCGCCTCGTCGGCGCGCGGCCGATCCGGCCCGACGCGGCGGAGATCGCACGCAACCCGCGCGCCCGCAGCGCCCGGCTGCGCCTTGCCGAGCGCCTCGCGGGCGATCCCGGGGAGACCGCCCCGTGAGCGCGAGCGCCGCCCGCTCCACCGCCGGCGCGCCGCGCGTGCTCGCGGTGCGCCGGCCGCTCGTGCGTCCGGTCGGCGATCCGCGCCGCCTGCTGCGCATCATGCGCAGCCGGCTCGTGCGCCGCATGCTGCTGCTCGGCGGCGTGCTGATCGCGCTCTGCATGACGCAGGTCTGGCTCCAGCTCCAGGTCGTGCGCATCGGCTACGAGCTCCAGGCCGCGCGCCAGATGGCGCAGCGCCTCGACCAGGAGCACCGCGAGCTCCAGGCCGAGCTGGCGATGCTGCGCGACCCGGCGAAGCTGTCCGAGGTGGCGCGCACCCGGCTCGGTCTCGTCGATCCGCAGCGTGGTCAGGTGGTGCCGCTGCCATGAGCGGCGGCGCACTCAGCCGCGGGCGCCTGATCGCGGTCGGCGGCGTCTTCGCGCTCTTTCTCGGGCTGCTGCTCGCGCGCGCCGTCGACCTGACAGTGGTGCGCGGGCCCGAGTTCGCGCGCCGCGCCGCCCGCCAGCACACGAAGCGCATGGCGCTCGTTCCCCATCGCGGCGAGATCGTCGACCGCAACGGCGACATGCTCGCCCTGTCGCTCAACGTGCCGTCGATCTACGTCCGTCCGCGCGAGCTCGGGGCCGAAGGGCGCGCGCGGTTGCCGGAGGTGGCGCACGCGCTCGGGCTGTCGCCGAAATGGGCCTTGGAGCAGATCGACAAGGGCCAGCCGTTCGTCTGGCTGAAGCGCCAGGCGCTGCCGCGCGAGCTCGAGGCGGTGCGCGCGCTCGGCGTCCCCGGCGTCGACTACTTCGACGAGGCCCGGCGCGTGTATCCGCACGGTGCGCTCGCGGCGCACGTCCTCGGCTTCGTCGGCACCGACGCGCAGGGCCTCGGCGGCCTCGAGCGCCGCTTCGATCGCGAGATCCGCGGCGAGGTGCAGACCATCGACGTCGCGCGCGACGCCCACGGGCGCGCCTTCCTGCGCACCGACGGCGCGCAGGCGCAGGCCGGGCCGCCGCGCGGCAGCCGCGTCGAGCTGACGATCGACGCGACCATCCAGGCGGCCGTCGAGCGCGAGCTCGCGGCCGGCGTCGCCAACGCGAAGGCGGCGGCCGGCATCGCCATCGTCCTCGACCCGTGGACCGGCGAGGTGATGGCGCTGGCGAACGTGCCGACGTTCAACCCGAACGATCGCGCCCAGTGGGGCGACCACCGCAACAAGGACCGTCTCCGCAACCGGGCGGTGACGGATCCGTTCGAGCCCGGCTCGACGTTCAAGGCGTTCCTCGCCGCCGCGGCGCTCGACCTCGGCGCGGTGACCCCGAGCGAGCGCTTCTTCGCCGAGAACGGCGCCTACAAGGTCGGCAAGTGGACCATCAACGACGCCCACCCGCACGGCTGGCTGTCGTTCTCCGAGGTGATCCAGGTTTCGAGCAACATCGGCTGCACGAAGGTCGGCCTGCGCCTCGGCAGCGAGCGCTACCACGACTATCTCCGCCGCTTCGGCTTCGGCGAGCCGACGGGCATCGAGCTGCCGTCGGAGAGCGGCGGCATCATGCGGCCGCTGTCGCGGTGGACGCGCATCGACCTCACGGTGCAGAGCTTCGGGCAGGGCATCTCGGTGACGCCGCTGCAGATGGCGGCCGCATACGGTGCGATCGCGAACGGCGGCACCCTCATGCGGGCGCACCTCGTGCGCCGCATCGTCGCTCCGGACGGCCGCGTGACCTACGAGAACGGCCCGCGCCCCGTGCGCCGGGTGCTGGGTGAGGACGCGGCGCACACGACGACCGAGCTGCTCCGCCGCGTGGTCGAGGAGAAGGGCGGCACCGGCGGGCGCGCCAGGCTCGAGGACTTCTCGGTTGCAGGGAAGACGGGGACGGCGCAGAAGGTGTCGCCAGGCTCCCGTGGCTACAGCTCGAAACGCATCGGTTCCTTCGTCGGCTTCGTGCCGGCCGACCACCCGCGGGCGGTGATCGTGGTGTCGATCGACGAGCCGACGACGGCGACCTACGGGGGCGTCGTCGCCGCCCCCGTCTTCAAGGCCATCGCGCTCCAGACGCTGAAGGTGCTGGGCGTCAGCGCGCCCGCGCATCCCGAGCCGGCGCCGGCACCGGCGCCGCCCGCGGGCCGGCCGTCGCGCCCGAGCCGTGTCGTGCAGGTCGCCGACGTCGCTCCGGTGCCGTCCGCCGCCGAGCTGCTCGACGCCGGCGAGCCGCGCACGCCGAGCTTCCTCGGCCTCTCCCTGCGCGAGGCCCTCACCCGTGCCCACGCCCAAGGCTGGGCCGTCGAGATCCGCGGCAGCGGCTGGGTCGCCGGACAGCAGCCGCCGCCGGGCGCTCCGCTCGCGGACGATCGGCGCCTGGCCCTCGAGCTCCGTCCCGATCGTCCCCTCGCGCAGCCGTGATGCGGCTCGCGGCCCTGGTGGAGGGCCTCGGCCCGCTCGAGTTGGTGCGTGGTGGCGAGGTCGTGGTGCACGGCGTCGCCGTCGACTCGCGGCGCGTGCGACCCGGCGACGTCTTCGTCGCCCTCGCCGGGCGCACCACCGACGGCCGCCGCCACGTCGCCGACGCGATCGCGCGCGGCGCCATCGCCGTCGTCGCCGACGGCACCGTCGACGCCCCGGGCGCCGCGCTCGTGCGCACACCCGAGCCGCGTCGCCTGATGGCGCTCGTCGCCGCTCGGCTCGCCGGCGATCCGAGCGCGGCGCTGACGCTGGTCGGCGTCACCGGCACCAACGGCAAGACCACGACCACGTGGCTCCTCGAGGGCATCTGGAAGGCGGCCGGTCTCCGCACCGGCGTCATCGGCACGATCGCCTACCGCTTCGGCGAGGTCTCGCGCGAGGCGCCGTTCACGACGCCGGAGGCCTGCGACCTCCAGGCGCTGCTCGCGGAGATGCGCGCGGCGGGCGTCACCCACGTCGCGATGGAGGCCTCGTCGCACGCGCTGGCCCAGGATCGCGTCCTCGGGCTGCGCTTCGACGCGGCGGCGTTCACGAACCTCACGCGCGACCACATGGACTTCCACCGCGACGACGAGGAGTACTTCGCCGCCAAGGCGCGGCTCTTCCTGGAGCACCTGCCCGCGGGCGGCAAGCGGAACGCGGTGGCGGTGGTGAACGTCGACCACGACCCCGGCCGCCGCCTGGTCGCGCGCGTCCGCGGACGCTGCGTGCCCGTGGGGCAGGTCGACGACGCCCTCGTGCGCCTGTCCGACGTGACGAGCACGCTCGCCGGCACGCGCGGCCGGCTGACGTTCGGCAGCGAGACGCTCGCCTTCGCGAGCCCGCTCGTCGGCGCGCCGCACGCCGAGAACATCGGCCTCGCGGCGGCGACGGCCTGGGCGCTCGGCCTCGGGCCCGCGGAGATCGTGGCCGGCATCGCGACCACGGCCGCTCCGCCCGGACGGGTCGAGCGGCTCCCGGGACCCGGCTTCACGGTCGTCGTCGACTACGCGCACACGCCCGACGCGCTCGAGCGTCTGCTCGCCGCGCTGCGGCCGCTCACGCCCGGACGCCTGCTCACCGTCTTCGGCTGCGGCGGCGATCGCGACCGCGGCAAGCGGCCGCTGATGGGCGCCGCGGCGGGGCGCTGGAGCGACCTCGTCGTGCTCACCTCGGACAACCCGCGCACCGAGGAACCGGCGGCGATCCTCGCCGAGATCGAGCCCGGCGTACGCGAGGGCGGGCTCGCGCCGCTGCCCCGGCTCGACGCCGGTGGGCGCGGCTACGTCGTCGAGGCGGATCGGCCGGCGGCGATCGCGCTCGCGCTGCGCGCCGCGCGGCCCGGCGATCTCGTCGTCGTCGCCGGCAAGGGGCACGAGGACTACCAGATCGTCGGCACCGAGAAGCGCCACCTCGATGACCGCGAGGAGGTGCGTCGCGTGCTCGGCGCCGCCGGGGGCGCGGCGTGAGGCCGGCCCGATGAGCGCCTCCACCGAGCGCCTGGCGGCCGTGCTGCCGCTGACCCTCGCCGAGGTCCTCGCCGCCACCGGGGGGGAGCTGACGCGCCTCGGGGTACGCACGGTCTTCACCGGCGTCGCCACCGACACGCGCGTGCTCGAGCCGGGCGAGCTCTTCGTCGCCATCCGGGGCGACACGCACGACGGCCATACCCACCTCGCCGAGGCGGCGCGGCGCGGGGCGGGCGCGGTGATCGTCGAGCGGGCGCACGCCGACGCCGACCTGCCGTGCGGCGTGGTCGCCGTGCGCGAGAGCCTCGCCGCCCTGGGCGATCTCGCCGCCCACCATCGTCGCCGGCTGCGCGCCCGGGTGCTGGCCGTGGCCGGGAGCAACGGCAAGACGACCACCAAGGAGATGCTGGCCGCGATCCTGCGTCACGCGTTCGGCCCCGATGCGGTCGTCCACACGCGCGGCTCGCAGAACAACCTCGTCGGCCTGCCGCTGACGCTGCTGCGCGCGCGCGACGAGCGCGTCGTCGTGCTCGAGCTCGGCATGAACGGGCCGGGCGAGGTGTGGCGGCTGGCCGAGATCGCCGTGCCCGACGCGGGCGTGATCACCTGCGTCGCCGCCGAGCACCTGGAGGGCGTCGGCTCGCTGCACGGCGCCGCCGAGGCCGAGGCCGAGCTGTTCCGGCGCCTGCGGCCGTCCGCCACCGCCGTCGTCAACGCCGACGATCCGCTCGTCGAGCGTGCCGCCGCAGCGGCGCCGGGCCCGACGTTGCGCTTCGGCCGGCGCGGCGAGGTCCACGCCGAGGACACGATCGATCACGGCCTCGACGGCACGAGCTTCCGCCTCGTGACGCCGCACGGCGCCGCCGACGTGCGCCTGCGCGTGCCCGGCCGGCACAACGTCTCCAACGCGCTCGCCGCCGCCGCGATGGCGCACCTCGCGGGTGTCGAGCCCGTCGCCGTCGCCGAGGCGCTGGCAGCCTTCGAGCCGCCCAGCATGCGCATGCAGGTGGTGCGGCTGGCGTCGGGCGTGACCGTCATCAACGACGCCTACAACGCCAACCCGGGCTCGATGGCCGCCGCCCTCGAGACGCTGGCACGCAGCCGCGCGACGCGCCGTCTCGCCGCGCTCGGCGAGATGCTCGAGCTGGGGGACGCGGCCGAGGCGGCGCACGCGGCGCTCGGCGAGGCGGCGGCCGCGGCCGACGTCGACGGTCTCTGGCTCATCGGCACGCATGCCGCGCTGGTGCGGGCGGGTGCCGAGGCGGCCGGCCTGCCGCCGGAGCGCATCACCGTCGCCGCCACGCACGAGGAGCTGGCCGAGCGCCTGCGCACGGCGTGCGCGCCCGGCGACCTCCTCCTTCTCAAGGGCTCGCGAGGCGCCGCGCTCGAGCGCGTCCTCGCCCATCTCGCCGCGGAGACCGCCCGGTGATGCTCTACGTCCTGCTCTTCGACCTGCACACACGCTGGCCGCCGCTGAACGTGTTCAAGTACATCACGTTCCGCACGCTGCTGGCGGCGCTGACGGCGCTGACGCTGTCGCTGCTGCTCGGGCCCGTGCTCATCCGCCGCCTCCAGGCGATGCAGATCGGCCAGTCGATCCGCGACGACGGCCCCGCGGCCCACGCCACCAAGGCCGGGACGCCGACCATGGGCGGCACGCTGATCCTCTTCACGCTCGTGCTCTCGACGCTGCTGCTCGCCGATCCGTCGGCGCACTACGTGTGGGTGGCGGTGCTGGTGACGCTCGGCCACGGCCTGATCGGCTTCTTCGACGACTTCGCCAAGGTCCGCAAGCGCAACTCCGCCGGCCTCTCGGGTCGCGTGCGGCTCGCCTGCGAGCTCGTGATCGGCGCCGCCGCGGCGGCCGTGATCTACGCCTGGTCGGAGCAGGGCGGGCAGATCACGATGCCGTTCTTCAAGGACGTCCGTCCCGATCTCGGGCTCTGGTACATCCCGTTCGGCGCCCTCGTGATCGCCGGCGCCGCCAACGCGGTGAACCTCACCGACGGCCTCGACGGGCTCGCCATCGGCCCCGTCATGGTCGCGGGCACCACGTACATGATCTTCGCCTACGTGGCCGGCAACGCGCGCATCGCCGAGTACCTCCAGATCCCGTACGTCGCCGGCGCCGGCGAGCTGGCCGTCTTCTGCGGCGCGCTCGCGGCCGCCGGCATGGGCTTCCTGTGGTACAACGCCTATCCGGCGCAGATGTTCATGGGCGACGTCGGCTCGCTGGCGCTCGGCGCCGCGCTCGGCGTCGTGGCCCTCATCACCCGCCAGGAGATCGTGCTGCTGCTGGTCGGCGGCGTGTTCGTGATCGAGACGCTGTCGGTGATCGGCCAGGTCGCCTCGTTCAAGCTGCGGCGCAAGCGCATCTTCCGCATGGCGCCGATCCACCACCACTTCGAGCTCCTCGGCTGGCCCGAGCCGCAGATCATCGTCCGTGCCTGGATCGTCGCGATCATCTGCGCGCTGCTCGCCCTGTCGACGCTGAAGCTGCGCTGACCATGCCCTCGCTGCCGCGCCGCGCCCTCGTCGTGGGCTTCCGTCGCACCGGCCAGGCGGTGGCGCGGGTGCTGCGCGACCACGGCGTCGCCGTGCGCGTCGCCGACGCCCGGGACGCGACGGCGCTGGGCGTCGAGCCGGCGGCGTGGCCCGACGTGGAGCTGCGGCTCGGCACCGACGTCGCCGACGCGCTCGGCGACGCCGAGCTGGTCGTGCCGAGCCCGGGCGTGCCGCGCGGTGCGCCGGTGCTCGCGGCTGCATGCGCAGCCGGCGTGCCGGTGTGGAGCGAGATCGAGCTGGCCGCCCGGCTGCTCGCGTGCCCGATCGTCGGCATCACCGGCACGAACGGCAAGAGCACGACGACGACGCTCGTCGGCGCCGCGCTGGCCGCCGACCGCCCGACCTTCACCGGCGGCAACCTCGGCACGCCGCTCGCCCTCGCGGTCGCCGCCGCGCCCGCGATCGCGGTGGCGGAGATCTCGACCTTCCAGCTGGAGTGGACCGAGCGCTTCCGCCCCGCGGTGGGCGCGCTGCTCAACGTCACGCCCGACCACCTCGATCGGCACGCCGACTTCGCCGAGTACCGCGACCTGAAGGCCCGGCTGTTCGTCGCGCAGACGGCCGGCGACCACGCGGTGCTGAACCGCGACGATCCCGAGACCTGGGCGCTGCGCGAGCGGCTCGCCGCGCGCGTGACGTCGTTCGGGTGGAGCGCGGTGGCGGCCGGCGCCTTCGTCGACGGCGACGCCGTCGTCTGGCGCGTCCCGGGCGCGGCGGAGGAGCGCTACGGCCTCGGCCGCACGCGGCTGCGCGGCCGGCACAACGTCGAGAACGTCTGCGCTGCGGTCGCCATCGCCCGCCTCGCCGGCGCGCCGCCCGCCGGCGTGCAGGCCGCGATCGACGGCATCGAGCCGCTGCCGCACCGCCTGGCGTTGGTCGCCGAGCGGGGTGGGGTGGCGTGGTGGGACGATTCCAAGGCCACCAACGTCGGCGCGGCGGTGAAGAGCCTCGAGTCGTTCGACGGGCCCGTGCTGCTCCTCGCGGGCGGCGTCGACAAGGGCGGCGACTATGCGCCGCTGGCCGCCGCCGCGCGCCGCTCCGTGCGCCAGGCGCTCGTCTTCGGCGCGGCGCGCGAGCGCATCGCCGCCGCGCTCGGGGCCGCCTCGGTGCCCGTGCGGATGGTCGCGTCGCTGCCCGTCGCGGTGGAGGCGGCGGCCGCCGCCGCGCGTCCCGGCGACAGCGTGCTGCTGGCGCCGGCGTGCGCCAGCTTCGACATGTTCGCGGACTATGCGGCGCGGGGCCGGGCGTTCCGCGCCGCCGTGGAGGCCCTGCCATGACGAATCCCTCGCGCGCTCCGCAGCTCGCCCACGCCGCCGCCGGGACCGGCACCGCCCATGCCCTCGGCACCGGCCTCGAGGCCGCGCCGCTCTTCCGCGGCCCGCTCGAGAACCAACGGCCGCGCATCGTGATGACGATGGCGGGCGATCCCTGGCTGCTGCTCGCCGTCGCCGGCCTCGTCGGCATCGGCCTCGTCATGGTGTTCAACGTCAGCTGGTTTCCGGGCGACGACGACTTCCGCGACCCGCTGCACTTCTTCAAGAAGCACTTCGTCTCGATCCTGCTCGGCACGACGCTCGGCTTCGTCGCGTCGCGCGTCCGCTCCGACGCCTACCGGCGCCTGGCCTATCCGCTCCTCGGCGTGGCGCTCGTCGGGCTCGTCCTCGTGCTGATCCCGGGCATCGGCGTCGAGCGCAGCGGCGCGCGGCGCTGGCTGCCGCTCGGGCCGCTCGCGTTCCAGCCGTCGGAGCTGGCGAAGCTCGCGCTGGTGATCTACCTGGCGGCGTCGCTCGCCCGGAAGGGGCCGCGCATCCGTGAGCTGGGCTTCGGCGTCCTGCCCCACTGCATGGTGGTCGGGCTCGTCGCCGGGCTGTGTCTGCTCGAGCCGGACTTCGGGACCGCGGCGCTGTCGACGGGCATCCTCGTCGCCATGCTGTGGGCGGCGGGCGCGCGTCTCATGCACCTCGGGCTCTTCGCGGCGGCGGCGCTGCCCGGGCTCGCCTTCCTCGTCATCATGGAGCCGTACCGCATGCGGCGGCTCGCCTCGTTCCTCGACTATACGAAGGACCCCCAGGGGATGGGCTACCAGCTCCTCCAGTCGCTCATCGCCTTCGCCTCGGGCGAGCTCACGGGGGCGGGGCTCGGCATGGGGCAGCAGAAGATGCACTTCCTGCCCGCCGCCCACACCGACTTCATCTTCGCGGTGATCGGCGAGGAGCTGGGGCTGCTCGGCGCCTTCACGGTCATGGCGCTCTTCACCGTGCTGCTCGTGCGCGGGCTGCGCATCGCGATGCGCCACCCCGACGCGTTCGCAGGTCTGCTCGCGTTCGGGCTGACGGTGCATCTCGTCCTCCAGGGCATGCTCAACATCGGCGTCGCCCTCGGCTGCCTGCCGACCAAGGGCCTGACGCTGCCGTTCGTCTCCTACGGCGGCTCGGCGATGATGCTCGCGCTGCTCGAGGCGGGCGTGCTGGTCGGCCTCGCCCGCGAGGCGGGGTGAGCCCGCAGGCCCAGGCGCGGCCCGACGTGGTGGTGGCCGGCGGCGGTACGGGCGGCCACGTCTTCCCGGGGCTGGCGCTGGCGCGGGCGCTCGCCGGCCGCGGTCTGCGCGTGCACTTCGTCGGCACCGCCGCGGGCCTGGAGGCGCGCGCCGTGCCCGCCGCGGGCTTCCGCTCGCGCTGGTGCCGGGGCGCGCGGTGCGCGGCGGCGGCGCCGGCGGCGCCGTCCGCGGCGCGGCGGCGCTCGGGGCCGGTATCGCCACCGCGCTCGGGCTGGTCGGCCGGCTGCGCCCGCGGCTCGTGGTCGGCGTCGGCGGCTACGCCTCGGCGGCGATGGTCGTCGCCGCCTGGCTGCGGCGGGTGCCGGTCGTGCTCCAGGAGCAGAACGCGATTCCCGGTGCGACGAACCGCAGCCTCGCCCGCCTGGCGCGGGTCGTGTGCGTCGGCTTCGCGGAGGCGTCGCGGTATCTGCCGGCGGGGCGGGCGGTCCACACCGGCAACCCGTTGCGGCCCGAGGTGCTCGCGGCGCCGCCCGCGCCGCCGGCCCCGGGGACGGGCCTCCTCGTCTTCGGCGGCAGCCAGGGTGCCCAGCGCATCAACGCCGCGACGCTGGCCGCCATGGAGCGCCTCGGGCCGGCGGCCGCCGGGCTGCGCATCGTGCACCAGACCGGCGCGGCCGAGCGCGAGCAGGTGGCGGCGGGCTACGCGCGGCTCGGCCTCGCGGCGCGGGTCGAGGCCTTCATCCAGGACATGGGTGCAGCCTATCGCGCCGCCGACCTCGTGGTCGCACGCGCCGGCGCCATGAGCTGCTCGGAGATCGCCGCGATGGGCCTGCCGGCGATCCTCGTGCCGTACCCCTTCGCCGTCGACGACCACCAGCGCGCCAACGCCGAGGTCCTGGTGCACGCCGGCGCCGCGCGCATGATCCTCGACCGCGAGCTCGACGGCGCGACGCTCGGCGCCGCGCTCGCCGCGCTCGCCGGCGACGCCGACGTGCGCCGCGCGATGGCGGCCCGCGCGCGTGCGGTCGCACGCCCCGAGGCCGCGGAAGCTGCGGCCGACGTGTGTTGCCGCGTCATGCGCCCTGCATCCCCTTGAAGATGGCGATGGCGCTCTGTAAACCTCCGCCTCGTGGCCGGGCAGGTCGGGTGGGCGGGGTGGCCGCTGCGGGCGCTCCACGGAGTGACGGCGATGAACGGGCCGAGACGTCGGGTACACTTCGTCGGGATCGGCGGTATCGGCATGAGCGGCATCGCCGAGGTCCTGCTGACGCTCGGCTACGCGGTCTCCGGCTCCGACCTCGCCGAGAGCGAGACCACCCGCCGCCTCGAGCGGCTCGGCGCGCGCATCCATCTCGGCCCGCACGCGGCGGAGCACGTCGACGAGGACGTCGACGTCCTCGTCATCTCGTCGGCGGTGAAGTTCGCCAACCCCGAGGTCGTCCGCGCGCGCGAGCTGAAGGTGCCGGTGATCCCGCGCGCCGAGATGCTGGGCGAGCTGATGCGGATGAAGAACGGCATCGCGATCGCCGGCACCCACGGCAAGACGACCACCACGTCGCTCGTCGGAGCCGTGCTGCGCGAGGCCGGACGCGACCCGACGATCGTCGTCGGCGGCAAGCTGCTCGGGCTCGGGACGAACGCCCGCCTCGGGCAGGGCGAGTTCCTCGTCGCCGAGGCCGACGAGAGCGACGGCTCGTTCCTTCTCCTCTCACCCGTGGTCGCCGTGGTCACCAACATCGACCCCGAGCACCTCGACCACTTCGGCGACATGGACCGGGTCCGCGCCGCGTACCTCGAGTTCGTGAACCGCGTGCCGTTCTACGGCCTCGCCGTGTTGTGCATCGACAACGTCAACGTTCGTGGCATGCTGCCGCACGTGCGTAAGCGCTTCGTCACCTACGGCGAGTCGCCCGACGCCGACTGGCAGGCGCGCGACCTGCGCGTCGTCGGCCTCGAGACGCACTTCGACGTCTGGCGCGGCGGCGAGCGCCTCGGCCCGGTGCGCCTGCGCATGCCCGGCCGGCACTACGCGCTCAACGCCGTCGCCGCGCTCGCGGTGGCGCACGACCTCGGCATCCCCTGGCGCATCGCCGCGCACGCGCTCGAGGAGTTCGGCGGCGTCCATCGCCGCTTCGAGGTGCGGGGCGAGGAGCGCGGCATCCTCGTCATCGACGACTACGGCCATCACCCCGAGGAGATCCGGGTGACCCTGCGCGCGGCGCGTGAGGGCTTCGACCGCCGCCTGGTCGTCGTCTTCCAGCCGCACCGCTACTCGCGCACGCGCGACCTCTTCGACGACTTCCTGACCCCGTTCGACGACGCCGACCTGCTGCTCCTGACGGAGGTCTACGCCGCCGGGGAGGAGCGCATCGAGGGCGTCGGCGGCGAGGCGCTCTACCAGGCGCTCAAGAAGCGCGGCCACCTCGACGTCCGCTGGGTGCCGGCGCGCGAGCGGCTGGCCGACACCCTGGCCACGGTGCTGCGCGAGGGCGACCTCGTGCTCGTGCTCGGCGCCGGCGACGTCTACCGCACCGCCGACGAGCTGCTCGCGCTCCTGCGCAGCGGCGTGCCGATCTCGCAGATCCACTGACCATGATGGCGCCGTCCAACGATCTGGCCCGCGTGCTCGACGGCAAGGTGCGGCGGCACGAGTCGCTCGCCCGCCACACGTCGTACCGCATCGGCGGACCGGCCGACTGGTTCGCGCAGCCGGAGACCACGGCGGAGCTGGGGGCGCTGCTCGTCGCCGCGCGCGCGGCCGGCGTCGGCGTGACGCTGCTCGGCGGCGGCTCGAACATGCTGGTCGGCGACGGCGGCGTGCGCGGCCTCGTGGTCAAGCTCGGGCGCGGCTTCCGGCGCGCGACCTGGCGCCCGGACGGCGTGCGCGCCGGCGCCGCGGTACAGCTCGGACGCCTCGCGCGCGACAGCGCGACCCGGGGCCTCGCTGGTCTCGAGCACGCCGAGGGCATCCCCGGCACGGTCGGCGGCGCGCTGTTCATGAACGCGGGCGCCTACGGCGGCGACGTCGCGACGGTCGTGCGTGCGATCGAAGGCATCGGCCCCGACGGCGTGTCGCGCGAGCTGCCGGCGGTGGACGTCCCGTTCCGCTACCGGCGGGCGGATCTCCCCGAGGGCTTCGTGGTGACGGCGGTCGACTTCGCGCTGCGCCCGGACGACGCGGCGGCGGTGCGGGTGCGCATGGAGGCGGTGCGGGCGCGGCGGGTCGCGAGCCAGCCCCACGGCGAGCCCAACTCGGGCTCGGTCTTCAAGAACCCGCACGGTGATCACGCCGGGCGGCTGATCGAGGCGGCCGGGCTGAAGGGGTGGCGCGTCGGCGGGGCGCGCATCTCCGAGCGGCACGCGAACTTCATCGTGAACGGTGGCGGCGCGCAGGCGTCCGACGTGCAGACCTTGATGGCGATCGCCCAGCGGGCGGTGTGGGAGCGGAGTGGGGTATGGCTGGAGCCCGAGGTTCGGCTCGTCGGTCGTTGGTGAGCGGGCGCCTGCTGCGACGCCTCCTCCGGCGACGGGGCAACCGGCATCGGCCCGGCCGGCACGAGCGCGGCGGCGCCGCAGCGCTGCCGCCGACGGTGACGCGCGTGCTGCGCACCGTCGTGCCGCTCGCGCTGCTCGCGGCCGTGACCCCGGCGGCGCTCGAGGCCGCGCGCGCGCACTCGTACTTCGCCGTGCACGAGGTCGCGCTCCAGCACCGCGGCCGCCTCGCGCCCGAGGCGCTGCGCGAGGCCGTCGCGATCGCCCCCGGCACCAGCATCTGGGACGTCGACCGCGAAGCCATCGTGGCGCGCGTGCAGGCGCTGCCGTGGGTGCGCACGGTGCGCGTGCGGCGGCAGCTGCCCGACCGCGTCGTGGTGCGCGTGCGCGAGCACCGTCCCGCGGCGATCGTCGCGCTCGACGGCGACGCGGTCGAGCTGTTCTACGTCGCGGCCAACGGGCGCATCTTCGCGGCCGTCGGCGGCACCGACGGCCGCGATCTGCCCTACGTCACCGGCATTCGCCGTGACGACCTCGACGGTCGCCGCGGCTTCGGGCCGCGCGCGGTGCACCGCGCGCTCGGGCTCCTGCGGCTCGTGGCGCGCGACGCGACCGGGCTCGGGCCGGTGTCGGAGGTGCACGTCGACGCGGCGACGGGGCTGACGCTGCATCCCATGCAGCCGGCGGTGCCGATCGTGCTCGGCTGGGGCGGGTACGGAGAGAAGATCGCGCGGGTGCAGCGCGTCCTGCCGCTGTGGCAGGGGCGCTTCGCGGAGCTGCGCGAGGTCACGTGCGAGTTCGAGGACGAGGTGATCGTCCGCCTCCGGGAGCCGCGCAAGCCGGCGGCGCCCGCGCGGACGACGGGGGCCTAGGATGGGGAAGCGCAATCCGCTCGTGGTGGGGCTCGACGTCGGCACCTACAAGGTGGGCGTCGTCGTGGCCGAGGTGCAGGAGACGGGGGTCGAGATCGTCGGCATCGGCACCCACGCGTCCACGGGGCTCAAGAAGGGCACCGTCGTGAACATCGACGCCACCGTCGACGCCATCCGCAAGGCCGTCGACGAGGCCGAGCTGATGGCCGGCTGCGAGATCCGCACGGTCGTGGCGGGCTCGGCTGGCAGCCACATCAAGGGGTTCAACAGCCACGGCGTCGTGGCCGTGAAGAACCGCGAGGTGGCGTCCGGCGACGTCGAGCGCGTGCTCGAGGCGGCGCGCGCGCTGCCGCTGCCGATGGACCGCGAGGTCCTGCACGTGCTGCCGCAGGAGTTCGTGGTCGACGACCAGGACGACATCAAGATGCCGGTCGGCATGGCCGGCGTCCGGCTCGAGGCCCGGGTGCACATCGTCACCGGGACGATCAGCTCGGGGCAGAACCTGGTGAAGTGCTGCAATCGCGCCGGGCTGCACGTCGAGGACGTGCTCGCGAGCCCGCTCGCGGCCGGCGGCGCGGTGCTCACCCCCGAGGAGCGCGAGCTCGGCGTCGCGCTGATCGACGTGGGGGCGGGGACGACGTCGACCGTCGTCTGGCACGGCGGCGCCATCCACCACACGGCGGTGCTGCCGGTGGGCGGCGGGCACGTGACCAGCGATCTCGCCGCCGCGCTGCGGACGCCGTTCGCCGACGCCGAGCGCCTGAAGAAGCTGAGCGGCGCGGCCGACGCGCTCGGCGCGTCGCCCGATCTCAGCGTCGAGGTCGCGGGGCTCGGCGGGCGCCCGGCGCACAAGCTCTCGCAACGCCAGCTCGCGGAGTTCATCGAGCCACGCGCCGAAGAGATCCTCGCGCTCGTGCGCAGCGAGATCGAGCGTGCGGGTTGCGCAGGTCTGCTCACGTCGGGCGTCGTGCTCACGGGCGGCGGTGCGGTGCTCGCGGGCATGACCGATCTCGCGGAGCGCGTCTTCCGCACGCCGACGCGACTCGGAACGCCGCTACATCTGCATGGTTTGGTTGACGTCGTCGCGAGCCCGATGTATGCGACCGCCGTCGGCCTCGTACTGCACGGACTCGAACGACACGCGCGAGTCGGCAGCGGCGATGACGATTCGATGCTCGCGCCACTCAAGCGCGCGCGACATCGAGTGACGAGCTGGTTACGGGAATTCTTCTAGAGGTCTAGAAGGCGGCGTGGGGCGGACGCCGGGAGGTCGTGGTGATGGACGAGCTGCTGGAGCCCTCGTTGGGGGCCCGGATCAAGGTGGTAGGGGTCGGGGGTGGTGGCGGCAACGCGATCAACACGATGATCGCGGCGGGGTTGCCCGGGGTCGACTTCATCGCGGCCAACACCGATGCGCAGGCGCTGCGCGCCAACCTGGCCCCGGTCAAGATTCAGCTCGGTGAGAAGCTGACGCGCGGCCTCGGCGCCGGCGGCAACCCGGAGATCGGCAAGCGTGCGGCGCTCGAAGACGTCGAGCGCATGGCCGAGTACCTCCAGGGCGCCGACATGATCTTCGTCACCGCCGGCATGGGCGGCGGCACGGGGACGGGCGCCGCGCCGGTCGTCGCCAAGGTCGCGAAGGAAATCGGCTGCCTCACCGTCGGCGTGGTGACGAAGCCCTTCACCTTCGAGGGCAAGCGGCGCGGCAAGCAGGCGGAAGAGGGGCTGCGCGAGCTCAAGAACAGCGTCGACACGCTGATCGCGATCCCGAACCAGCGCCTGCTGAACGTCGCCGGACGCAACTCGTCGATCCTCGAGACCTTCAAGAAGGCCGACGACGTGTTGCTCCAGGCGGTGCGCGGCATCGCCGACCTGATCACGGTCCACGGCCTCATCAACCTCGACTTCGCCGACGTCCGCGCGATCATGTCCGAGATGGGCATGGCGATGATGGGCGCCGCGCTCGCCGCTGGCGAGAACCGTGCCATCGAGGCCGCGCAGCGCGCGATCTCGAGCCCGCTGCTCGAAGACGTCCGCATCGAGGGCGCCCGCGGCGTGCTCATCAACATCACCGGCGGCCCCGACCTCACGCTGCACGAGGTCAACGAGGCCGCCTCGCTCATCCAGGAAGAGGCCGACGACGACGCCAACATCATCTTCGGCGCCGTCATCGACGAGTCGATGGGCGACGAGGTGCGCATCACCGTCATCGCCACCGGCTTCGGCGAGCCCGCCGGCGCGACGCGCCCCGTGCCGGTCGCGCGTCCCCGCGTGCCGGTCGAGCCGGCGTCGGACATGCGCGGCATGTCGACCACGCCGGACGGCCGTCCGATCGTGCGCCACGGTCTTCGCGAGCCCGAGGACGAGCTCGAGGTGCCGACCTGGCAGCGCCGCCAGCAGGCCGCGCCGCCCCCGCCGCCTCCGCCGCCCGCGATCGAGCGCCCGGCGGCCACCCGGCGCCCGCTCGCGAACGGCGCGGACACGGACGACGTCGACTACGACGTCCCCAGCTTCCTCCGCCGCGGCGCGGACTGATCAGACGTCGTCGTCGGCCGGTCTGCCGGGCAGCAGGTCGGCGACGGCGATGGCCACGTCGGGGAGCGCGACGAGCGACAGGGTCTCGTCTTCTGCCGCGACACGGATGTCGCGGTAGAGCCCTGCGGCCGCGTCGGGCCGGCGGTAGACCTCGACGCGCCCGTGCCGCAGGTTGACGATCCAGTACTCGGGGACCTCGTTGCGCGCGTAGAGTGCGGCCTTGGTGAGGCGGTCGGTCGCGAGCGAGGTGTCGGCGACCTCGACGACGAGCAGCGCCGCATTCGGGTGGCGCTTCCAGTAGTCGTCGGAGCTGCCCGTGACGACCGCGACGTCGGGCTCGGGCGCCGAGCGGAGGCTTGCCACGTAGGTGGATTGCCCGCGCACGATCGCCCGTCCTCCGACGGCGAGGATCAGTCGTTGCATGAGGATGGAGACCGCATTCGCGTGCGGCGGGTTCGCCGGCGGCATGGGGACGATCACCCCCTCGAGCAGCTCCACGCGATCGTCCGGTCCGAGCACACCGTCCTCGACGAGACGGAAGTACTCCTCGACCGTGTATGGCCCGGGTCGGCTCGGCAGGCTGGGGGCGGGCGTCGACATGCGGCGACCGTAGTCCCGCCACCCGGCGGCGACAATCCCTGGATGCGGACGTCCCGGCGCACCCGGTTCCGGCACGACGCCGGAGCGCAGCCGCGTGGTTGAGGCACCGCGGGGCCGGGGTTAAGGTCCCGCCCCTGGCGATGCCGCGTCCCACCGTGCCCGACCGTGCCGTGCGTCTCGCCGCCGAGCGCCGGCGCTTCGCTCCAGGCCCGCGCGGACCGCTCTCGATCTGCCTCGCCTATCCGAACGTCTATCCGGTGGCGATGGCGAACCTGGGCTTCCAGGCGGTCCACCGCATCCTGAACGACGACCCGCGGGTCACGGTCGACCGCGCCTTCCTGCCCGACGGCCCGCGCGCGCAGTGGCCGCGGCCGCTGCGCTCGTTCGAGGACGCGCGCCCGGTCGCCGACTTCGACCTGATCGCGCTCTCGGTCTCGTTCGAGACCGACTACCTCCACGTCCTCGACCTGCTCGAGCTCGCCGGCCTCGCCAAGCGTCGCCGCGACCGCGGCGAGCAGGCGCCCCTGGTCCTCGCGGGCGGCCCGGCGACGTTCCTGAACCCCGAGCCGCTGGCCGAGTTCGTCGATCTGTTCCTCGTCGGCGAGGCGGAGGAGATGCTGCCGGAGTTCCTCGCGCTGGCCGCCGGCGGCCCGCGCACGCGCGCCGCGCTCCTCGCCCGCACCGAAACCGTCGACGGCGCCTATCGTCCGGACCGCTTCACGCCCCGCTGGGACGAGGCCGGCCGCCTGGTCGCCTTCGACTACGACGGGCCGGCGAAGCCGCGCGTCACGCGACGCTACCTCGCGCGCCTCGACCCGGTCACGACCGGCACCGAGATCCTCACCGACGAGGCGGTCTTCGGCGACATGGTCGTGGTCGAGGCGAGCCGCGGCTGCGAGTGGGGCTGCCGCTTCTGCGCCGCCGGCTACATGTACCGCCCCGTGCGCTATCGCAGCCCGGACGCGCTGCGGCCGCAGATCGCGCGCGGGCTCGCCGAGCGCCGCACGATCGGGCTGGTCGGCGCCGAGATGGCGACGCAGCCGGGCATCGCCGCCATGTGCCAGGAGATCGCGGCCGCCGGCGGGCGCGCGTCGCCCTCGTCGCTGAAGGCCGACCTCATCACCCCGAAGCTGGCCGCCGCGCTCGGGGCGGGCGGCGCGCGCTCGGTGACCGTCGCGCCCGAGGCGGGCTCGGAGCGCCTGCGCCGGGTCATCAACAAGAACCTCACCGAGGCCGAGATCCTGCGCGCCGCCGAGTGGCTCGTCGGCGGCGGCGTCGAGGCGCTGAAGCTCTACGTCATGGTCGGGCTGCCGACGGAGACCGACGCCGACGTCGACGCCATCGCCGACCTCGCGCAGCGCCTGCGGGCGCGGCTGATGGCCGGCGGCAAGCCGAAGGTCGGCCGCATCCTCGTCTCCATCAACCCGTTCGTGCCGAAACCGTGGACGCCGTTCCAGTGGGAGCCGATGGCCGCCCTCGGCGCGCTGAAGCGCACGCTCGCCCGCGTGCGTCGCCGCCTGTCCGCGATTCCCGCGCTCCAGGTCGAGACCGAGAGCCCGCGCGAGGGATACCTCCAGACGCTGCTCTCGCGCGGCGACCGCCGCGTCGCCGACGTCCTCGAGCGGCTCCAGGCGGCGCCCGACGACTGGTGGGCGACGTTGCGCGGGCTGCGCGGCGGCCGCGATGGCACCGTCGACCCGGACCGCTTCGTGCACCGGCCCTACGACGCCGACGAGCTGCTGCCGTGGGACTTCATCGACCACGGCGTCGACAAGCGCTACCTCCTCGCCGAGCGGCGCAAGGCCCATGCGGAGGTCCAGTCGCCGCCGTGCGATACCCACACCTGCCACAGCTGCGGCGCCTGCTGAGCCGCGCGACCATCCAGTTCGGGTTGCCGCCTCGAGAGGGCGGGTGGTAGCGTCCCCGGGTGGCCGCCTCGGAGGCACCACGCGGGCGTACCACTCCGGAGCTGGACGGCGTCGATCGCAACGCGCTCGTGGCGTCCGACGGCGTGTCGTTCCGCGATTTCCGCCGTCGCCTGACGCCGCGTTGGGGCGTGCTGTGGGGCGAGATCGCACTCGGCTTCGTCGGGCTGGCGGCCGCCGCGGCGCTGCCTTGCCTCACCCGCGACGCCGGGCTCGCAGGCGCCGCGGCGGGCACGCTCGCGGGCGGGCTCGGGATCGGCGTCGCGCTCGCCTATCTCGGCAACTTCTTCCACGAGGCGGCGCACTGGAACCTGGCGCCGTCGCGGGCGTGGAACGATCGCCTCGCGAACCTCCTCATCGGCCCGCTGATCCTCCAGGAGATCGAGCACTACCGCCGCGTCCATTTCACGCACCACCGCCACCTGGGGATGCCGGAGGATCAGGAGTACACCTACGTCCGTCCGCTCGACTGGTGGTTCGTGGCCTCCGGGCTCACCGGCCTCGCGGTGCTCGAGACGCTGTCGCGGCCGGCACCGCAGAGCGGCGGCCGGCGGCTGTCGGGGCGCGCGCTCGTGATGGCCCTGGTCGCGCACGGCAGCGTGCTCGGCGTCGCCGCGCTGGCGGGGCAATGGACGCTGGTGCTGGCGTGGCTCGGCGGCGCGGGGGCCGTGCTGCCCTTCGTCGCCGCGCTGCGCACGCTGCTCGAGCATCGCGACCTCGCGGCGCGGCCCGAGGTCGACTACCGCCGCGTGCCGCACGGCCCGGTGAACCGGCTCTTCGGCGACGGGGTGCTCGCGCGCACCCTCGGCAGCGCCGGCTTCAACCGGCACCTGCTGCACCACTGGGAGCCGCAGGTGCCGTGTACGCGGCTCGCCGACCTCGAGCGCTTCCTGCTGTCGACGCCGGCCGCGGACGACGTACGGCGCCATCGCACCACGTACGCCGCCACCTTCCGGGCGCTGCTCGTCCGTGTCCGCGACGTCTGACGCGCCTCGCTGCCTCGCCTGCGGCGCCGCCGGGGCGACGCCGTGGGCCGTGGCGCACGACGTCGAGTACGCGACCACGTCCGACGCGTTCCGCTATCTGCGCTGCCCCGCCTGCGCCGCGCTCTTCATCGACCCCGTGCCGCGCACGCGCCTCGCCGAGATATACCCGCCCACGTACTACACCGCCGCCGGCCCGGCGACGTCGCCCGTCGCGCGGGTGAAGGAGCACCTGGACGCCCGTCGCGTCCGGCGCCTGCTCGCCGGCATCCCCGGGGAGACACTCGCGGTGCTCGACGTCGGCGGCGGGCACGGCGGGCAGCTCGACCTCGTCCGCCGCGTCGATCCGCGCGTGCACCGCACGCAGCTCGTCGATCTCGCCCCCGGCGACGCGGACGCGCTCTACGCGCGCGGGCACGGCGTCTTCGCCGGTCGCATCGAGGACTTCACGACGCCCGAGCGCTTCGACCTGATCCTCCTCCTGAACCTCGTCGAGCACGTCGAGGACCCGGTGGGCGTGCTGGCGCACGTGCGCACGCTGCTCGCGCCCGGCGGCGTCGTCCTCGTCTCGACCCCCAACACCGACAGCCTCGACGCGCGCCTCTTCCGGCACCGCTCCTGGGCCGGCTACCACTGCCCGCGGCACTGGGTGCTGTTCACCGAGGCGTCGTTCCGGCGCGCGGCGCACGCCGCGGGCCTCGCGGTGGAGAGCTGCACGTACACGCAGGGCGCGCCGTTCTGGGCCGCGAGCGCGGTCGCGTGGCTCGCGGCCCGCGGCGTCGGCCGCATCACGACGACGACGCCCGCGGTCGCGCACCCGCTCTTCATGCCGCTGGCCGCGCTCTTCGCCGCCGTCGACTTCGCGCGCCGGCCGTTCGCGCGGACGTCGCAGATGGAGCTGCGGCTGGCGCGCGATCCGGCCTTCGACTAGACGGCGCCCAGGATGATCGCCGGCCTGGGCATCGACGTCTGCGACGTGGCGCGCATCCGCCGCGCGCTCGAGGCGCCGAGCGGCGCGCGCTTCCGCGCCCGCGTCTTCACGCCCGGCGAGCAGGCCTACTGCGAGGCCCGCAAGCGCGCCCGCTTCGAGAGCTACGCCGCCCGCTTCGCCGCCAAGGAAGCGGCGATGAAGGCGCTCGGCACCGGCTGGGGGGAGGGCGTCGTGTGGCACGACGTCGAGGTCGTGCGCGAGGGCGACGGGCCGCCGGCGCTGCGGCTGCACGGGGCCGCCGCGGCGCTGGCGCGCAGCCGGCGGCTCGGGCGCTGGCACGTGTCGCTGAGCCACACGGCCGAGGTGGCCGTCGCGTCGGTCATCGTGGAGACGGCTACGCGTCGGGCCGGGGGGCGGCGCGCGACGGCAGGAGCAGCAGCACCGCCACGGCCCACACGCCGCCGACGAGGCCGATGAGGAACCAGGACCGGGGCGGGCGGCCGTTGTTGACGGCGATGACCCGGCAGATGAAGGCGTCGCAGAGGTGGAGGATCACCATGGTCCCGAGCAGCGTCGGCAGGGGCAGAGGCCGGGCGACGAAGGCGAGTCCGCTCCACCAGCCGAGCAGCGTCTCGAGGCTCATGTTGCTTTCCGTCCGAACCGGGCGCCCGTATACTCGGTGCCGATCATGCTGAGCTCCAAGAAGCTCTCCGGCCTCGCCGAAGACCTGCTGTCGAACCCGCTCTTCGCGCAGGCCTTCGCGAGCGCGCTGCAGAAGGGCCTCGAGACCAAGGGCGCGTTCGACCGCAACGTCGCCAACGTGCTCTGGCTGCTGAACCTTCCGTCGCGCGCCGACCTGGGGAAGCTCATGACCAAGCTCGACGTGCTCCAGGGCCGCCTCGCCAACCTCGAGGTGAAGGTCGACAAGCTCGTCACCGCCGAGAAGCGACGGCGGCGTGCGTCGCGCAGGTCCGGCTCGGGCGACGCGTCGGCCTGAGCGCGTCTCATCGGCCCGCGCCCTGGGCGCTGGGCGCGGCGGGCGGATCGCCCGGCAGGAGCTCACGCGAGACCGCGACCAGCTCGTCGAGCGAGCCCGGCGCCTGCGCCAGCAGCGGCACGCGCGCCACGAGCGGCGCATCGGCCGTGCGCAGGAGCGGCGCCACGGTCGCGGTCTCGCGATCGGCGAGCGTGCGCAGCTCCTCGGCGACGCGCCGCAGGCGGCGCGCCAGCTCGGGGGAGACGCTCGCCGGCGGCTCGCTCGCCACCGCGTCCAGCCCCGGCGGCAGCGCGCGGTTCAGCACCACGCCGTGGACGCGCAGCCCGACGCCGCCGAGCGCCTGCGCGAGCGCGGCGGTCTCGTCGACGAGCCGCGGCTCCGGTGCGGTGACGAGCACGAGCGAGGTGTCGGCGCTGCGCAGGAGCGCGTCGGTGGCGGCGACGCGGGCGCGCAGCGCGTCGGTGAGGCCCTCGATGGCACGGATGAACTCGCCGATCTCGGACACGAGGCCGAGCCCGGTGAAGCGCTCGAGGCCGCGTAGCACGCCGGTCAGGAGGAGCTGCGCCAGCTTGGAGCCGGCCGACGGCAGGATGCTGGTCGGGTCCTTCAGGATGCCGAAGGCGCGCGAGTCGAGCAGGGCGACGAGACGCCGAGGAGCGTCGAGGAAGTCGACGGCGTGGCGCGAGGGCGGCGTGTCGACGACGAGCAGGTCGTAGTCGCGCTCGGTCGCGAGCCGGTACACGGCCTCGGCGGCCATGTACTCGGTCGTGCCGGCGAGCGTGCCCGAGAGGTTCTGGTAGAGGCGGTTCCGGAGGATGCGCTCGGCCTGCTCGCGGCTCGTCGTGAGGCCGCGCACCAGCTCGTCGAAGGTGCCCTTCACGTCGAGCAGCATGGCGTCGAGCGACCCGGCGGCGTCTGGCAGCGGGACGCGATGGGGCGCGCCGATCGCCTCGCCGAGCCCGAGCGCGTCCTTGAGCCGCTGCGCCGGGTCGACGGTGAGCACGACCGTACGCCGGCCGCGGCGGGCCGCGGCGACGGCGAGCGCGGCTGCGGTGGTCGTCTTGCCGACGCCGCCGCTGCCGACGCAGAGGAGGATGCGGCGCTCGGCCAGCAGCGTCTCGAGCGACGGCGTCGTCATGCCGCCAACCCGGCCGCGCCGGCGAGCGCGGCGGCGAGGGTGTCGATGCCGCCCGGCGCCTCGGGCCCGGCGGCGAGCAGCGGCAGGCGGACCGGGGCGCCGAGGGCGCGGCGCAGCGCGCATCTGCTGCGACGCGGCCCGCCGGCGCGCGAGCTGGAAGCGGGCCGCGTCGAGTCCAGGGATGCCGACGCCGCCGGCGTCGAGGCGTGCGAGCGCCGCCGCGTCGCCGGGCGCGAAGCGGCGCGGCGGCAGCGCGTTCACGATCGGCGGCGCGACCGGCAGCCCGAGCCCCGCGACGGCGCGGTGCAGCTCGATCGTCTCGCGCACGGCCAGCTCCTCGGGCGTCGTCACCACGCCGACCAGCGTCGTGTCCGGATCGGCGAGGCGGCGCTCCATGTCGTCGAGCAGCGAGCCGATCGGGCCGAGCCGCGCGAACGCACCGAGCGCGCGCGGCGCCGACAGCAGCGGCAGCGAATGGCCCGACGCGGGCGCGTCGACGACGACCACGTCGTATTGCCGGCGGCCCAGCCGCCGCGCGTCGAGGAAGCCGACCAGCCGATGCAGCACGACCAGCTCGGGCAGACCCGGCGCCGCCGCCGCCAGCACCTGGAACGACGTGCTCTCGAGAAGCCGCTTCGCGAGCAGCCGCAGGCGCAGCACGCCGAGGATGAAGTCGCCGAGCGCCTCCTCGGGCTCGACGACGACGGCCTGCACGCCGCGCCCGGCCGCCACCGGCTCCGGCCCGAGCGCCGGTGCCCCGAGCAACGCTCCCAGCCGGCCGCGGCCGATCTCGACGGCGAGCACGCGGCGCCCCGCACCGGCCAGCGCACGTGCCAGGGCAGCGGTGACCGCGCTCTTGCCGACGCCTCCCTTCCCGGTCACGACGACGAGCCGCTGTGCGGTGAGCGGAAGGTAAGCGGCCACTGGGGCGGGGTCTTAGCCGTGCGGGCCGGGCCGGTTCAACCGCTCGTTCGGCCTTGCAGCGGGACGAGCGGGCGGATACCCCTCACCCCCCGATGAGCACCAACGGCGACTTCAAACGCTTCACCGGCACCGCGGGCTACATCGCGTCGGGCCCCCTGGTCGACGCGGTCAACTGTGCGATCGCGCTCGAGCGACCGCTGCTCATCAAGGGCGAGCCCGGCACCGGCAAGACGGTGCTCGCGCGCCACGTCTCCGAGGGCCTCGGCATGCCGATGCTCCAGTGGCACATCAAGTCGACGAGCAAGGCGCACGAGGGCCTGTACGTCTACGACACCGTCCAGCGCCTGAACGACAGCCGCTTCGGCTCCGGCGACGTCGCGAACATCGGCCACTACATCAAGCTCGGCCCGCTCGGCCGCGCCTTCGCCGCCGACGAGCGTGTCGTGCTGCTCATCGACGAGGTCGACAAGGCCGACCTCGAGTTCCCGAACGACCTGCTGCGCGAGCTCGACGAGATGCGCTTCACCATCGTCGAGACCGGCGAGGAGGTCGTCGCGAAGCAGCGCCCCGTGGTGCTGATCACGTCGAACAACGAGAAGGAGCTGCCCGACGCGTTCCTGCGCCGGTGCGTGTTCCACTTCATCGACTTCCCCGACGTCGCCACGATGCGCAAGATCGTCGCCGTGCACCACCCGCACCTCGAGGCGAAGCTGCTCGACCAGGTGCTGATCAAGTTCTACTGGCTGCGCGAGCAGTCGGAGCTGCGGAAGAAGCCGTCGACGTCGGAGCTCGTCGACTGGATCAGCGTGCTCCTGCGCAGCGGCCTCACGCATGCGCAGCTGGAGGCGCACCTGCCGTTCCTCGGCGCGCTCCTCAAGAAGGAGCAGGACGTCGACGCGCTCCAGCGCTTCGACGAGCGCGGCGGCCGCTACCCGGCGAAGTGGGCCGACCTCGGCCCGCGCTACAACCAGTAGGCCGCCAGGGAGCGACGGTGTTCCTCGATCTCTTCTACGGGCTCAGGGACGAGGGGGTGCCGGTCGGCATCCAGGAGTGGCAGGCGTTCCTCACGGCGCTGGAGAAGAACCTGCACGGCTCGAGCCTGCTGCGCTTCTACCACCTAGGCCGCGCCTGCCTGGTGAAGAGCGAGACCTTCTTCGACGCCTACGACCGCACCTTCGCGCGCGTCTTTCGGGGCGTCGAGGGCGAGCTCGGCGACGAGGTCACCTCCAAGGTGATGGACTGGCTGCGCGATCCGAAGAACTTCCCGGATCTGTCGCCCGCGCAGCTCGCCGAGCTGATGAAGCTCGACAGCGACGAGCTCATGCGCAAGTTCCTCGAGACCCTCGCCGAGCAGACCGAGCGCCACGACGGCGGCGACAAGTGGGTCGGCACGGGCGGCAAGTCGCCCTACGGCCACGGCGGCCAGCACCCGACGGGCATCCGCGTCGGCGGCCCGGGGAAGAGCCGCTCGGCGATGAAGGTCGCCGAGGAGCGCAAGTTCAAGGACTACCGCACCGACGTCACGCTCGACATCCGCGCCACCAAGGTCGCGCTGCGCCGCCTGCGCCAGCTCACCCGCCTCGGCCAGCAGACCGAGCTCGATCTCGACGAGACCATCGACGAGACCTGCCGGAACGCCGGCGAGATCGAGCTGGTCTTCCGCGCGCCGCGCAAGAACGACGTCCGCCTGCTGCTGCTGCTCGACGTCGGCGGCACGATGGACCCGCACTTCGAGCCGGTCAGCTCGCTCCTCACCGCGTTGCACGAGGAGCGCGGGCTGCGCGACTTCCAGCCCTACTACTTCCACAACACGATCTACGATCAGCTCTACACCAAGGCGCGCATGCTGCGCATGGACGAGATCCCGACGGCCGACGTGCTGCGCAAGCTCGACTCGCGCTGGAAGGTCGTCATCGTCGGCGACGCCGCCATGCACCCCGCCGAGCTGATGGAGCCGAACGGCAACATCGATCCGCGCCGCATGGCGCAGACGGCGAGCATCGTCTGGCTCCAGCGCATCGCCCACCACTTCGAGCGCGTGGTGTGGATCAACCCCGAAGCGCCGACCGAGTGGGACTACACGCAGACGACGCGCGTGGTGAAGAAGCTCTTCCCGATGTTCCACCTGTCCGTCGACGGCATCGCCGCGGCGGTGCAGGCGCTGGTCGGCGCGCGGCACTGACGCGCGCCGCGCGTCACGCCGGCAGGCGCACGGCGGCGGCGAGGCCGGCGTGCACGGCGTCCGGCAGCGGCGCGCCGTCGACGGCGAGCCCGACCCGCGGCACGCCGCCCGCCATCGCATACGCCCGCCGCAGGACGCGGTCGTCCCACACGGTGGCGAGGTCGTAGCGCGGCAGCGACTGCGTCCGCCACGCGGCGCCCATGCCGCCGAGCCAGTAGGTCACGACCCGGTTCGCCACGTCGACGAAGGTCTGCGAGCCGTTCGGATCGTCGAGGAAGCCGTGGCGCGCGCCCTCGGGCGTCGCGCGGCGGCTCTCGAGCAGCCAGGCGAGCGACACCATGTCGTGCGCCACCACGGAGGGGCCGGCGATGACGAGCCCGGTCTCGGGCGCGAGCACGTAGCCGTCGTCGGGACCGAAGGTGGTGAGGACCTGCGTCGCGCTGGTCAGGACGAGACGCTGCTTCTCGCGCAGGGACGGCACCCAGTTGGCTTCGGCCGTCTTCGCCGAGAACGTCGCGGCGTCGCGGTGGTACTCGAGGCGCGAGTCGTGACGCCACCAGCCGACGGCGGCCTTCAGGCCGAGCGTGCTGCCGGCGAGGACGTGGCGCCCGCAGCGCGGCATGAGGACCACGTGGTCGACCTCGCGCAGGATGCGCGGCATCAGCACCGGCCCGACCCAGTCGGCGGCGCCGGCGGGCGTCTCGGGATCGAACGCGTCCCAGCCCGCCTCCTCGAAGGCGCGCAGCTCGCCGCCGGCCTCGGCGATCGCCCGTGCGAGGCCGGCGTCCTGCATGAGGGTGCGCGTGCTGCCGCTGCGGCGGTCCTTCGAGAAGCGCACGGCCTGCACGCCCGACATGTCGCCGACGAGGACGCGCCCCGCGCCGCGCTCGCGCAGCAGCTCGATCATGGCGCGCAGCGCGACGGGGTCGGTGGTGGCGGGGTAGGCGTTGCCGGAGTTGCACACCGGCTTCACCATCACCGTGTCGCCGCGGCCGAGCCACGCGAAGTCGGTGGCGGCGAGGGCGGCGCGGCGAACCGCGGCGGCGACCACCTCGGGGGCGGCGCCGCGGGGGACGCCGACGACGGTCACCGTCTCGTCCGCGCCGTAGGCGAGCGGCGGCCGTGGGGCAGGCTCGGCCGCGGCGCGCCCCCCGCGTGGCGCGAGCAGCGCGCCGGCGAGACCACCGGCGGCGGCACCGAAGCGGCGACGGCTGACGGGGGCGGGGCTCACGGGCGCCGAGTCTAGGCCGGGCGCTGGCCGGGCGCCACCGTGCTGGCGCATCCGCGCACACGGCGCCCCGACTCGACCTCGGAGCGGCACCGATCGGGTCGCCGGTCGCGCCTACGCTATTTTGCTTCTTGACGCGGACCCGCGCGCAGTCCGAACATCCGTCGGCCACGCCGTTCCCGCGCGCCCTCGCACGGGCCAGCTGGGCGTGCGCGCGAGGATCAGCGATGCGGAATCGGCGGGCTCGGTTGGCGGTGACGGTCACGGTGCTCCTGACGGCGGCGACGGCGATCGCGCTGCCGCGGCCGCCGGGACGCTCCGCGCCCGTACCCGGACACGTGCTCGACGCCCTCGCCGGTGCCGAGCGCCTCGCGCCGCCGCCGGGTGCCGACAAGGCCCCGATGACGCTGACGCTCACCCTGCGCCGCGACGACGAGGCCGGCTTCGCCCGCTTCGCCCAGGCCGTGCGCGACCCGGCGTCGCCCGAGCACGGCCGCTTCCGGACGCCGGCGCAGCTCGCGGACCGCTTCGGCCCGTCACGCGCCACCTACGACCGGCTCGCCGGCTGGCTCGCGGCGCAGGGCCTCATCGTCGTCGAGCCCTCGGCGAGCCGCCTGACGCTCGGCGTACGCGGCACGCGCGCCGACGTCGCGCGTGCGTTCGGCGTGGCCATCGGCGACTGGCGGGTCGGCGACCGCGTCTTCTCCGCCAACGCCGGCGAGCCGCGGCTGCCGGCCGATCTCGCGCCGCACGTGCAGGGCATCGCCGGGCTGTCCGACCTCGCCCGCGTGCAGCCGGCGATCAAGGCGCTACGCACCGGGTTCTACGTCTCGCTGTGCGCGCTGCTGATGGCGCCGGTGCCGCCGCCGCCGGGCTACAAGGTCTGCAACCCCGTCTTCGTCGACGCGTACAACCAATGCCTCGCCGCCGCGCGCTCGGCGGGCGCCAGCGGCGCGCCGTTCGACTTCGACTTCTTCGCGCAGCCGTACGTCACTTATGCCGACATCCGCCTGATCGGCGAGCCGTGCCCGCCGTCGCCGCCGGGCCCGACGAGCTTGGCCGCCGCGACCCAGGCCATGCCGCGCCCGCGGGCCGCGGGCGGCGCCGGGCAGAAGGTCGCGATCGTCGGCTTCGACTCCTTCGTGCGCAGCGACGTCGCCGACTACCTGGCGCTCACCCGCATCCCGGCCGGCAACATCGATCGGCTGAGCAGCGTGCCCGTGAACGGCGGCGCGCCGCTCGGATCCGACCAGGACGAGGTCCTGCTCGACGTGACCACGGTGATGATGATCGCGCCCGAGGCGGAGGTCGTCGTCTACCACGCGCCGTTCACCGGCGCGGGCAGCTTCCAGCGGCTGTTCACCGCCGCCCTCGACGGCGGTGCGACCATCGTCAGCAACAGCTGGGCATACTGCGAGAACGAGACCACGCGCGCCGACGTGGAGAGCCTCGACGCCATCCTGCAGACGGCCGGCGCGGCGGGCGTGAGCGTCTTCACGGCCGCCGGCGACACCGGCAGCACCTGCCTCAACGGCAGCCCGAACACCGTCGCCGTGCCGGCGGGCTCGCCGAACCTGACCGCGGTCGGCGGCACGACCACCGCGAGCGGCGACGGCAAGCCGTACGCGGGCGAGCAGTGGTGGAACGGCGTCGCGGGCGTGCCGCCGACGGGGCAGGGCGGCTTCGGCACCAGCCGCTTCTTCGCGCGCCCGAGCTACCAGGACGGCTTCACCACCGCCGCGAACCGCTCCGTGCCCGACATCGCCCTCAACGCCGATCCGAACCAGGGCGTCATGATCTGCCGCGCCAGCGGCGGCGGCTGCCCGACCGGCGCGATCTACGGCGGCACGAGCTACTCGGCACCGCTCATGGCCGCGTACACGGCGCTCGTGAACCAGTCGATCGGGCGCAATCTCGGCTTCGCCAACGCGGCCTTCTACCCGCTCGCGGCGACGCCGGCGTTCCGCGGTCCGGCCGCCCTCGGCAGCGACTTCGCCCACGTCGGGCTCGGCTCGCCGAACGTCGACCGGCTGGTCGTCGAGCTCGCGGGCGCGACCATCGGCGTGCCCGACGCGCAGGCGTCGATCGTGACGCCGTCGCTCGAGACCGAGGCCGTGACCTCGCGCCGCGTGCCGCTGGAAGTGCCGGCCGACGGCGCCGCGAAGGCGTTCGTGGTCGTGAGCCTGCTCGACGCCGCCCGCCACGCGGTCGCGGGCAAGACGGTGACGCTCGCCGCGAGCCCGTCCGGCAACGTCGTGGTCACGCCGGCGTCGGCCGTGACCGACGACCTCGGCACCGTGTCGTTCGCGGTGACGAACCTCGTCGCCGAGGAGGTGACGTTCACCGCCACCGACACCACCGACGGCGTCGTGCTCGCGAACACGCCGTCGATTCCGTTCGTGGTGCCGCCGGCCGCGGCGGCGTCGATCGCGGCGTTCCCCACCACGGTGACGGCCAACGGCATCGCCACCACGACCATCACCGTGACCCTGAAGGACGCGCTGAACCGCCCGACGCCGGGCAAGGAGGTCACGCTCGCCCAGGGCAACGGCCACTCGCTGATCGATGGGCCGAGCCCGAGCATCACGGACGCGGACGGCGTGATCCAGTTCACGGCGCGGAACCTCGTCAACGAGACGGTGACGTACACCGCCGTCGACGTGAGCGACGGCGACCTGCCGGTGCCGGGTACGGCGGTCGTCGTGTTCAGCGGCGGCTCGGGCTCGGCATGCGGGCAGGGAACCGTGCCGCCCGTCGGCATCGGGGGAACCGTGGTGACGCCGTGGGCCACCGGGTTCCTGGCGCAGAACTTCACCTACAGCGGCGTCAACTGGGGCGGCTGCCCGGGCGCCTCCCTTCCGGCCTTCCAGGCGGAGACGAACGCCTCCTACGTGCTCGGATTCCCGGTGGGCCAGGTCTACCGCTTCGGCCTCGGCGGCGGTGCGGTGTCGAGCGGCAACCTGCTCGACACGATCGGCCCCACGCTCGGCTGGCCGGTGTTCGGGCTCGACGGCAAGCTGTACGCGGTGCGCGGGGCCACCGGTACGGGCGGCTCGGGTGTGGTCATCGAGCTCGATCCGACGACGGGCGCGGAGCTGCGCACGATCGCGTCGAGCCTCCTCTGCCCCGGTGGTCTCGCGGTCGACCCGCTGAGCGGCGACCTCTTCTTCACCGGCACCTGCTTCGGCGGCTTCGAGACCAACGCGCTGCTCCGCATCGTGAACCCCGCGTCCGTGACGCCGTCCACGGTCACCTACGCGACGCTGCCGTTCACGGCGAACGGGCAGGTGTCGTTCGCCCCGAACGGCACCATCTACGTGGTCAGCGGCTACAGCGCGAATCCCGACAACGCGCCCGTCGTGCGCGTCAGCGCCACGAACGTGGCGGGGCCGCCGAGCGTCACGACGGTGGCGGGCGTCACGTCGTCGTTCCCCGTGAACGTCGGTGAGACGACGCCCGAGGGCGACGCGAAGTCGCTGCTCATCAACCGCCAGGGCGAGCTGCGCCTCGTCGACGTCACCACGGACCCGCCGACGGTGACGCCGCTCGCCGAGCGCGTCGGCATCGGCACGATCGGCCCCGACGGCTGCTTCTACGGTACCAACGAGGGCAACGTATTCCGCGTCACCAACGCCGACGGCGGCTGCGCGTTCACGCCCAGCAACCCGGTCCCGTCGCTGACGCTGACCCCGGCCACGACCTCGCCCGATCCCGCGCAGGGCGACACGCGCACCTTCACCGCGACCTTCCACAACGTCGACACCGCCCCGGGCACCCCGGTCTTCTTCGAGGTGCGCGGCGCCAACCCGCGCGTGCAGATGGTGCGCACGAACGCCGAGGGCAAGGCGGCGCTCACCTACGCCGCCATGCGGCCGGGGCGGGACGTGCTGATCGCGACCGGCGCGGCCGGCGGTGCGGAGCTGCGCTCGAACCGCGCCAGCGTCACCTGGGCCGCGGGCAGACACACGACGTTCCTGACGCTGAACCCGAGCCCGACGCTCGGTCAGGTCGACGTCCCCGTCGCGCTGGCGGCGTCGCTGACCGACGTCTCGAACGACCCGCCCACGCCGGTCGCCGGGGCGACCGTGGAGCTCGGTGCGGCGGGCGCGAGCTGCACGGCGACGACCGACGCCGCCGGCCTCGCCGGCTGCACCGTCGTCCCCACCGCGGTGGGCTCGTCCGTGGTGACGGCGGAGTTCGCCGGCACCGAGACGCTGCTGCCGTCGAGCGACCGCGTCGGCTTCGCCGTGCCGGCGGCGGCGCGGACGCCGCTCGGCAGCTTCCTCCTCTACAAGGCGACGACCACGAAGGGCACGGCGAAGACGCCGAAGTTCGGCCCGATCACGCTGGCCGACGCCTTCGGCACGAGCGCCTACGACGTGAACGCGCCGACCCATCTCGCCACCCCCGCGAGCGTGAACGGCCAGTCGGCCGGCGACGCCACGCACTACGTCGGCTGGAGCGTGAAGCGGGCGAAGAAGGCGCCGAAGGTGGGAAAGCAGAGCCTCCAGGTCGTCTCCGCCTGCACCAACGCCAGCGTCACCGCGAAGAAGCCGGTGACGCTGGCGCTGCCGTCGGCCGAGAGCCCGACCGCGCCGGTCACCGTGCCGGCCTCGGCCACCCAGGATCACCTCCTCTGCTGGCAGGCGAAGGCGCCGAAGAGCGCGACGCCGAAGGGCGCGCAGGCCGAGGTCGCCGACGCCTTCGGCAGCACGCTGTGGGACCTCGGCAAGGTGGCGCTGGTCTGCAACCCGGTCGACAAGAGCGGCAGCCCGGAGATACTGAAGGGCAAGGAGAAGGGCACGCCGTTCCCGATCACGCCGGCGACGATCCAGCATCCCGCCGAGCACCTCGTCTGCTACGACGCCAAGCCGGCGAAGAAGCGCATTACGCAGAGCGGCTGCGGTCCAGCGACGCCGGGCGACAAGGGCACGAAGATCAAGCCGGCGCAGTCGAAGGTGCCGGCGCAGCGCGGCCTCCACGTCGCCAACCAGTTCGCGAGCGGGCAGCTCGACACGAAGAAGATCCCCATCCTCGTCTGTCTGCCGGCAGCCGTGTCGCCCTAGGCATGATGGTCGGATGTCGACGGCGAGTCCTTGCTTGCAGATCGGGTAGCAGACGGATGCTGCAGTTGGGGTATGCCGATGGGGAGGCTCACGCCTTGCGCGCAAGGTGCCAATTGCCTCGGTATCGTGGAGGGGTGAGCGCATTTGCGATCAGACCATCGGCCTGGCTCCGTTCGTAATTGATGGGCGAGAGGCAGCCGAGGGCGGAGTGGCGCCGGTGCCGGTTGTGCCGGCCCTCGATGAGTTCGAAGACGGCGAGGCGGGCTCCTGCGCGGCCAGCTCGGGCGTGCACCCGCGACGTGCCGTACGTCCCGCGCGAGTGCGTGTGGATCGCCCGGATGTGCGCGAGCAGCTCGGCATCGACCTGCGCGCATCGTAGAGCCGGTCGCTGCGTCCACGCAGAGAAGTCGCTGGGGGAGGCACCCTGGCCGTGCCTCGCGCGTGCGTGCACTCGTCGCGTTCATCGGGGAGTCAGAGTGTGGACGGTAGTTCGATACACGAAAATCGGACACCGCCCGGGTGGGGTGCTCGGGTCGCGAAGACGACGGACCGATGCGGAGTGTCGCATGCGAAGATGTAGATTGGGGCGAGGGACGGCCGTGCTCGCGCTGTCGTGCGTCGTGGTCGCGGCTGGCGTCGCGCTTGGCGCAGACGACACCAACGCGGTCGCGGCCCCTTATCGCAGCGCAGGGCGCTTCTATCTCTCCTTTGACGCCGGCCATGCGTTCGTCCTTGACGACCATCTCGTTGGAGACGTCCACCTCGACCAGCCGAACGGATTCGACCTCGTCCTCGGCGGCAGCGGCGGCATCGACCTGAGCGAGCACTGGGGCATCGAGCTGCAGGGGCACGGCGTCGAGAGCGACGTCCGCTCGACATCGCTGGGAAAGCTCGAGGAGTACAGCAACATCACCATCGTGCCGGCAGCACGCTTTCGCTGGCCGCTCGGCGGTGGCCGAGTCGTGCCCTACGTAACGGCCGGTGTGGGCTACGCGATCAACGACGACAACGACCAGCACAAGCCGCTCGTGAAGGTAAAGGCCGACGACTCGACCGTGGTGGGGTCGCTCGCGGGAGGCGTCGACTACTTTCTGAGCCCCAGCGTCGCGGTCGGGGTCTCGTTGCATGGATTCATCTTTCCCGACCAGGACGTTCGGGTGACGGTCCGTGACGATCGCAATCGCATCGTCAGCGACCAGCGCGGCTCCTTCAACCAGAGCTCCATCGCACTGCTCGGTCACGTGCGCGTCTATCCGGGCTCGCCGGCTTCAGTGGATGGAGGCGGAGCGTGGCTGCTCGCCGACCATGGACCGTTCGACACCGACGAGCGTCGCTGGTTTGCGTATCTCCTCGGTGGTCACACCGCGATGTTCGACCATCGCTTCGGTGGCGGCGTCACGCTGAGCGACCCCGGCGACTTCAACGCGACGCTCGGCGCCGGCGTCGGTGTGAACCTCGATCGCCACTGGGGCGTCGGCATCGAGTTCTTCGACGTCGCGCCCAACGTGCACGCCGACCCGTATGGCAAGTTCACGGAGATCGACAACTTGACGTTCCTGATCAAGGGCCGGTTTCGCTGGCCTTTCCTGAACGGACGGCTCGTCCCGTATGCTACGGCGGGCCTCGGCGCCGGCACGTTCGACCTCAACGACAGCCGAAGCGTCGTCGACATCCCGACGCAGCAGGGGACCGCCGTCACCGCGAAGTCGCCAACGGTGAGCGTGCAAGCGACCCAGGTGGCCGCAGAGGCTGGCGTTGGGCTCGAATACTTCTTGAACCACTGGATTAGCGTCGGTCTTGCGGTACCGGTCTACATTTACCCAGACATCGCTACGACGGTGCAGCGGGGACGCCGTCCGGTCGAGAAGGGCCACGCGAACTTCTCGGGCGTCGCGCCCGAGCTGCAGCTGAAGGCTTACTTCAACTGACGCCAGGGTCGCTGCGGTTCGGCCAGCGCACGCAAGCGCCCTCTTCATGTGGCTGGGCGCCGCGGGTAGCTCACCGTGGGGCCCGGCGAGCCGACGAGGCGATTGCATGACTCCTCCGCGTTTCACCGGGGAGTCACGGTGCGGGCGATACGGACTCGCGCCACGAGGGACCTCTCTTCCGGGTGCGCTCGCCCGGGTGCGCTCGCCTAGATGGCCGGGCATGTACGGCCGTGTCCGCAGCACTCGTCCTCGTAGTCCTGGCCGGGGGGTGCAGCGAGCCGTTGCCGCCTCGTGGCTGATCGTGAAGGAGGTAACGGGCACCACTGCCGTGCTGAGCGGTGCGGGACTCATGCCTGCCACACTACGTTCGAGTCCGCGTCACGAGAGCCGGGATAGATATGAAGGCGATCGACTTGGACGGTCACCTCGTGCATCGAGTACGACTTCGCCGCGGCATCGTCGTCCCATGTCGCTCGCAGTGGCCTCCCGCTCTCGAATCCTCCACAATATCCGAGACGCCCAATGTCGAGCGATCGATTGCTGGGTGAGCAATCGGCGTCCGGGTCCTCGATTCCTCGAGTCAACGAGCATCGGCTTCGTTGAGCACGCTTGCGGGGCCGCCGTCGTTGCATGGGTGTACATCGCGCCGCTCCAGAACGAGCCGGGCCAGGTACCAGCGCACGCCGAGCATGTCGATCAACGGCCGCCACAGGAACGCACGAACGCCGTAGCTCGATTGTCCTCCCAGACGCGGGCGATGCCCCACCGGGCACTCGCCAACGCGGAATCCCGCGGCGAGCGCGAACGCCGGAATGAAGGAGTAGAGGGTGCGGATCGGCGGCAGCGTCGCCACGACCGTTCGTCGCATGACTTTCAAGGCGCAACCCGAGTCCCGGACGTGATCATGGAGGACGCGCGACCGAACGGCGTTCGCGAGCCGCGACATGAACCGTCGCACGACGTTGTCCTGGCGCGAGACGCGGATGCCGCAGACGAGATCGAGGTCGTCGTGAGCGAGCATGTTCACGAGGAAGGGAATGTCCTCAGGGCGGTTCTGGCCGTCACCATCGAGGATGACCACGAGATCTCCTCTCGCGTGGCGCAGCCCGGCATACAGCGCGGCGGCTTGGCCCCGATTGCGTTCAAACCGCACGCACCGGAATGCCCGGTCCTGGTCCACGAGCGTGTCTATGAGGGCGCCACTCCCGTCCGTGCTGCCATCGTCGACCAGAATGCACTCAAACCCGCCGTCGAGCGTGCTCATCACGTCACGAACCTCGGCGGTGACCGCCGGTAGTGCGATTACCTCGTTGAAGACAGGCACGACGACCGAGAACCGCGGCGTCTTCCGATGCTCGGTGGCGGTCACCGAGTCGCCCACAGCGCGCTCCGCTGGTCCGTCGCCATGACGACCAGTGGAAGGTTCCAACGCGGTGTCTGCGTGACCCTTCCGGCACCGGTGAGCACGTAGAACGAGGGTGTCGCGCGGATCAGCTGGCGTGCGTGGGCCGGCGTGACGAGTCTGCCGTCGGCCAGAAAGCGCTCGGGTCGCGACGACACGTAGTTGCTCGTGAGCTCACGGCCGTCGAAGGTCGCCAACAGCATCGTCCTCCTGTGGTAGAAGGCCAGGCTCGGCCGGAAATGCCGCAATCCGACGACCGTGGCATTCGGAGGCAGGGCGCTCGCGAGCCTTCGTGCCGAGCGACTCTCCGCAAATGGCATGAGCGGATCCAGCGCGAGCAAGTACAGGGCGGGCGCGAACACGGCGGCCAGCGCGAGTGCCGGGCGCCGTCGTCCCGCGGCGAGCACGGCCGCACCCCACACGATGCAGACGCCGCAGGTGATCAAGAACAGCGGTTGGACCAGCGTCGGCGGTGCCTCCTTCGGGAAATCCGCGAGCGCCGTGGCGTCCTGCTGCCCTACGAGGGAAAGCAGCGCAACGAACAGCGCGATGACGGCGGCCCCCCGCAGGGCCGACAGCGCGCGTTCCGGCGCGAGCGTGATGCCCGCTCCGACGAGCAGTGCGAGCGGGACGAGCGCCGGGAGCACGTAACCCGCGCGCTTCGACGCACTGATCGAGAAGAACACGAGGATTGCCACGGCGGCCCGTGCCGCGAAGTGGATCGCGCTACGCTGGCAGGGTGTCGTTCCGCCGTCCCGCATCAGCATGGGGGCGGTCCACAGCAGGACCGAGGCCCACACGCCCATGCCGACCACGGCCACCGCGGTCGGATAGTAGACGGGTTCGCCGCGGTGAAACCGAGCCGTCGATGTGAAGCGCAGCAGCGTCTCGTCGACGACAGCGTAGCGGAGAAAATCGGGCTCTGCGTGAACCACCCACAGGAGCCAAGGCAGCACCACGGTCAACGTGAGCGCGGACGCCGCGAGCACGACGATCCGTCGCGACCGCTGCACCGGCGGAGGAAGTGCCCCACGGCCACACCACCAGGCGAGCAGCGGCAGCACGACTCCCACGGGGCCCTTCGTCAACACCGCGAGCCCCATCGAGAGTCCTGCGAGCGGCAGCCATACTGCCGCTGCCCCCCCGAGGCGGGTACGCACGAGACTGACGAGTGCCGCGGTGACGAAGGCCGTGAACGGCATGTCGAAAATGGTCAGCCGCGCATAGACTAGGGCGAGGGGAGCAGTGGCCAAGGCCACGCCGGCCCAGCAGGCCGCGAGGCGGCCGAGCAACATGCGCGTCAGAGCGACCGTCAGCAGCACGAGCGCCACCCCGGCCAAGGCAGCAGGAAGCCGTGCCGAAATCTCGTTGGTGCCGAAGGCCCGGAATGCTCCCGCGATGATCCAAAACAGCATCGGCGGCTTGTCGAGAAACGGGAGCCCGTTGAGCCGCGGCACCATCCACGACCCGAACCCGAGCATCTCGCGCGCCACCTCCGCGTTGCGCCCCTCGTCCGGATCGAGCAGCGGCCAGCGTCCCAACCCCCAGAACATGGGAACGCACGCCAGGATGGGCAGCGCGACCACCCACGCCGCGCGCACGCTGGAGGAGCGGACCGACGACTGTGCGGCTTCCACCTGGGTAAAACCGCTATCAGTCGAGGTCTGACGCTTCCGTGAAGGCAGCGTGTGCCCGCCGGCCGAAGTGCGCGTAGAGGGCCGGCATCAGCAGGAGGTTCAGCGTCGTCGACGTCCCGAGGCCGCCGAGGATGACGGTCGCCATCGGGAACTCGATCTCCCGACCCGGTCCGTTTCCCCCGACGATCAGTGGAAGCAGCCCGACCCCCGCGCACAACGCGGTCATCAGGATGGGCGCCAGGCGTTCAACGGCGCCGCGCACGACGAGCTCCCGACCGAACGGCATGCCCTCCACCGTCTCGAGATGGCGATAGTGGCTGAGGAGCATGATGGCGTTGCGGGCCGCGATGCCGGTGACGGTGACGAAGCCGACCAGTGATCCCAGCGAGAGCACACCTCCGCCCAGGACGACGCCGACCATGCCGCCAACGGCCGCAAAGGGAAGCGTCGACAGGACCAACCCCGTGAGGCGCCATGACTGAAACTCCATATGCAAAAGGCCGACGATCGCGAGCAACGCCATCCCAGCGAGCAGCAACATCCGGCGTTGTGATTCCTGTCGCGCGGCGAGCTCGCCCAAGACCTCCGGGTGATAGCCGGGCGGAAAGGTCACGGATCGCACGGCCTCGTCGACCTCGCGCGTGACGCTTCCGAGATCGCGCCCGGCGACGTTGCACGTGACGTCCAGCCGGCGCGAGCCGCCATCGTGTCTGATCTCGTTGGGCGTCGGCTCGACGGCGATCTCGGCAACGTCGCGTAACGGAACCTGCGTCCCGTCGGGGGCATCGACGAGGACGTCGCCGAGTCCCCACGGATCGCTGCGCAGCGCAGGGGTGCCCAGCAGGACCACCGGCAGCGCACGCTGGTGGTCGTAGATCTCTCCGACCGCCAGTCCCTGGACGAGCGCGGTGACCGTGTGGCGCACCTGACCGGGCGTCACGCCGAATATCGAAGCGGCGTCGGGACGCCAACGGACCGCTACGTGCGGGACGAGAACGCTGGGCTCGGTACGTAGGGCGGTCACCCCCGGCACACGCTCCAGTACGGTCGCCACCTCCCGCGACTTTGCGCGCAGCACGTCCATGTCGGGACCGAAGGTGCGTACGACGATGGTAGCGCCGGCGCCCGTCAGCACCTCCGCGATGCGCTCGCGGAGGTACGTCAGGACGTCACGATGTAGGCCCGGATATCCATCGATCACCGCCCGGATGCGCTCCACCGTGGTCGCGTAGTGCGCGGTCGGCTCGATGCTCGTCCATAGCTCCGCGAAGTTCTGCCCGACGACCTCGTCGGCAGCTTCGGCACGTCCGAGATGTGCACCGAAGTTGCGCACGCCCGGGATGGCGCGAAGCTCCGCACTGACCCGCTCGGTCACCCGTCGCATGGCCTCTAGCGATGTCCCCGGTTTCCCGACCCAGTGCATGAGAAAGTCGGTCTCCTGGAACGAGGGAAGAAACTCTTCGCCGAGAAAGGGAACCACCAGGAGGCTCAGGGCGACCGCGACCGCGCTACATGCGATCGCCACGCGGGGGTGCGCCACTAGAGACGGAAGAAGACGCCGATAGACCCGCTCGAAGGCGCGTGCCAATGGCGATCGCGGGCGCTTCGCCATTGGAGGAAGGAGAAGCAGTGAAAGTGCGGGCGTGACAGTTAGCGCGACGACCATGGAAGCAAGGATCGCGAGGACGTAGGAGGCCGCGAGCGGGCGAAAGAAGGCGCCCGCGACGCCCGGCAGGAAGAAGGCGGGTATGAGCACGGCCATCACGATGGCGCTCGCGAGCACCACGGCGCTGCGGACTTCGAGCGATGCCGCCCAGACGATGTCGAGCGCCGCCCTCGCCTCATCGTGCCCCACGGCCGACTCGTGCAGACGGCGTGCGACGTTCTCGACGTCGACGATGGCGTCGTCGACGACGACGCCGACGGCGATTGCCATCCCAGCCAGCGCCATCGTGTCGATCGTTCCGCCGAACGCGGTGAGCGCCAGCCCGGCAGCGAGAAGCGACAGCGGGATGGATACGGCGCTGATCAGTGCCGCGCGCCACTCGGCGAAGAACATCAGCAGGACCGCTGCGACGAGCAGGCAGCCGAGCACCAGCGCGCTCCGCAGGCCATCCAGGGCACGCATCACGAACGTGGCCGGTCGAAAGATCGTCGCGTCGACGTCGACGCCAGCGAGTGCCGGAGCCAGATCGGTGAGCGCGGCGTCCACGGCGCGCGTGACGTCGAGCGTGTTGCCCCACGGCTCCTTCTCCACGATGAGCAGCAATCCCGGACCGTCGTCGACGACCGCGTCGCCGATCGGCGTTGGAGAGCCGAGGCGGACCTCCGCTACGTCGCCGAGCCGAACCGGCGCTGAGCCGCGCATCGTGACGATGCTCTGGGCGAGATCGCTGGCCGAGGTCACGGCTGCCACGTGTCGCACTGGCAGGCGTTGGTTCGGCAAGTCGAAAAATCCGCCTCCGCCGACCGCCGTAGCGTCGCCGGCGGCACGCGCCACGGCATCCATCGTCACGCCGGCGATCTGGAGTCGTGTCGGATCGACGAGCACCTGATATTGGCGATCGCGCGCACCCCAGATGGCGACGTTGGCTACGCCGCGCATCGCCATCAGCCGCGGCCGGATCGTCCAGCGCGCGAGTTCCGTCAGATCCATGATCGAGAGGGTGCGCGAGCGGATGCCGATCGCCATGGCACGGCTCACCGATGAGACGGCGGGCATCATGACCGGCGCGCGAGCGGCCGCGGGAAGCGGCGCGGCAGCGAGCGCGAGCCGCTCCTGCACCAGCTGTCGCGCGCGCAGCAGATCCGTTCCCATCTCGAACAGGAGCTCGACAGACGACAGGCCCGAGACCGATTTCGAACGGATCGTCGTCGCCCAGGCGAGCCCCGAAAGCCCCTGCTCGAGCGGCGCCGTGATGAGCGCTTCCACCTCTTCGGTCGACAGACCGGGAGCCTCCGTCTGGATCTCGACTCGGGGAGGTGCGAACTCCGGAAAGACGTCGAACGGTGCGCGACGCAGGTGGGCGACGCCGATGAGCGTCGCCGCCACCACACTTCCGACCACGATCCACCGGTGGCGCAGTGACACGCCGACCAGCCAGGCCATCATCGAGGCATCACCGGTCGTCGCCGAGCTCGTGGCCGAACAGCTCGGTCGCTCCGTCGGTCACGACGCGCGCACCGGCGGAGGGGCCGCGCGCCAATCGCGCCCCCGCCCCATCTATCGACCTCACGTCGACGCGCGTGCGGGTGAAGCGACGCGGAGCGGTTTCCACGTAGATCCACGTACTGCCGTGCACGTCGTAGAGGATTGCCCCAGCGGGCACGACGACGCCGTCTTCGCTGTCGCGCAACGGGATCGCGACGCGAACCCGTTGCCCAGGACGCCACCCCTCCCCTACGTCGTCGAGCTTGTAGAAGACGTCGACGACCCCCACCGCAGTGTTGGTAGACAATGGGACAGCGACCGGATGGGCCTCGCGGGGAGGATCGTCGGTGTCCGTTCCGAGTGCGGAGACGGCGGCGATGGCTGCGTGATTGATCCGCTGGAGATCACCGGTGTAGAGCGCGACGCGTACCCACAGCGTCTTCTTCTGGACCGCATCGAACACGGATGTCCCCAGCAACGCCCGTTTCTCGCGCGCCGTGCGCAGACCTGCCTCGGCCAAGTGCACCTGCGCACGCGCTTCATCGAGGGCACGCCGGGTACCGGCACGGCTTTCGAGCAGGCGCTCGGCGCGCACCAGCGATGCGCGCGCGGTGTCGAGCTGTACGTTTGCCACGGCGATCTGCCCGTCTGCATCGATCTGCGTCTCGGCGACCTTGACCAGCTCGGCCGGTGTCGTCATCGGCATGAGCGCGAAGATCGAACGGTTGCTGCGATCATCGGGCCGCGCGAGCGGCAGCAGCAGATCGCCAGCGAGCGTAAGGAGCCGCCCGACCCGCGCGGTCTCGACGGACACCGTCACGATCCCGAGGCGGTGCTCGGCCTCCCCACTCACCTCGACCGATGGGAGACCGTCTTTGACTACGACCTGCGCCGGCGCGCTTTCTCGCGACGCTGCACTCCTTCCACAGGCGACGGCGATGAGCGCAGCCGCGATCGGCGACAGCGCGGGGCGTGGGCGGCGACCGCTATCGCCGCGCATGGCCCGCACCATCCTCGGGAATTCGTGCCCCGACGCTTCGCTCCATATCCGCCCACGCGCGCCGCACGTCGGCGGCGAGCTCGGCCTCGCGGGCCCGCGCCGCGACCAGCTGACGCACGTTCTCCTGAACCATGAGCGGCGAGAGCTCGCCGATCTCATAGGCGGCTTCCGAGCCCCGCACGAGCTCCTCGAGGAAAGGCACGAGCTCCGTGCTCCAGCGATGCCATGCTTCGATGGCCTGACGGCATCGTACGGATGACGAACGCACCTCACGCAGCACACGCTGGCGCGCGCCGACGTATCCCCAGGCCGCGCGCTGAACCTCGGCGTCCGCCCGGAGCCGCGCTGCCTGATTCTGGTTGAAGAGCGGCAGTAGCAGCTGGGCGCCAGGGCCCATTTCGAACCCTTGCTTGCCGCTGCCGTTCGCATCGGCGATCCCAGAGATCGCAAAGATCTCCGCGACTGCTAACCCAGCACGTTCCCCCGCCGCTTCCACTGCGATCTCCGCCGCCCGAATATCCGGCCGTGCCGCGAGCGCCCGTTGCTCCAGCCACTCGGGGGGTGGGTCGCTCGTCGGCGTTGGGATCGGAGCGACGTCGAGATGCTCGGCGACACCCGTGAGCCCGAGTAGGTACAAGAGTTGCTGTTCGGCGAGGGCGACGTCCCAGCGCAGGCGTGCCGCTTCGTCTCGGGCACGGGCAGCCTCTGCGGTCTGCGTCGCGACATCGAGCGCGCTGCTCTCGCCCGCGCGCTCGCGGGCGGTGGTTAGTTCCGTGACACGGTCGCGCACCTGTACGGCCTCCGTGGAGGTTCGGATCCGGTCGCGCGCGAGCGCGACATCGCTTACCGCCACCCGAACGTCTCGGATCAGGTCTAGCCCGGTTTGCAAAAGTTCGTTGGCGGCACGCTCCGCGTCGAGCGCGGCGATCCGGACCCGACGCGGCCGCAGCCATAGCGCCTCGAGTGGAAACGTGGCGGCGAACTCGAGCTGCTTCGGCCCGAGCGGGAACAACACCGCGAGCGTCGGATTCGACAGTAGTCCAGCCTGCGCGAGCTCGGCTCGCGAGAGCCCGAGCTTCGCGAGGCTCTCTTGAAACGGCGCGTCGTTCCACAGCGCAATGGCGACGGTGTCGTCGGTGTTCAGCGGACCGTGGATGTCGATGCCGGGCGGCACACGCGTGGTCACATCCGCATCGGGACGGACGCCGTGCTCACCGCGCCGGCCTAGCCCTTCCGACAGCGCGGCGCGTTCCGTGAACGCGCTGTGCGGCACACATCCAGACGAGACCGCCGATGCCCCGACAGCAACGGCGATCAACCAGCGCCGCCGACCGTCGCTGTGGCGAGTCCGTACGGTGCGCTCAGGGATGCATTTCACGACACCAGCGGTAGCTCGCTCCTCGTGACGAGAAGGTGAACTACTGCGCCGCACCAGATGCCGTCGTCTCGAAGTCCCTTCGCCAATGAGCCCGCGAGATGTTGCCCGCCTCGGCGCGTTTCAGCGCGACTCGGCGTTCGCGGCGGTAGCCATCCGCGCGAGCGGAAGTGGGTCAGCCTCCGGCTCGGGCTCGCGCCACGACCGGCAGCGCCAGCACGGCGCGGGTGCCGCGCCCCTCCTGGCTGTCTATGTCGAGCTGGCCTCGATGCCGCTCGGCGATCTCGCGTGACAGCGCCAGACCAAGGCCGGTGCCTGGCGACGACGTGCCCCGGCCCCGTGCGAAGCGCTCGAAAACGCGCGGTCGGTCTTCGTCGGCGATTCCGGGGCCCTCGTCGTCGACGACCACCCGCACCCAGCCGTTGTCGCTCACGACATCGACATGTACGGCACTCCTCGCTGGCGTGTGGCGGAAGGCGTTGTCGACGAGGTTCACGATCACTCGCCGCAGGAACGAGGGGACACCCGTCACCCACACCTCGGCGCCGACGTCCCAGCGAAACGGTCGCTGCTGCTCTGCGGCGATCACCTCCATCTCACGCAACACCTCGCCCACGAGGATATCGAGGCGAACGGGTTCCCGGCCGGCATCCAGAACGCCGGCCTCGACCGCGCTCAGCGCCAGCAGATCCTCGGAGAGCCTGCCAAGACGCTCAGCTTGCTCGAGTCCATCGAGGAGCCCCTCGCGCCAGGCCGCCGGCTGTTGGCGCCCGAGTGCGACCTCCAGCGTGGCGCGCAGCGCCGCCACCGGCGTACGAAGCTCATGCGCAGCGTCGGCGGTGAAACGACGAAGGTGGTTGACCGCCGCGTCGAGGCGACCTAGCAGGCGGTTTAGGACGACCACGAGCCCGTCGACCTCCAGCGTGTCGCGGCGCACGAGCCGGCGCGCGAGCGTGCTGGCCTCGATGGCCTCGATCTCCTCGGCAAGACGGCGTAGCTCACGGGTGGCGCGCGTCGTCACGCCCCACATGAGAGACACGAGGGCGACGAAGACCGCTGCGGCGCCGGCCACGATGCGGCGGCGTATCGCGCGCAGCGCCGCAATCGGGCGTCCGGCATCCACGCCGAGGACGAGCGTGCCCTGCGCGGTATCGCGCCGGACAAGTCGCATGCCGCGCAACTGCCCGCGCACTCGGAGGGCGCGCGTGACCGACTGGCGACGTGGGAGCGTGGTCCGCAAGAGACGGGGAACAGGGCCGGCTTCGGCGCGAACGGTGCCGTTCTCGTCGAGCATGAGTACGAACTTCCCCGGGCCTAAGTCACGCTCGCGAGCGATCTGGGCCACTGCGGTCGCGCGATCAATGCCGTGGGGCAGTGTCGCGAGCAGGTCTGCTTCCTCGAGGAGCGCGGCGTCGATCGCCGCCCAGGTGGAGATGCGCATCTGCCGGTTGAGCAGCACCGCTGCGGTCACGATCACCAGCGCCGCGACGAGGGCGAAGGCAAGGGTCAAACGCAGCCGAAGGCTGCGCGGCCTCAGCATGGCGGTTCGGCGGCGAGAACGAAGCCGGCGCCGCGCACGGTGTGCAAGAGCGGCGCTGCGCCATCGATGTCGAGCTTGCGACGCACTCGGCATATGTAGACATCGACGAGGTTGGACAACCCATCATAGTTGCGGTCCCAGCAGTCATCGAGGAGTTGGCTACGTGTGACGAGCTCACCCGCATGGCGCGCGAGGTATTCGAGTATCGCGAACTCCTTCGCCGTCAAGGAGATCGCGCGCCCCGCACGGCGCACATTGAAACGCGCAGGATCGACCTCGAGATCGCCGACGCGCAGTACCGGCGGCAGGGTGGCTGTGCCGCGCCGTAGGAGCGCGCGCACCCGCGCCACGACCTCGGCAAAGGCGAACGGCTTCGCCAAGTAGTCGTCCGCTCCGGCGTCTAGCCCGCCCACGCGGTCAGAGAGCCTGCCTCGCGCAGTGAGCACGAGGATGGGGAGCGCGCTGCCCCGCTGACGTAGGTCGCGCAGAAAGAGCAAGCCATCGCCATCCGGAAGCCCGAGGTCAAGGATGACGCAGTCGTAGGCGTGCTCGCGACATAGCTCGTCCGCCTCTTCCGCCCGTCCGGCCAGATCGACCGCATAGCCGCGGGCAACAAGCCCATCGCGCAGCGCGCGAGCAATTGCACGGTCGTCCTCGACCACCAGCAGTCGCATCGCGCCGGAGGATAAGCCGCTCCATTGTGCCGCGCGAACGCCCTGAAGGTGTCCGGTCCGCACCCGATTCATCCTGGCGTCAGACGACGACGAGAAGAATGAAGCAGTTCATGTCGCCCCGCCAGGTCGCCTTTGCGAGCGCGCTCGCGGCTGCGCTCGCGTTTGCCGTCGTGGCTACCGCACTCCCATTCTATACTCGCGCCGAGCCGCGCGAGGCCAATGCCGCTCGCGCGATGGTGGCGGGGCGTGGCCTCGTGGTGCCGGAGCGCGATGGCGACCGACCGTCGAAGAAGCCACCCCTCTACCACTGGCTAGCGGCCGCTGCGCTCGCCATCGGCGTCGAGCCACCAGAGCTCGCGGTACGCCTCCCAAGCGTGTTGCTCGCTGCGACGGCCGTCGGCGTCACTGCGGGGATCGGGGCTGCGCTCCACGGACCGTTGGCCGGGGCGCTCGCCGGGCTCGTTCTCGGGAGCAGCTTCGAATGGTTTCGCGCTGCGACGCAGGCGCGCGTCGATATGACGCTCACCGTCTTCCTATCGCTCGCCGCGATCGGGCTTTGGCTGGGCACTCGACGGAACCGCCCTGCGTGGTGCCGGCTCGGCGCACTCGCTGCGGGAGCGGCTACGCTGGCGAAGGGGCCAGTCGGTATCATTTTGCCGCTTGGCATCGTCGTCTTGGATGCATTCGTGCACGGCGAGCACCGGCGTCTTCGACGCCTCGTCGATCCGGTGGCTGCTGCCATGCTGCTTCTTCCGCCCCTGGCGTGGTATGTCGCCGCGGCGTTGCACAGCGGCGCCGGCGTGCTCCACACCCAGCTCGTCGACGAGAACGTCGCGCGTTTCCTCGGCATCGGAAATGTCGGGCACCGCCACGGGCTGCTCTACTATCCTCCTCTTCTTGCGGGCGGCCTACTTCCCTGGACCCTCGCCGTGATGGCTGGTGTGTGGGCGGCGATCCGGCGGCCGGGGCGGGTGGAGCGATTCTGCCTCGTCTGGGCCGCCGTCGTGCTCGCATTTTTCTCGGTAGCGGCCGGTAAACGGTCCGTGTATCTGCTCCCCGCGTTCCCGCCGATGGCGCTCCTTGGCGGCTTGGCGCTCGCGCGCTGGTGTCGGGCCCCAGTTTCGGAACGTGTGCGCTCGGGCGGTGCGGCGGCGGCCGTCTCACTTGTGTTTGCCGCCGTCGCCCTCGCGCTGCCGCCGGTGCAGGCGACACTCGTCGCGTGGGCACCGCACGTGGTGAGCAGCGATCGAGAAATGGTGGCGCCAGCGTTCGCAGTGCTAGCGCAGGCAGGCTCACTGGTAGTCGGAGTCGCGGCGGGGATCGGTGGTGCGCTCCTCGTCGCCGTGCGGGCGCGAACGGCCACTGCTCGCGGAAGCGCGCTCGTCGTTTTTGGCATCCTCCTGCCGCTTGCCATCACGCTCCTGGGCACACTTCCGCTCGCGCGCCTACTTGCGCCGCGAGAGTTCGCCGAGGCAGTCCGCCGCCGCGTCGGTCCAGATGCCGCTATGTGCGCGCTTGGCCCGGTGCCCACGAGCCTGCTCTGGTATCTAGACCGGCCGTTGCCGCCCTGCCGTCTGCAATGCGACCGGCCCGAAGGCATGGCGTGGGTGTTGCGCACGATGTCGTTCGATGCGCGCCACCGCGAGCCCTGTCTGACGCTCACGCTGCGTCACGATGGAACCGGGCTTGGCGACAGCATTCGCCTGGACCGAGTGATCGCGCGGACGGTTGGTGAAGCGGGTGGGTTGCGCGTCGTGGAAAAGGAAGCACCTTAAGCACTACCTCGAAGGCGCGCTGGTCTTACGACCAGGGCTCAGGATTGTCTCGTGCAGTCGGCGTTGCCTGCCAGACCGGTGATGGGTGTCGCGGATCGCTCGAGGAGCTAGTCCCGAGTCGGAAGTCCGTCAACAAATCTTGGGCGGTCTCACGCCGGCCGGCTGCGTTGCTCCTCCTCAGACATAGCGACGGCGATGCCTCGTCGTCGCGCGCTGCCGGGTGGCGCGCGATCCCGCCTGAGATGTGGCAACGGACTTCCGACTCGGGACACGTTAAGCGAAGAAGCGGGATCGATGTCGACGTTAGCGGCCCCGGCTTGATGAGCCGTTGTAACTTGCAGAATCGCGGGCGGGACGGCGCGTGCGCCGCCCGCGCGCGCGTCGTTTCGGCGGTGGCACGGAACCTGCGATCGCCTAGCACCGATTTCGCGGACGGCGCCCTCGGGCGCCGCACGCAGAAGGAGGTGCGATCCATGGCATCGCAGATCGAGAAGTCGATCGAGGTCGACGTCCCCGTGCGCACGGCCTACGATCAGTGGACCCAGTTCGAGCAGTTTCCGAACTTCATGGAGGGCGTCACGGAGGTGCGTCAGATCGACGACCGCCGGCTCTTCTGGCGCGCCGACGTCGGCGGCAGGGAGAAGACCTGGGAGGCCGTCATCGACGAGCAGATCCCCGACGCGCGCATCGCCTGGCACGCGACCACCGGTGCCCGCAACGCCGGCGTGGTGACCTTCCACCGCCTCGACGACCGGCGCTGCAAGGTGATGCTCCAGATGGAGTACGACCCCGAGGGCTTCACCGAGAACGTCGGCGACTTTCTCGGCGTCGCCAGCGCCCGCATCAGCGGCGACCTCGGGCGCTTCAAGGAGTTCATCGAGGATCGCGGCACGCAAACGGGCGCCTGGCGCGGCTCCATCGGCCGCCCGCTGCATTGAGCCGCGGCGCCGGGGTGGCCCGCGCCGCCCCGGCGTCAGGCCGCGACCAGCGTGAGCAGCACCACGCTGCGCTCCTCCGCCGTGACCGCATGCGGCACGCCGCTCTCGATGGCGACGATGGTGCCGGGGCCGAGCGTGCCCTGGCCGTCCCGGGCCTCGAAGCGGACACGCCCGGCGAGGATCTGCACCGTCGCCGGCCCGGCTTCGGCGGCGTCGTCGAGCGCCGCGCCGGCGTTCAGGAGGACCAGGACGACCCGCAGCGGGCCGTCCTTCACGAGCGTGATGCCGTTGCGGGTGCCGCTCTCCGCCTCGGGCTCGTCGCGCAGGCGGCGGGCCTCCGTGTCGAGCGCGAAGCACAGGAGCGGGCCGGACATCGTATGCGTGGGGCGTGTCATGGCTCCGTCGTAACGAGGGGCCGGGGGTCGGGCGAGCCCCCTCGACGGCAGCGCCGTCACGACACCGTCACGATCCGGTGCGCAGCGCGCCGATCGCGGCGCGGAGGCGGCCCGTCGCCGCGGTCACGGCCTCGGCGCAGGCCGCTTCGATGCGCTTCGCGGGCGGCGCTCCCGCCGCGGTCGTGGCGCGCGATCCGAGCTGGCGCAGCGCCTTGTCGGCTTTCGCGAGCGGACGGCGGAGCTTGCGCGCGGCCGCGCCCTTGTCGGCGAGGCGCCGTGCAGCGGCGAGGCCCTTGCCTGCGGCGCGCAGCCTCGCGGCGATCTGCTTGCGGAACGACTTCGGCGCGGTGGCGCACGCCGGCGGGGCGGCGAGCGCGCCGAGTGCGCAGCGCACGTCGTCCCAGCTCTGCACCGTGCCGGCGCAGACGGCGGCGCGGCAGGCGTCGCCGCTCGTGCAGGCGTCGGCGTCGTCGCAGGCGCCGCCCTCGGCGACGCCGCAGCACGGCCCGTCGGCGGGCGTGCAGCGCGGTGCGAGGTCGGCGGCGACCTCGGCGAGCAGGGCCGGGGCGCTGCGGCCCTGCGACTCCCACAGCGCGTAGACGGTGGGACCGGTGTCGTCGGGCGTGCCGTCGCGCAGGAACTCGGCGTACTCGCGCGTCGTCGTCTGGAAGCGCAGCCGTACGAGGACACGCGTCGCGCCCTCGGGGATCGCGTAGGTGGTGTCGTCCCAGTGCTGGCCGTCGGCGTAGGCCTGCCCGACGGGTGCGGCACCGATGGCCTCGAAGGCGGCGTTCGTGAAGCCGCGGGGTGGGATGCGGTTGTCGAACGCGACGACGTTGTTGAGCGCCAGGTGGAACGGCGTACCGGCGGCGAGCCCGGTCGCGGCACCGACGGCCGCGTCGATGGTGTGCACGGCCTCCCAGATCCTGGTCGTCGCGGCGTGGTCGAGGATGGCCGTGCCCTCGTCGTAGGCGCCGTCGGCGGCGACCAGCGTGTCGCCGGCATAGAAGCGCACCTCGAGCCACATGCGACGCCCCTCGGGGTAGCCGGTGGGCAGCTTGTGGCCCGTCTGGTTGACGACGCGGACGGCGAGCGCGGCGCCGGTCTGCGTCAGCTCGACGTCGGCCGCCTTCGCCAGCATCTCGGCGGTGCGCGCCTCGGCGGCGGCGACGCTCGCCGCGGTGAGGCCGCTCGCCGCGCCGTACTGCTCGAGGATCGCGCCCAGCACCCAGGTGTTGGCGCCGGGGAAGACGTGCTGCGCGAGGTCGCTACGCCCGCTGCCGCCCGAGCAGCCGGCGGCGTTCACCGTCGGCATGTGGCAGTCCTGGCAGGTCGCGACGGGGACGACGTTCGGCAGCGTCGCGGTGCGCAGACCGCCGAAGCGGCCGTCGGGGAAGACCACGCCCGTGGTCGCGAAGGCGCTCGCGCGCCACTCGCTGAACGTGCGCTGCTCGGGGAACATGTCGTGCGGGTTCTGCGTCGGGTGCGGCGCCCCGAGTGGATTGAGGGCGTAGGTGTCGTCCGGCTGGCGGCTGTACGTCGGCGTGCTGACGTCGTGGCAGGGCGCGCAGACGTCGGCACGCCGGTGGTACGGCGAGAAGACGACCTGATGCGGCACGAAGGGGATCTCGTAGGGCCCGCGGCGGCGGTCCTCGGGATCGATCACGAAGCGGCCCTGGCCGGCGCCGACGTCGCACGGACCGGCGGCGCCGCAGGCGGCGTCGCTGCTGCACGCGACCTGCGGCTGCGCGCGGCAGGTGCCGGTCGGGCGCACGCCGACGAGGTCGAGGGCGGCGTGGATCGCGGCGTCGGGCGCCGGCGAGTCGGCGCGCGCGATCGGGTCGGTCAGACGGTGGCAGACGTGGCAGGTGACGCCGTCGAGGTCGCCCGGCGCGAGAGCGTCGAAGTCGGCGTCGGCCGAGCGGCCGGCGAGCCAGCCGATGGGTGCATGGCAGCGAATGCAGGTCTCGACGGCCTGGCCGGCGTCGACGCCGGCGATGGCGGCGGCGGCGCGCGTCACCGGGTCGCGGGCCGCCTGCGCCATCATGGTGGCGACCCAGCCGTCCCACGGCTCGACGTCGCCCGATTCGTCGTACTGGCCGTGGCAGCCGCGGCATACGGACGACGTCAGCAGCCCCAGCCCGGCCGCGGGCTGCGTGCCCGGCTGGACGAAGTCGGCCGGCGTGGTCTCGACGCGCGGCTGCGCACCTGCCGGGGCGAACGGGAGGCCGAGCGTCATCAGGACGACGAGGGCGACGAGCATCGCGGCGCACTGCTACCACGTCCGCGCCCGAGCGTGCTCCTCGCGTCGTACGCCGGTGGGCGCCAACGGTCGTTCCGTTGCACCGAACGGCATTGACCCTCCGAATCGCCCGCTGGTAAGGCGCCGAGCGTGCGACCCACGCCCGCGTCGTTGACGCGCCTTGCCGTCCCGTTGCTCGCGCTCGTCCTCGTGTCGGCGCACGCGGCGGAGATCTCGCCACAGACCGTCGGCTCGCTCGGCGTGCGCTGGACCCGCGCGCTCGGGCCGGTGACCGGACCGCTCGTGGTCGAGGGCGACACGCTCTACGCGGCGGGCTGGAGCGGCGGTCGCTTCTACGCGCTCGATCTCGTCACCGGCGCCAACAAGTGGTCGGCGACGGTGCCCGGGCTGCTGTTCGGCGGAACCCTCGTCCTGCCGGACACCGTGTGCGCCGGTGCCGGGACGTTCGTCACCTGCGTCGACAAGGCCACGGGCGCCGAGCGCTGGACGCGCAACGTCGGCAATCCCGACTTCCCCGACGCCATCTGGTCGGCGCCCAACGCGGCCAACGGCCGCCTGTTCGTCAGCATCGCCTCGATCTCCGACGACCCGTGTACGCGCGGCCGGCTCATCGCGCTCGACCTCGCGACCGGCGATCTGCTGTGGACCCACCAGACGGTGCCGGACAAGATCTGCACCACCGACACCGGCACCGAGTGCGACGACGACGGCGACTGCCCGTCGGGCGGCAGCTGCGTCATCGGGCGCGGCGCGGGCGTCACCGCGACGGTCGCCGTCGATCCGACGGGCGCCTTCGTCTACATGAACACCGTCGGCTGCTTCTCGTTCCCGTCGATCGGCGACTCGGAGACGATGTTCAAGCTGAACGCGGCGACCGGCGAGACCATCTGGAAGAACCGGGTCACGCCGCCGGAGCAGTTCGGCTACTGCGCCAACGACGGCTCGGTCGACTGCAACCTCGACGCCGACTGCGCCGGCGTCGGCGGCACCTGCACGAACCCGAAGGCCGGCTACCACGACTTCGGCTTCCTCAACGGTCCGCATCGTCTCGTGCTGCCCGGCGCCACGCTCATCCTCTCGGCGGCGAAGAGCGGCACGCTCTACGCGTTCGACGAGCAGACGGGCACGATCGTATGGGAGAACGCCGTCCAGCCGACGCCCATCTCGCCCGGCACCGCCGGCTTCGGCCTGTTCAACGGCGCCCTCGCCGTGTCGGGCGACCGCGTCTACGCCGCGCTGAACTCGCTCATCCCGTCGCGCGTGTGCGCCAACGACCATCGCGTCGGCTGCACCTCGGACGCGCAGTGCCCCGGCGGCATCTGCCTGCCGGCGCCCGAGCACCTCCAGGCCTTCGACGCCAGCAACGCCGGCGCCACGCTGTGGACGCACGAGATCGGCTCGAGCTGGTCGTCGGCCTCGGTCGCGAACGGCGTCGTCTTCGCGGGTACGAACACGAAGGCCGCCGACGACTCGTCGGAGTTCTTCGCGGTCGACGCGGCGAGCGGCACGCGCCTCGCCACCTATCGCGTGCCGGCACCGTCCATCGGCCGCGCGACCGTCGCGGGCGACACCGTCTTCGTGCCCTACGGGACGCTCAGCACGCCGGGCACCGGCGGCGTGGTGGCGCTGTCGCTGTGCGGCAACGGCGTCCTCGACGCCGGCGAGGCCTGCGACTTCGCGGCAGCGGACGCCGCCGACTGCTGCACGCTCGCGTGCACGCCGGCCGCCGCCGGCACCGCCTGCGGCACCGACGACGGCAACGTCTGCACCGACGCCGCCTGCGACGGCGCCGGCCTCTGCGTCACGACGAGCAACACCGCGTTCTGCGACGACGGCGACGCCTGCACCAGCGGCGACGTGTGCGCCGCCGGCGCCTGTGCCGGCGCCGTCGGCACGCGCGCCGACCTCGACTGCGCGCTCGCCGGCCTCACCGCCGCCAGCTGCGACGGCGCGCCGCTGCCGAAGGGCCTGGCGAAGGCGCTCGCCAAGCGCACGCGCGGCGCGACCAAGCAGCTGAACAAGGCTACGGCGCTCGCGGCCAAGGGCGCCGCGAGCGCCAAGATCGAGAAGCGCCGCCAGGCGGCCGCGCGTCAGCTCGACGGCGTCGCTGCGCTGACGGCCAAGGCCGTGCGCGCGCGGAACGCGAAGAAGCGCATCGCCGAGTCCTGCAAGGCGACGCTCGACGCGATCGCCGCGCGCAGCCGCGCCGCGATCGCGGGCTTCGGCTTCTAGTGTTCCGAGTCCGAGATTTGGTGACGAACTTCGGACTCGGGACACTAGGGTCTCGGGATCCTAGGGTCGCCGTGCGGCGCCGCCGCCGTGCGCCGCCGGGATCGCCGGCGGCGCCAGCGGGCGGATCGTCACGGTGTGCACGGCACGCGTGCGGTCGCGCCGGATCCACACCTGCTGCCGGCCGGCGCGCACGATCGCCACGTCGCCCGGCGACGTCTCGACGGTGAAGCCGTTCGGGAAGTGGCGCTCGGGCACGAAGATCACCGTCGGGTCGGCGACGCGCCGGCTCGTGTCCTCGGCGAAGGAGTAGACGAACGCGCCGCTCGCGCTGCGGTCCCATGCGATCGACAGCGGGATGCCCGCCGTCTCCATCGGGTAGGGCCGCACGAGCGCGTCGACCACCCCCGGCTTCTCCTCGCCGCGCGCGGTGACGACGGAGAACCCGTTGCCGCTCGGGAAGTAGGCCCACCCCGCACCGCCGACGAGGCGCTCGTCCTGCTCGTCGAGCGTGTGGTGCCAGAAGAGCGTCGTCTGCGCGGGAAAGCGGTCGACCACGCCGCCGTACTCGCCCGGCCACAGGACGGCTCCCTGCACGGACGCCTCGCGCGCCGCCAGCGCGTAGTCCGCGTCGATCTTGGCGCGGTCGCCGTCGTAGGCGAGGTCCTCGAGGCCGCCGGTCACCGTGTAGAGGTGCGGCGCATAGAGGAGGTCGTCGTCGCCGACGGGCTCCGGCTTCGCGGGTATGCCGAGGTTCCGCGTCACCGGCGGCTCCAGCACGATCATCTGTCGCGCCTTCACCGCACGCACCCGCCGGACGGCCTCGCGGTAGAAGGGGTAGAGCGTGTCGTGCTCGAACGTCTGCGTCGCGTACACGTCGAGCGGCTCGTTCAGGAAGTTGAAGCCGACGACGGTCCGCGAGCGCCGATAGTGCTTCGCGACCCGCTCCCACACCCGCAGGAGGTGCTCGACGAGCGGCACCCCGTCGGGCGCGAGCGCCCCGGCCCAGAAGTCGTGCTGCGCCTCCCAGCCGCCGAGAAAGTCGCGGCCGTATCCCTTCCCCTCGCAGCTCCACGCCGGCACGCCGTTCCCCCCGACGCACGGCGACCACTGGAACTGATGCAGCTCGAGCACCACCCGCATCCCGTTCCGCCGCGCCCAGGCGACGATCGGATCGACGTTCCGCCGCAGGTGATCCCGATCGAACACCCCCGGCGCCGGCTCGAGGTAATGCCACGCGACGGGCAGGCGGACGACGTTCACCCCCCACGCCGCCATCTGCACGAAGTCCTCTTGCGCCGGCCCGTTCTGCCGCCCGACGAAGTTGCCGAACTCGAGCCCGGAGTAGTTGAGCCCCCGCAAGAGGACGACGCGGCCGCGGGCGTCGCGGATCCAGTGGTCGTCGGTGTGGAGCCAGCCGGTGGAGGCGAGGGCCGGCGCGGCGAGGAGAAGCGTGAGCGCGAGGGCGGCGAGGCGGCGCATGGGCGCGTGATCCCACCGCGGGGAGCGGGGTGTCAACGGAGATGCCCGGGGATGTCGCAAGCCGTGCCGGCGGCGTCCCTCGCGACGCGGCCGCGAGGCCATCGGTCGTCCCGGTGGGCCCCATCGCCTCCCCCCACGGTGCACGATCGGCGCGCGCCACCGAGCCGTGGAAGCGCGCCGCGACGAGCGGCGCCTCGCGGCTCGCGGCCCCTCACCCTCCCGACGCGCGCGCGCGGGTCGCGATCTCCTGCGCGATCGCGCCGCCCAGGCGCTGCAGGTCCTTCGCCGTCGCGTTTCGTCCCAGCACGAACTTCGCGGCGATCACGTACGGGTTCATGGTGACGGCGCCGCCGGGCATGTGGCCGCTGTCGGCGGCGGTGCTCATGCGGATCGCCGGGATGCGGCGGGGGCCGTCGATGGCGTCGACCGAGACGTCGACCTTGGCCGTCGCGGCGCCGGCGCCGAAGCCGACGGCGGCGCGCTCGGCGCGGTTGCCGGGGTCGACGGAGACGACGTCGCCGGTGACGAGCCAGCCGTGCTCGGGCGGCGGCGCGCCGGGGGCGAGGCGGTAGACGGGGATGCCGAGGTTGGCCTCGTCGAGGCCGCTCGTGATCGCGGCCTCGAGCGTGTCGCTGACGCCCTCGGGCGTCGGCTGGTCGGCGGCGGCGCGGCGTTGCAGCGGGCCCTCGCCGCCGAGGAGGCGGGGGCGGTCGGACAGCAGCTGCTCGCCCTCGCCGATGACGCCGCCGGGGGCCTCGATGGCGGCGGGGTCGGTGACGAAGCTGCCGACGTAGATGGCGCGGGGGGCGGGTACGTCGGCGTCGCGTCCGACCGGCTCGGTCGTCACCGTCGCCTGGCCGGTCATGTAGTTGCCGCCGCCGCCGCGGGCGGCGCAGGCGGCGACGAGGACGACGAGGGCGAGTAGGGGGAGCGTTCTCATCGGTGGGAGCGCCTATCATGCGAGGCACGGGGCGGCCATGCGCGGGTTGCGCGCGCTCGTCCGGCGCGATAGCCGACGCCGGATGTCCCAGACCCACTATCGCAGCCATACCTGCGGCCAGCTCCGCGAGTCCGACGCGGGCACGACCGTTCGGCTCGCGGGCTGGGTGCACCGCAAGCGCGACCACGGCCAGCTGCTCTTCCTCGATCTGCGCGACCACTTCGGCGTCACGCAGTGCGTGATCGACGTCACCAGCCCGCTCTTCAAAGACGCCGAGGCGCTGCGCTCCGAGGCCGTCGTGCAGGTGGCGGGCGAGGTGCGGCGTCGCTCGGCGGAGACGGTCAATCCCGAGCTCGCGACCGGCACGATCGAGATCGCGATCCGCGAGCTGACGGTGCTCTCGACGGCCGAGACGCTGCCGTTCCCGGTGAACGCCGACGCCGACACGCCCGAGGATCTGCGCCTGCGCTACCGCTTCCTCGACCTGCGGCGCGAGGGCATCCACCGGAACATCATCCTGCGCGCGCAGGTGATCGCGTCGATCCGCCGCCGCCTGACCGACGCCGGCTTCACCGAGTTCCAGACGCCGATCCTCACCTCGAGCTCGCCCGAGGGCGCGCGCGACTACCTCGTCCCCTCGCGGCTCTATCCGGGCAGCTTCTACGCGCTCCCGCAGGCGCCGCAGCAGTTCAAGCAGCTGCTCATGGTCGCGGGCTTCGACCGCTACTTCCAGATCGCGCCGTGCTTCCGCGACGAGGACAGCCGTGCCGACCGCTCGCCGGGCGAGTTCTACCAGCTCGACCTCGAGATGAGCTTCGTCACCCAGGACGACGTCTTCGCCGCCGTCGAGCCGGTCCTGCACGGCGTGTTCGAGGAGTTCGGGGGCGGTCGCACCGTGTCGCCGGCGCCGTTCGTGCGCATCCCCTACGACGAGGCGATGCTGCGCTACGGTTCGGACAAGCCCGACCTGCGCAACCCGATCCGCATCGCCGACCTCACCGACGTCTTCCGCACGAGCGGCTTCAAGGCGTTCGCGGGTGCGATCGCGCAGGGCGCGGTCGTGCGCGGCATCCCGGCGCCCGGCGCGGCGAAGTGGTCGCGCAGCCAGTACGACAAGCTGAACGACTGGGGGAAGGAGCTGGGTCTCCCCGGCCTCGGCTACATCGTCTTCGCCGAAGGGCAGGCGCGCGGGCCGATCGCGAAGTTCCTCGCCGACGGCGAGCTCGCGGCGCTGCGCGAGGCGGCGGGTCTCGCCGACGGCGACGCCGTCTTCTTCGTCTGCCAGGAGCGCGCGGGCGCCGAGAAGGCCGCCGGCCAGGTTCGCACGCGGCTCGGCAACGAGCTCGAGCTGATCGAGAAGGACGCCTTCCGCTTCTGCTGGATCGTCGACTTCCCGATGTACGAGTGGAACGACGACCTGAAGAAGATCGACTTCAGCCACAACCCGTTCTCGATGCCGCAGGGCGAGCTGCAGGCGCTGGAGACGCAGGACCCGCTGACCATCAAGGCGTGGCAGTACGACATCGTCTGCAACGGCGTCGAGCTGTCGTCGGGCGCGATCCGGAACCACCGCCCGGACATCATGATGAAGGCGTTCGCGATCGCCGGCTACGGGCCGGAGGAGGTCGAGGCGCGCTTCGGCGGGCTCCTCAACGCGTTCCGCTACGGCGCGCCGCCGCACGGCGGCACAGCGCCGGGCATCGACCGCATCGTCATGCTGCTCGCCGACGAGCCGAACATCCGCGAGGTCATCGCCTTCCCGCTGAACCAGAAGGCGCAGGACCTGCTCATGCAGGCGCCGGCGCCGGTGCCGCCCGAGCGTCTGAAGGAGCTGCACCTCAAGATCGACGTACCGCCGCCGCGCAAGGCGTGAGCGCGGCGGCCGAGGAGCCGCATGGACTTTCGCGAGGTGGTGTCGAGCACGCCGGCGTGCCGCTTCTACCGGCCGGACCCGGTCCCCGACGACGTGCTGCGCCGCGTGCTCGACGCCGGCCGCCATGCGCCCACCGGCGGCAACCGCCAGGGCGTGCGCTGGATCGCGGTGCGCGATGCGCACAAGCGCCGGCAGCTCGCCGCGCTCTACCTGCCGCTCTGGGAGCAGTACGCCGGGCGCGCCACGACCAGGCCGGGCGCGCCGCTCCCCACGCTGCTCGCCAACGCCGACCACTTCGCGCGCCACCTCGCCGACGTGCCCGTGCTGCTCGTCGTCTGCGCGCTGCTCGGCGACCTGCTCGCGACCGACCGGCATCTCGGGCGTCTCTCGATCGTCGGCGGCGCGTCGGTCTATCCGAGCGTGCAGAACGTCTTGCTGGGGGCGCGCAACGAGGGCCTCGGCACGGCGCTGACGACGCTCCTCTGCGCCGTCGAGCCCGAGGTGAAGGCGCTGCTCGGCATCCCGGAGGAGGGCGTCGCGACCGCGGCGCTGGTCGCGCTCGGCTGGCCGTCGCAGCCGTTCCCGAAGCGCGTCGCGCGCCGCCCGCTCGCCGCCTCCTGCTTCGCCGACGCCTGGGGCACGCCGCTCTTCCCGTGACCGCCGACCGGATCACCGCCGCGGCGGACGACGTCGAGCGGACCATGCGCCGGCTCGGCGCGTGGACGGAGCCGCCGCCGCTGCGCCCCTTCGCGGCGCCCTTCGGCATGGACGCGATGCCGTTCGAGCACTGGATCCAGCTCGTGCTGGTACCGCGCCTGCGCGAGATCGCGCGGACCGGCGCGCCGCTGCCGCCGTCCAGCAACCTCGCCGGGCACGCGGTGCGGGAGTTCGACGGGCGCGACGACATGGGCCCGCTCGTCGACGTCCTGCGCCGGGTGGACGGGCTGCCGGGATCGGCGCGCGCGGGCGCGGCGGCTCCGGGGCCGGCCGCCGCGCCCGCGCAGGGAATGGCCCTGTTCATGCGCGCCCGGGCGGCGGGGGGGCTCGCGGCCGTGGTCGGCGTGCTGATCGCGATCGCGGCGAGCGACTGGGCGTCGACCGCGCTGCGCGGCTGGTTCCTGCCGACGGTGACGGCGTCGTTCGAGGGGACCATCCCGCCGAGCGACGCCCACGTCCCGCTGCGTGCCACGTTCTCCGCCGGCGTCCGCGACGACGGCCGCCTGGTGCCGGGCGACGGCCTTCTCTCCCTCCACCGCCGCGGCATCCCCGTGCCCGGCGACTTCGCGCACGTCGCCGAGCCGCTGCCGTTCGCCGCCGCGGCGCCGCCCGCTGCGGAGACGATCCGCGCCTGGCTCGTGCGCGTCGGCGTCGATCCGGAGGCGCAGGGCCTCGGGCCGGCGGCGCAGGAGATGGTCGTGATCCTCGCGGTCGCCGCCGCCGAGCCGACGCGCGCGGGCCTGGACGAGGTGGCGTCGCGGCTGCCGCTGGGGACGCCGGAGCCGCAGCTCTTCGACCTCGAGACGCGCACGCCCGGCTGGGTCGATACCGCCGCCGGCATCGGCGCGGTGGTGCTCGTGTGCGTGCCGATCCTGCTGCTCGTGGTGCGCCGCGTCCGGCGGCGGCAGCGGGGACACTAGGCCGGCGGCGCGACCGCGGCCGACAGCGGCGCCAGCGCCGGCGCGCGGCGCAGCAGCACGAGCACCGGGAGCAGCACCGACGCCGCCAGCTCGACCCAGAACAGCTCGAGGAACGCCAGCTCCGTCGCGAAGGCGCCGGGATGCCCGCCCGCGAGCAGCTGCTCGGTGCGTACCTGGAGGAAGGCGTCGAGCGCCGCGACGCCGAGCGCGTAGCCGAGCTGCTGGCCGAGCACGAAGAGCCCCGCCGCCGCGGGCACCTGCGACGGCGACAGCGAGCGGAACGCCAGCGTCGCCAGCACCGCGGACACCACCCCGAAGCCGACGCTGCTCACGGCTGCGGGCCAGATCGCGCCGAGCGGCGAGAGCCCCGGCGCGTAGTGCGTGAAGCCGTACTTGCCGACCAGCAGCAGCCCGAGCCCGGCGGCGAACACCGCGAGCGGCCGCGTGACGCCGAGCATCCGCCCGGCGGCGGCGAGCCCGAGCAGCAGCGCCGCGCCCGCGCACGCGCCGCGCATGCCGAGGAACCCACTGTCGAAGCCGACGACGCTGCCGAGCATCGCCGTCTGGAAGAAGGCGGTCGAGAACGCGCCGATGCCGAAGCAGAGGACGACCATGGTCGCGAGGTCGTGGTTCGCGAGCGGCGCGAGGTCGACGATCGGCCGCGGCGTCCGGCGGGCGTGGCGCAGGAAGGCGCCGAGTCCGACGGCGGCGGCGAGCGGCAGGAGGAAGAGGGCCGGCGCGTGGTGCCAGTCGACGTCGTCGCCGATGGTGAGGAAGAGGTTCAGCGCGAGGATGCCGCCGCCGAAGGCCGCGAGCCCGAACCAGTCGACGGGGACGGCGCGCGACGGCTCGGCGGGCACGGCGCGCGCGACCAGCGGCAGCGCCACCAGCGCGAGGGCCGGGGCGAGCGCGAAGATCGCCGGCCAGCCGACGTGCAGGCAGAGCCAGCCGCCCGCCAGCGCCCCGAGCAGCGTTCCCGCGGCGCTGCCGCCGCCCCACAGCGCCATGCCGACGGCGCGATGCCGCTCGGGGAAGCGCGCGACGACGAGCGCCTGCGTCGCGGGAAGGAGCGGCGCGACGCACAGCCCCTGCACGAACGCGAGCCCGAGCAGCGGTCCGAGGCTCGGCGTCGCGGCGGCGGCGGCCGACGCGACGCACGTCCCCGCGATGCCGCCGAGCATGACCCGGCGCGCGCCGAAGCGCTCCAGCAGGAACGGCGTCAGCGGCGTCGCGCACACGGTGGCGACGAGGAACGCGTCGACCAGCCAGAGCACGCGCGCCGGGCTGGTGCCGAGCGCGGCGCCGAGCGCGGGCAGCGCGATGCCGAGCGACGCGAGACCGACGCCGGCCAGCGCGTTCACGAGGACGATCAGGACGCCGGCGCGGCCCACCGGTTCCACCGCTGCCGGCCGCGGCCATGCCGCAGGCGCTCGTCGCGCGCGACCGGCAGCGTCCAGCCCGAGATCGCCTGGCCGGCGAGGTCGAGCCGGCTGGCGATGTAGTAGAGGCGCTGCGTCTCCGGTCCCTGCGCGGTCTGGAAGCGGTCGCGCAGCCAGTAGGGCGGGATCGACTGGTAGTGCAGCGTGACGCGTACCCGCGCCGCCTTGCGCACCGTGCGCAACGGGACGCGGTAGACGAGGTCGTCGCTGCCGCTGCCGTCGAAGTACGACGGATCGGCGACGCCGACGGGCCGCGTCTCCTCCGCGAACGGCTTGGTCGTCGACCAGCCCAGGGGCTCGAGGCGGTTGTCCTTCACGTCCTCGCTGAGCGCGAGGAAGCTGGTCGTCAGGTTGCCCGCCGAGTCGCGGTGCCGCTCCTCGTAGATCTGCACCTGCGTCTGGTCGTCGATCACGTCCCGGTGCGGCTGCCAGACCGTGGTGCTGAACTCGGTCTCGAGCGGCGAGCCGTCCGGGGCCAGGATCACGCCGAGCGGCGAGGTGCGGCCCGAGGCCCAGAGCACGCGGCCGCGGCGGTCCTCGACCACCAGCTCGAGGAAGGCGCGCCGGAAGCCGACGCCGGACGGGAAGCGGTGCCCGGCGAGGTTCGTCACCCGCACGGCGACCTCGAGCGCCGCCGGCGTGCGGCCGCGGCGGCGCACGCGGCGCAGGTCGGTCACCTCGACGGTCGCCGTCTGCTCGCGCGCCACGCGCTCGGACGCGGCCTGTGCGACGAGAAGGCTCAGGGCCGCGTTCTGCGCGCTCGAGATGTTGCCGTCGACCGGCACGATGCCCAGCAGATCGGGGAACTGCTGGAACATCTCCATGACGAAGAGGTTGATGCCGACCAGCGTGTGGCGCGCGTAGGGCTGGCGGATCGGCAGGGTCACGTCCGCCGCCGGCGCGGCGTGCTCGAAGTACGGGTAGCGCTCGTCCTGGATGTTGGCGATGCGGAACGCGAGCGGCTTCGCCGGGTCGTCGAAATGATCCGGCATGTGGCAGCTCTGGCAGCTGCGGAACGTGCCGGGCTCGGAGAAGGCGCTGTTCACCCACTCGAAGTACGTCGTCTGCTCGTGCGCGCGCGGCGCGTTCGCCATCTCGCCGGGCGTGTACGGACGGCCGACGTCGAGGATCGGCGTGTAGACCGTGTGGCAGGTACCGCAGAGCGCCGAGTCCTCGAGGTGCGCTCCGTGCACCGGCGTCGCGCCGACGGCCTGCTCCATCGCGTACGGGCGCGGGTCGTCGTAGGGCCCGTAGAGCTCGTCCGCGGGCCCGAGCGGGAAGCGGCCGGTGAACGTCGCCGGCGTGCCGAGACCGTCGGCGGCGATGTGGTGGCAGACGGTGCAGGTGACGCCGTCGCGGCCGAGCGCGGCGTAGCGCGCCTTCGGGCCCTCGGTGGCGTAGAGGTCGGCCAGCGACAGGCGCTCGCTGCCGCCGCTGTCGATCTCGAGCGCGCGCTTGCCGGCGGCGCCGTGGCAGGTGAGGCAGAAGTCGTCGATCGCGTCGCCCAGCTCGGGGCGCAGCGCGCGCTCCGACTCGAGCTGGGCGCGGAACACGGGATCGCGGCCGGCGAGCCCCATGAGCGACGCGCTCCACTCGCCGAGCGGCGAGAGGTTCAGGTTCTGCTCCTGCACGCGCAGCATCATGTTCGGGTAGAGGCCGTGCAGGAGCGAGTCGGCGTCGTGGCAGCCGCCGCACACGTCGCTGGTGACGAAGTGCTCGGGCGTACCCGGGCGCGGGACGACGTGGTCGAAGGTCGCCGAGGGCAGGGGCAGTGCGCTCGCGGGCGGCGCCATCTCGGCGTAGCGCGCGACGAAGACGGGGTCGGGCGCGGCGAGCGGCTGCGGCAGGTCGGCGGGCACGTACGGCGGTACGTGCGGGCCTGGTGCGCTCGGCACGTCGGGCGCGCCGGTGTCGATGTCGCCGTAGGTGACGATGGGGCCGGTCAGGTTGGCGAGGCTGGCGAACAGGAAATGCGGGTTGTTGGCGGCCGCGTGGCAGCCGATGCAGTAGGGAAGGAAGGTCTCGCCGCTGTCCCAGCTCGGGTCGTGCGCGTCGACGTAGGCCCAGAACCAGCCGTCGCGGGACGCGTCGCCGGCGCGCAGCATGATCGTCCAGCCGCCGAGCGCGGTCGGGTCGGTCGCGCCCGGACCCGCATACTGCTCCTTCACGACCAGCGTGCCGTCGGGGAAGACGTGCTCCGGCGGGCGGCCGTCGGCGAGCCAGGCCAGCACCGCGGGCGGATAGTGCACGCGCACGTCGCCGTGGACCGAGAAGTAGTTGCCGTCGACGATCGGCCCGGTGGCGCGGATGCGGAGGTCGGGGGCCCAGCCGGCCAGCTGCTCGTAGCAGCGGCCGACGAGGAACGGCCGGATCGACGCGATCGACGGGCCGAGCGGCGCCTCGCAGTCCCACGCTTGGGCGCCTGCGCCGCCCGCCATCCCGAGCACCAGCCCGAGCCCTCCGATCCACCGCCGTGTGTGTCGCATCCCCGGGACGCAGCATCGGCGCATCGGCGCGCGAACTTGAGTCGCTCGCCGCCGGTGCCGGCGCGGCGCGGGATTTGGTGGGCGCCCGACGGCGGTGCTAAGGGGAGGCCGCGCGTGTCGGTCGCCATCCCTCCCGCCCGTCGATGATCCGCATCGTGCTCCACGAGCCGGTCGTGACGGCGCACGCGGCGGTCTTCCGGTGGGAGGTCGAGCCCGAGTCGCCGCTGTACCGTGCGCAGGAGTTCCACCTGCGCTTCCCCCCGACGCTGCCGCTCGGCGCCGTGCCGGTCGCGCTCTGGCGCACGGTCGCGCTCCTCTGTCTCCACAGCCACTGGACGCTGCTGCGGCCGTGCCGCGTCGAGCTGCCGTGGGCGCTCGCGCACGGCGAGCGCGAGTTCTGGCTGCGCCTGTGCGACGCCGCCGTGGCCACGCTGGAGGCGTCGCGCGGCGGTCGCGACGTCGCGCGTGCGATCGAGCTGTGGGACGACGGCCCGCGCGCCGCCCCACAGCCGCCGCCGCCCGACGACGGGGGCAGCGTGACCGCGTTCAGCGGCGGCAAGGACAGCCTCCTCCAGCTCGGGCTGCTGGCCGAGCTGGGCCAGCGGCCGATCGCGGTGATGACGACGTCGCCCATGCCGCCGATGCACGACCACGTGACGCCGCGCCGGCGCGCGCTCACGGCCGAGGTGGTGCGCCGGCGGCAGCTCGAGCTGGTCGAGGTCCACTCCGACCTCCGCGCCGCCTGGCACAACGACTTCGCCCGCCTGCGCGGGCACACGATCGCGGTCAACGAGATCAGCGACACGTTCCTCTACCTGGCGTCGGCGCTCGTCGTGGCCTTCGTGCGCGGCGCGCCGCGCGTCTTCCTCGCCTCCGAGGCGGAGCTGCAGGAGACGGTCGTGCGCGACGGCTTCGTCGTGCAGCATCCGCACTTCATGTACTCGGCGGTGACGCAGTGCGCGCTCGACGCGCTCTTGTCGCGCCACGGGCTGCGCTACGGCTCGACGAACTACCCGCTGCGCAGCGGTCAGGTGCAGCGTCTGCTGTGGACGCGCTACCACGACCTGCGCGACCTCCAGTACTCGTGCTGGCGCGTCGGTCCGGACGACGCCGCGTGCAGCGCGTGCGCGCAGTGCCTGCGCGTCGCGCTCACGGCGCTGTCGGCGGGCGGCGATCCGGCCGTCATGGGCATCGACCTCCTGCGCCTGCTGCCGGCGCTGCGCGACTGGGCGCCGGCCGAGCCGAGCGGCGACGACCTGCCGGACGACCGGGTGAAGGCGTCGCTGCACGGACACGTCGTGCGCGAGCTGCGCGCGGTGTCGCCGCTGCTGGTCGCGCGTCGCCTCGCCGCCGGCGCGCCGGGGCGCCTGCTCGACCGGCGCGTGGTCGCGGCGCTGCGCAGCTATGCGGCGCTGCGCCGCCGCGTGCTGGCGCGCGGGGCGGCGCTGCCGGCGCCCGGCTATCGTCGCGCCTACCTGGCGCTCGTCGACGAGCGGCTGCGCGACGGGCTCGCGGCCATCTTCGACGGCGTCTTCGAATCCGCCGACGCGGCGGACGACGCCGCCGCGCTCGCCCGCACGCGGCACCTCGCCGCCTGGATCACGGCTCCCCTCATGGAGGCGACATGATCGCACCGCAGGACCTCACCCCCGACGAGCTGGAGACGATCCGCCATCTCGTCCCCGATCCCGAGCCGGTGCTCGGCGAGCCCGCCGGTAGCGCGGACGAGCCGGCGCCCGCCGCGCCGCTGCGGGTGTGCGAGACGCTGCTCGACGGCAACGAGCGCCGCTACGTCCTCGAGTGCTTCGACACCAACATGATCTCGTCGGCGGGGCCGTTCGTCCGCCGCTTCGAGGAGGCGTTCGCCGAGGCGGTGGGATGCCGCCACGGCGTCGCCTGCTCGAGCGGCACGGCGGCGCTGCACCTCGCGCTCGGCGCCGCCGGCGTCGGCCCCGGCGACGAGGTGCTGATGCCGGCGTTCACCATGATCGCCACCGCCAACGCCGCGGCGCTGCTCGGCGCCGTCCCGGTCCTCGTCGACGCCGAGCCCGACACCTGGAACCTCGACGCCACCCGGCTCGCCGCCAAGGTGACGCCGCGCACGCGCGCCATCGTGCCCGTCCACATCTACGGCCATCCGTGCGACATGGACGCCGTCCACGCCGTCGCCCGGCGCTATCGCCTCGTCGTCGTCGAGGACGCCGCCGAGGCGCACGGCGCGATGTATCGCCGCCGCCCGGCGGGCAGCCTCGGCGACGTCGCCGCGTTCTCGTTCTACGGCAACAAGGTGCTGACGACGGGCGAGGGCGGCATGCTGACGACCAACGACGCCGCGGTCGCCGCGCGTGCCCGCGAGCTGCGCGCGCTCTGCTTCTCCACCGAGCGTCACTTCTGGCACCGCTCCGTCGGCTTCAACTACCGCATGACGAACCTCCAGGCCGCCGTCGGCCTCGCGCAGACGGAGCGCCTCGCCGATCTCGTCGCCCGCCGCCGGTCGAACCGCGACCGCTACCTGGCGGCGCTGGCCGACGTGCCGGGGCTCGGGCTGCCCGTCGAGCGGCCCGAGGTGCGCAACGTCTTCTGGATGTTCGGGATCACGGTCGACGCCGCGCGCTTCGGCTGCACGCGCGACGAGCTGCGCCGGCGGCTCGCCGCGCGCGGCATCGAGACGCGGACCTTCTTCGTGCCGCTGCACGTGCAGCCCGCCTACTTCCGCGCCCATCGCGGCGAGTCGTATCCGGTGGCCGAGCGCCTCGGACGGACGGGGCTCTATCTGCCGTCGGGGCCGTCGCTCTCGGACGCCGACGTCGCCTACGTCGCGCGCGAGATCCGCCGCGCGCGCAGATGAGGCCGCTGCTCGTCTTCGTCGCCGGCAAGGATCCGCTCGAGGAGCCGGGCGGCGGCCACTCGGTCTACGTGCGGGCCTGCGCGCGCGCCGCCGTGCGCGCCGGCTACGCCCCGCAGATCCTGTGCGTGGGCGCGACGGCGCGCGTGCGCGAGACCGACTTCGGCACGATCCGCCGCCTGCGCTCGCCGTTCCGGCCGCTGCGTCAGCTGATGATCCCCGGTCACGCGCCGATCCTCGCCCGCGGCCTGGTCACGCTGGCGGCGGCACGGCCGGGGCCGGTGCTGGCGCACGGCTTCGGCGTGTGGGGCGCGGCGGCGGTCGACGGCTGCGCGCGCCTGCGCCGGCGGGGGCGCACGGCGGTGGCGGTGATCGGCTCGTATACGACCTACCGCGTCGAGTCGGACTCGCTGGTGCGCGGCCTGCGCGACGCGCCCGTCCGCGTCGCGCTGGGCTATCGCGCCCAGGCGGCCTGGGCGCGGGCGGTGGTGCATCGCTACGAGCGCGCGGCGTACCGCGGCGCGGCCCGCGTGTTCGTGAACTACGAGTCGGTGCGCCGTCTCGTCCTCGCCGAGCACGGCCCCACGGTACGCGTCGAGCGCGTCGCGTACGGGCCGGAGTCGGCCTTCCTGCCGCCGCCGGAGCCCGGCGCCGTGCCGGCCGAGATCGCGGTCCTGCGTCCCGCCGGCGCGCCGCTCGTCGTCAGCGTCGCGCGCAGCCACTCGCGCAAGGGCGTCGACGTGCTCGTCGATGCGCTCGCCCTCGCCCGCGACCGCGGCACGCCGCTGCGCGCATGTCTCATCGGCGAGGGCCCGCTGCTCGCGGACAACCGCCGGCGGGCGCGCGCCCTCGGCCTCGACGGCGCGGTGGTGCTGGCCGGACGGGTGGCGGAGGTCGAGCCCTACCTGCGGCGGGCCGACGTCTTCGCGCTCGCGTCGCGCGAGGAGCAGAGCGGGGCGCTGGCGCTGCTCGAGGCGCTGAGGGCGGGCCTGCCGATCGCAGCGTCGGCGGTCGACGGCATTCCGGAGGACGTGCGCGACGGCGAGAGCGCGCTGCTCGTGCCGCCCGGCGACGCCCCGGCGCTGGCGTCGGCGCTGGTCCGGCTCGCCGCCGATGCGGCCCTGCGCCGCCGTCTCGCCGCCGGCGCCGCGGCGGTGTATGCGACGCGCTTCGCCGCCGAGCCCTTCGCCGCCTCGCTCGGCGCGGCGTACGCGGCGCTCGGCTTCCCGCCTTCCTAACGTCCCGAGTCCGAAGCTCGTCACCGAAGCTCGGGCCGTCTCACGCCGCCCGGCTGCATTGCGCCTCCTCACCATGGCGACGGCCATGCCTCGTCGTCGCGCCGCGCCGGGCGGTGCGATCCCATCCGAGCTTCGGCAACGAGCTTCGGACGCGGGACACTAGCGTCGCGCGCGCCAGTGCTCCCAGACGGTCACCAGCGCCGGCAGCAGGAGCAGGTTCGCGAGCAGCGACAGGGTCATGGCGGCGGCGCCGAGCAGGCCGAGCGTCGCCACCGGGACGAAGCTGGCGGCGAGCAGCACGGCGAAGCCGGCCGCCAGCACGACGTCCGAGACGATCATCGGCGCGCCGACGGCGTCGAGCGTGGCCTCGCGCGTGGCGGGACCGAGCGTGCCGCGCAGGCGCCGGTAGCGGTCGAGGTACTGGACGGTGTCGTCGACGGCGTTGCCGAGCGCGGCGGCGCCGGTCGTGACCGTGGCGGCGTTGAGCGGGATCCCGAGCCAGCCGAGGAGGCCGTAGATCAGGACGATCGGCAGCAGGTTCGGCAGGAGGGCGAGGAGCCCGAGCCAGGGCGAGCGCAGTGCGACGGCGAGCAGCACGGTCATCGCGAGCGACGCGAGCAGCAGCTCGCGCACCAGCCCGGCCGTGAACTCGTAGGCGGTGGCGACGCGCAGCAGCCCGGTGCCGGTGAGCCGTGCCTCGAGCGGCGCCGGCACCAGCCGGCGCAGATGCTCCTCGACGCGGGCCACGAAGGCCTCGACCTCCATCGTGCCGGCGTGGGCCATGCGCAGGAGGACGTGGTGGCGGCCGCTCTCCTGGTGCACCCACGGCGCCAGCGTCGCCGGGTCGCCGAAGTCGTACAGCAGCGCGTACTGCGCGATCAGATCGGCGCGGCCCGGCAGCGGCGCGCCGGGGCCTTCGAACGCCGTCGCGGTGAGCCGCAGGAGATCGGCTGCGCTGGTGACCGTCTGCACGCGCGGGTCGGCGCGCAGGGCCTCGACGACCGCGTCCTCGGCCCGCAGCAGCGCGGGATCCCACGGGCCCTCCGGGCTGCGGAAGACCAGGCTGAACGGCAGGACGCCGCCGAGCTGGCCGTCGATGAGATGCGTCGAGCGGGCGACGGGCGACTCGTCCGGGAACCAGTCCCAGGGGCTCTGGTCGACGTACACCCAGCGCAGGCCGACGGCGCCGAGCCCGACGACGAGCGCAGTGGTCGCGAGGACGGCTGCGGCGTGGCGGTCGGTCAGGCGATGGACGGCCGCGAGGAGCGGCCGCATGCTGGCGTGCGAGCGTTCTCCGGGCGCGCGCCGCGCGACCAGCGTCAGCACGGCGGGCACGACGGTGAGCGAGAGGGCCGCGGCGATGCCGCTCGCGGTCACGGCGAGGAGGCCGAGGTCGCGGAGCACGTCGATGTGGCTCCCGCACATCGGCAGGAAGCCGAGCGCGGTGGCCGCGCCGCACCACATCACCGTCGTCCCCACCTCGCGCAGGGCCGCTTCGACGCCGGCGCTGCCGCGCATGCCGAGGTCCTGCTGGCGCCCGAACTCCGAGAGGACGCGCACGCAGTAGCTCGTGCCGACCGCGAGCACGAGCGGCACGAGCGTCGAGGTGACGACCGAGATCGACACCCCGGCCGCGCCGGCGATGCCGAGCGTCCACGCCAGCGAGAGCACGACGGTGACGAGCGGCAGCACCACGGCGGCGACGCCGCGATAGGTGAGGCCGAGGAACGCCGCCATGGTGAGGAAGGCGAGCGAGCCGAGCACGCGGAGGTCGCGCCGCGTGAGGGCGTCGATCTCGACCTGGCCGTACGGCGCGCCGCCGAGGAGCACCTCGCTGCCGGGCGCAAGGTCGGGCGTCAGATCGGCGATCAGCTGCTCGACGGCGGCGACGAGGCGGCCCTTGAAGCGCGGGTCTTCCGGTCGCGGCCGCACGAACGCCAGGACCGCGGCGACACGGCGGTCGGGCGTGAGCAGTGTCTGCGCGACGATGGGGTGCGCGAGCACCGCCGGCAGCGGCGCGCCGTCGCTGGGCGTGCCGTCGCTCGCGAACAGCCGCTCGACGACGACGTCGTCGCCCGACGGCCACGGCCAGCGCAGCGTCGCGAGGCTGGCCACGCGCTCGACGCCGGGGGCCTTCGCGAGCGCGGTGTCGAGCCGCAGGAGGTCGCGGACGGCGGCCGGCGTCGTCACGTCGGGTGCGCGCAGCAGGACGAAGAGGATCTCGTCGCCGCCGAACGCGGCGCGCACGTCGAGCAGGAAGTCGGCGTCGGGCGAGTCCTGCACGAGCAGGCGCTCGCTCGAGTTGTCGAAGCCGAGGCGTCGCAGGCCGATCCCGGCCACCCCGGTGAGCAGCGCCGCGACGAGCAGCACGAGCCACGGGTGGGACACGATCGCCCGGGCGCTCCGGTCCACGCGCCTCCGTCAGGACCGCCGTCGGCGCCGCGGCGGGGGGATGGACGGCGCGCGCGCCGCCGGCGTCGCCTCCGAGCGATCGGTCTCAGTCGCCACCGCGAGGCGGCTTACGGCGCGTACGCCGACGCTGTCAAGGAACGGCGAGGGCGAACGCCGCGGGCGGTCGCGCGCCCCGATCGGGTGTAACGCTTGCAACGGGGTTGAAACCGGCGGGTTGCGGAGTGCGCGGCGGCGGCGCCGGCAGACGCGACATTTCTCCGTGGCATCCGGGTTGCTCCGTCGTCGTCCCAGGATTCCCCACAGGAGGTGACGAATGGGCATTCGAACTGCGGACACCGGGCGCGGGCGGCTGATGGCGGCCCTCGCCTTCGGCGCGGCGCTGCCGGCGCTCGCGGCCGCACAGACCACGACCACCACGTCGACGACGCTCGCCACGAGCACGACGTCGACGAGCTCCACGTCCACGACCAGCACGACGCTGCCGGGTGCATGCGCCCCCGAGGTGTCGTTCGATTCGCTCGAATGCCGCGTCGACGCGCTCCGCGTGCGGCTGGCCGGGGCCGACGATCTCGGCCGCACCAAGCCGACGCTGAGGAAGCAGGCCGATAAGCTGGAGCGCCTGCTCGGTGAAGCCGAGGCGGCGAGCACGGCCGGCAACGCGCGCCAGGCGCGTACGAAGCTCAAGAAGGCGGGCCGCGTGCTCGTGTCGATGGGCTTCCGCGTCCGCTCGAACAGCGGCCGCAAGAACATCTCCGACGCCACGCGCTCGGAGCTGACGGCCACCGTCGCGACGTTCAAGAACGATCTCAAGACGCTGCGCGGGACGCTGTGAGAAGCACCGCGGGGCGGCCGGCCCTCCGCCGGCCGCCCCGCCGCGAAGCGCCGGCGTCAGTAGGCGCCGGCGAGCGACGGATGCGGCGTCAGCGCCGCCCGGCGTGCCGGCGGAACGAAGCCGCGATCGAGCGCCCAGGCCACCGTGCGCCGGACCACGTCGCGGACGGGACGGTAGGTGAAGCCGAGCTCCTGCTGCGCCTTCGCGGAGCTCACGAAGCCGAAGGTGCCGGCGAACTCGTCGACCTGGGCACGATCGAGCAGCGGCCGGGTGCCGCTGGCCCGGCCCCACAGCTCCATGCCGGTGGCGAGCACCCGCAGCAGCGGCGCAGGCATGCGCAGGCGCGGCGCCGGTACGCCCGAGAGCTCGGCCGCGAGGTCGAGGAGCTGCTTCACCGTGACGTTGTCGCCCGAGAGGATGTAGCGCTCGCGATCACGTCCGCGCTCCATGCCGAGGAGCGCGCCGCGCGCGACGTCCTCGACGTCGACCGTCCCGAAGCCGCTTTCGAACCACACCGGCAGGCCCTGGTTCAGGAAGTCGACCACCTGGCGCGTCGACTCGCTCGGCTTCCAGAAGCGCGGGCCGAGGATGAAGCCCGGATTCACCGCCGTGACGGGCATGCCCGTGCGCTCCGCGATTTCGAACGCCTCGCGCTCGGCGGCGATCTTGCCGCGGAAGTAGGGCGTGTGCGGCGTCGTGTTGTGGTCGAGCTCGGTGCGCACGCGGTCGGGCGTCGCTTCGAAGCCGATGGTGCCGCTGGTGCTGACGTACAGCACCTTCTCGACCCCGGCGCGGGCCGCCGCCAGGAGCACGTGGCGGGTGCCGTCGACGCTGGCGCGCACGATGTCGCGCTCGGGGTCGGGCGACCACATGAGGAAGCCGGCGGCGGTGTGGTAGACGCGCCCGGCGCCGTCCATCGCGCGGGCGACCGCGTCGGGGTCGCGGATGTCGCCGCGCACGATCTCGACCTCGAGGTCCGCAACCGGGGCCGGGTCGGCGGTGTCGCGCATCATCGCGCGCACCGGCTCGCCGCGCGCGCGGAGCAGGCGGCAGACGTTGTTGCCGACGTGGCCGTTGGCACCGGTGACGAGGGTGGGCTTCATGGCGGCCTTCGGCTCAGCGATCGAGGATCGACATCATGACCGGGTTGTAGCGCTCGCCCGACACGGCGCCGACCGGCAGTTGGGCCTCGACGAAGGCGCGGTCGTCGTCGCTCAGCGTCAGCGCGGCGGCCGCGAGGTTCTCGCGCAGGTAGGAACGGCGCTTGGTGCCGGGGATCGGCACGACGTCGGCGCCCTGGTCCAGGACCCAGGCGATCGCGAGCTGCGACGGCGTACAGCTCTTGCGCGCCGCCAGCTCCTGCAGCGCGGCGACGAGGCGCAGGTTGGCGTCGAAGTTGTCGCCCTGGAAGCGCGGATGGCCCTGGCGGCTGTCGCCGGGCGCGTAGGCCTCGGCGCGCTGCGCCTGCCCGGTGAGGAAGCCGCGGCCGAGCGGGCTGTAGGCGACGAAGCCGACGCCGAGCTCCCGGCAGGTCGGCAGGACCTCGGCCTCGACGTCGCGCTGCCACAGCGAGTACTCGGTCTGCAGCGCGCTGATCGGATGGACGGCGTGCGCGCGGCGCAGCGTGCGCGGGCTGGCCTCGGAGAGGCCGAGGAAGCGCACCTTGCCCGCGCGCACCAGCTCGGCCATGGCGCCGACGGTCTCCTCGATCGGCACCGCGGGATCGACACGGTGCTGGTAGAGGAGGTCTACGTGGTCGGTGCCGAGCCGCCGGAGCGACGCCTCGCAGGCCTCGCGGCCGCGCGCGGGGCTGCTGTCGAGCCCGGTGACGTTGCCCTCGGCCGACAGCGCGAAGCCGAACTTCGTCGCCAGCACCACACGGTCGCGCCGGCCCGCGAGCGCGCGGCCGAGCAGCTCCTCGTTCTTCCACGGGCCGTACACCTCGGCCGTGTCGAGGAAGGTGCAGCCGCGCTCGATCGCCTCGTGCAGGGTGGCGGTCGACTCGGCGTCGTCGGGAACGCCGTAGGCCCAGCTCATGCCCATGCAGCCGAGCCCGATGGCGGAGACGATGAGACCCTCGGTTCCCAGACGACGCTCTTCCATGCTCGTCGCCTATGCCGATGTCGCCGCCGAGGCCAGGGGGTCACCGCGGTGGACAAGCGGCGGGCGCCCGCATAGACGAGCCCGGATGACCCGCACCAAGAAGCCGAAACGCCCGCGCAAGTCCGCCCGCTACCGTGCCGCCAAGAAGGTGAAGGCGCGCAAGAAGCAGGCCCGCAAGTCCGGGCATGCCCGCGTGAAGGGCGGCCGCTGATCTCAGGCGTCGGGCTCGAAGCGGGCCACGGTCTCGACGTGCTCGGTCCACGGGAAGAGCGCGAAGGGCCTCAGGGCCCGTAGCCGCATCCGGCCCCGCGTGCGCAGCGCCGCGGTCTCGCGCACGAAGGCATCGAGCCCGCAGCTGACGACGAGCAGCCGCGCCGGGCGCGCGGCGCAGAGCGCGTCCAGGGTCACCGCGTCGAGTCCCTTGCGGGGCGGATCGACGATCACGGTGTCGGCCTCCGAGATGCTGGCGGTGTGCTCGGCGGCGGGGCCGGGCAGCAGCGTCGCTCGGAGCGGGTCGCCCGCCGCCGCGAGGCCGAGGCGCAGCCCGTCGAGCGAGCCGGACGCGACCTCGTTGAACGCGATGGCGGCGACGCGCGGCACGAGCCCGAGGCCGATCGCACCGCAGCCGGCGTAGAGCTCGAGCACGCGCGCGCCGTCGGGCACCCAGGCGTGTACCTGCGCGACGACGTGGTCGGCGAGCGGCAGGTTCGTCTGTCCGAACGCGCCCGGCGGGAAGAACACGCGCGCGCCGCCGATGGTCTCCACGATCGCCTCGGGTCCCTGCCAGCGGTGCCAGTGCGGGCCGAGGATGGTGTTCGTGCGCGCGGGGTTGCCGTTCCACCACAGGCTGTGGAGGCGGTCGCCCAGGCGGGCGGCGAGCGCGTCCGCGAGCGGCGCGAGCGACGCCGGGGTGATGTCGTTGCCGACGAGCACGACCTGCGCCGTCGTGGTCGGGCGCGCGACGACGACCTGCACGTAGCGCAGGAGCCCGCGGTGGGGCGCGTCCGCGTAGGGCGCGGTGGCGGTGGCGCGGACGGCGTCGCGCACGGCGGCGGCGACGGCGTTCACGAGCGGGTGGTGCACGAGGCAGCGCGGCACGTCGACGATGCGGTGGCTGCCCTCCTGGAACAGGCCCACCTTCGGCGAGCTCGCGCGCCCGCGCACCGCCAGCCGTGCGCGATGGCGATGGCCGCGCGGATCGCCGTCGACCACGACCGGCGCCGGCAGGCCCGCGTCGGCGGCGAGCGCACGCAGCGTCGCCACGGCGCTCGCGGCGACGCCGGGCGCGCCCAGCCGCGGGCAGCCGGGGCAGGGCGGACGGTGCGGGCAGACGATGCTCGGCCCGCGCGACATGCCGGGCAGTGTGCCGACGCGTCGCGCGCGTGGTCAACCGTCGCGTCGCGTTGACATCGAGGGGGTCGTCCCCTACCTAGCGAGGCCATGCCCGATGCGGAGCGTCCGCCCGGCGAAGCGCCGTCGCGTGTGATCCCGCTCCGCTCCGGCCGCCGCGGAGGGCGCTTCGCTCCGCTGCCCTCCGCCGCCGACGTCGGACGCCGGCTGGCGGCGCTGGAGAAGCAGGTCGAGGAGGCGCTGGTCGACGCCGGTCGTGCGTCGGGCGCGGCCGAGGTCATCCAGACGGCGCTCGACGAGGCGCTCGCCGCATACTCGCAGGTGCGCCGCTGGGTGATGGGCGAGTCGAGCGACAACCCGCTCGGCGAGCTGTCGCGCCAGCTCTTCTACCATTGGTGGTGGCGCGTCGACGTGGTCGGGCTCGAGCGTCTGCCGCGGCGCGGGCGCGTGCTGGTGCTCGCGAACCGCTCGGGCGCGATGCTGCCCTACGAGGCGTTCATGGTGGCCGAGGCGGCCTCGGGCAGCGGCGTGGCGGTCGGTCGCACGGCGCACCCGCTGGTCGACGAGAGCCTGCTCGCGCTGCCCGTCGTCGGCGGCATGCTCAAGGGGCTCGGCGCCGAGCCGAACGACCCCGAGACGCTGCGTGCGCACCTCGAGGCCGACCATGCCGTGGTCGCCTTTCCCGAAGGCCCCGACGCGGTCGCCAAGCCCTGGGGACGGCGCTACCGGCTCGCGAGCTTCGCGCGCGGGCCGCTCTTCCGCACCGCGATCGAGACCGGCACGCCGATCGTGCCGGTGGCGGTGATCGGCTCGGAAGAGGTGCATCCGGTGCTCGCGCGCCTGGAGACGCTCGGCCGCGCGCTCGGCCTGCCCGCCGTGCCGATCACGCCGACGCTCGTGCCGCTGCCGACGAAGTGGACGCTGCTGGTCGGTGACCCGCTCGACCCGACCGAGCGCTACACCGCCGCCGACGCGCGCAACGCGAAGGCCGTGCGGACCCTGCGCGATCGCCTGCGCGAGCGGCTCCAGGGCCTGGTCTCCGACGGCGTGCGCCGCCGCCGCGGCTACTTCCTCTGAGCCATGCCGTTCGTCGTCGCGATCGACCAGGGCACCACCGGCTCGACCGTCCTGGTGCTCGACCGTGCGGGGCGCGTCGCCGGGCGCGCCTACCGCGAGTTCACGCAGTACTTCCCGAAGCCGGGCTGGGTCGAGCACGACGCCGAGGAGATCTGGCGCGTGACCCTCGCCGTGCTGCGCCAGGCGTGCCGGCGCGCGGGCGCGTCGGCGAAGGACGTCGCCGCCATCGGCATCACCAACCAGCGCGAGACCGTCGTCGTGTGGGACCGGCGCACCGGCCGTCCCATCCACCGCGCCATCGTCTGGCAGGACCGCCGCACCGCCGACTACTGCGAGTCGCTGCGCACCGCCGGCGCCGGCGATCTCGTCCGCCGCAAGACGGGTCTCGTCGTCGACCCGTACTTCAGCGGCACGAAGGTGCGCTGGCTGCTGCAGAACGTTCGCGGCGCCGACGAGCGCGCGGCCCGCGGCGACCTCTGCTTCGGCACGATCGACAGCTGGCTGGTGTGGAAGCTGACGGGCGGCGCCGCGCACGTCACCGAGCCGACCAACGCCAGCCGCACGCTCCTCTACGACATCCACGCGCTCGCCTGGGACGCGGATCTCTGTCGCCTGCTCGAGGTGCCCGAAGCCATGCTGCCGGCGGTGCGGCCGTCGAGCGGCGTGTTCGGCGAGACCACGAAGGACGTGCTCGGCGCGCCCATCCCGCTCGCGGGCATCGCCGGCGACCAGCAGGCGGCGCTGTTCGGCCAGGGCTGCGTCGAGCCCGGCATGGCGAAGAACACCTACGGCACCGGCTGCTTCATGCTGCTGCACACCGGCGCGCGGCCGGTGGCGTCGCAGAACGGGCTCCTCACCACCGTCGCCTGCGACGCGCAGGGCGGGGCGGCCTACGCGCTCGAGGGCGCGGTGTTCGTCGCCGGCGCGGCGGTGCAGTGGCTGCGCGACGGCCTCGAGCTCGTGAAGAAGGCGGCGGACACCGAGGCGATCGCGAAGAGCGTCGGCTCGACGCTCGGCGTGTACGTCGTGCCCGCGTTCGTCGGCCTCGGGGCGCCGTACTGGGACGCGGACGCGCGCGGCGCGGTGCTGGGACTCACCCGCGGCGTCACCGCCGCGCACCTCGTGCGCGCGACGCTGGAGTCGCTCGCCTACCAGACGTACGACGTCGTCACCGCGATGACCGCCGACGCCGGCGGCGCGCTCGCGGCGCTGCGCGTCGACGGCGGCGCCACCGCGAACGACTTCCTCATGCAGTTCCAGGCCGACGTGCTGGGCACGACGGTGGAGCGTCCGGTGCTGATCGAGACCACCGCGATGGGTGCGGCGGCGCTCGCCGGCCTCGCCACCGGCTTCTGGAAGTCGCCCGGCGAGCTCGCGAAGGCGCGCCGGATCGACAAGCGCTTCCGCCCGCGCATGAAGGACGCGGCGCGCGCCGGCCTCCTGCGCGGCTGGCGCGACGCCGTCACGCGCGTGCGCAGCCGCCCCGCCGGGTGACCCCCTCGCAGGGCAGCTTCGCCGGGCACGGCGGCATCGCGATCCACTGGCGTCGCGCCGCTCCCCACGGACCGCCCCGCGCCGTGGTGCTCGTCTCGCACGGCTACGCCGAGCACGTCGGCCGCTACGATCACGTGGTCGCGCACCTCGTCGCCCGGGGCTTCGCCGTCGCCGGCGTCGACCATCGCGGCCACGGCCGTTCCGCCGGCCCGCGCGGCCATTGCCGCGATCTCGACGAGATGGTCGCCGACCTGCGCACCCTGGCGTCGCACGCGGAGCAGTGGTGGCCCGGCACGCCGCGCGTGCTGCTCGGGCACAGCATGGGCGGCCTCATCGGGCTCCGCTACCTGCTCGCGTATCCCGAGACGGTGCGCGCGGGCGTCCTCTCGGCCCCGGCGCTGCGCGTGCCCGACGCCGCGCCGCGCGCGCTGCTGGCGCTGGTGCGCGGCCTCGGCCGAGTCGTACCGCGCCTGCCGCTGCGCTCGCGGCTCGACCAGTCGGCGCTGGCCCGCGATCCGGCGGTCGGTGCGGCGTACGTCGCGGACCCGCTCGTCCATCGGCGCGCGACGGCAGGGTTCGTGCGCGCGATGTACCGGGCACAGCGCGATACGATGGCCCGCGCGGCGTCGCTGCGTCCGCCGACGCTGGTGCTGCAGGGCGCCGCGGACCGCATCGTGCTGGCGGCGGGGGCGTCGGAGCTGGCGAGTCGGCTCGGGGCGCCGCACGAGGCGGTGATGCTGCCGGGGTTCTACCACGAGCTGCTGAACGAGCCCCCGGCGGAGCGGGCGAAGGTGCTCGCGGCGATCGACGCATGGCTCGATCGCTGGCTGGCGGGGTGAGCCGGCCGCACGCGCCCGGGCGCGGCCGGAGGGATCGCACCGCGCGCCCTGCGCCATGTGCGGGGCGAACGCGCGCGGTACTTCCGGCCCGCCATGCGTCTCCGGCCGTTCCGAGCCTCGAGGCGGCGTACGCGCGTTGCGTCGTCCAGTGCGGCCATCCGCCCATCTCGCCGTGCGCCACCTGGTGTACGACCCGGCGCCGCCCGAGGCCGCCGCGGGCTCACTCGAGGGTGCAGGACGGCGGCGCGAGCGCGTCACCGTCCCAGACCGGCGCCGCGTAGAGCGCGACCTGCCCACCCGGCTCGTCGGCGTCGCGCGCAGCGGGACACGCGACCGCCGCCGTCGCCTCGCCCTCGACGAGAACGTTCGCCAGCGCCTGCCGGTACGCGCAGTCGACGCCCGTGCCGAGCACGGCGCTCGTCTCGCAGGCGCGCACCACCTGCGGCGCTGCGCCCGCCGGCAGCGTGCAGCGCAACGTTGCCGGCTGGCCCGCCGTGCAGGCGATGCTCGGCCCGGCGGTGAAGCCGCAGTCGCGCCGCGGGCCGAGCTGGCCGCGCGTGCAGGCGCCCGTCACCTGGGCGCCGACCCGCGGCAGCGTCGCCGGTACCTCGGCGTAGTTGTTCGCCTGCCAGGCCGGATCGAAGTCGCACGCGAAGCGGTCGACGGGTTTGCCGTCGGCGGTGACGAACTCGGTCGGCACGAAGGCCGGATTGCCGTGCTCGTCGAGGATGGGGCGGCCCTCGCAGAGGAACTGGTCGGGGTTGGCGTCGAACGAGAGCATGGCGGTCTGTGGGCCGGCGCTGGTGTCGACGTCGGTGACGTCGATCCACTGGCACTCGATGCCGGCGATGTAGTCGTCGCCCCAGCCGGCCGAGATGCCCTGGTAGTTGCAGTCGGCGTAGGGCGAGACGAGCGACGTGCTCTCGTTGTTGGAGTAGCGCTGCGTCGTCTGCAGGCAGAAGGCGCGCTTGTCGCCGGTCGTCCCTGCGAAGAGGAAGTCGCCGTAGTGCGAGAAGTGGTAGTGCCCGTGGCAGGCGCTGAACTCGAAGATGTTGTGCTGCTCGTTGGCCGGGTTCAGCCCCTCGAGGAAGAAGTCGACGGCGCCGATGTGCACGGCCGCGCCGCCGGTGTTGCGCACGCTGGCGGTGAACTTGAGGAGCCGCCGCCAGCCCGTGCCCTTCACGCAGCCCTCGGCGACGGCGCACGAGTCGGCGGGGATGTAGCGGTACTCGAGGCGGTGATCGAAGAGGCCCTCGCGCACGACGGCGAGGTCGCCGGTGGGCGCGGTCACCTCGCCGACGCGGTAGCGGTCGGCGACCGCCGGGTCCCAGCGCAGGCGCGTGAAGCGCAGGGCCACCGGCACGCGGCCGACGTGGCGCTTCAGCGCCTTGCGGCACGACTCCTTCGGCAGCGGCGGCGTCAGGTGGCAGGAGAGGGCGCCCGGCTTCTCGACCGTGCACTGGTCGTCGAAGAACGCGCGCGCGTTCTCCTCGTCGACGCTGTTCGGCGGAAACTCGGCCTCGTCCATGCAGGCGAAGCCGGTGCGCTGGAGCAGCAGCTCGGGATCGGCCGGCAGCTGGAACTTCTCGTGCCACGAGCCGCCCGCGCGGCGCAGCTTCGGTTCGGACAGCGCCGGCGACGCCGGATCGCTCAGCAGCACCGTTTCGAGGCGATACGGCGCGAGGACCATGTCGTGCCCCTGGAGGCGGGCGCGCTTCGGCGGCTCGGTGGTCACCGTCCAGGCCTCGGCGGGCGGCAGCGGCAGCTGCCGACGGCCGGTCCGCGCCGGGTAGTAGAAGGAGCGGTAGACGAGCCGATACGTCGTCGTCTCGAGCTGCATCCGTGCCCGCGCCTCCCAGAACGCCGGCGGCGCGGCCAGCAGCGCCGCGGCGACGCGGTCGCGCATCGCCGGCGGGATCTCGTCGAGCAGCACGCCGACCCGGGCGCGCGTCGTGATGCGCACGAGCGCGCCCGGATCGGCGGCCGCCCGCCCTGCCCAGAGCGCGACCGCGACGGCCAACACCACCCCGGCCCGGCATGCGCCGGGCCGCTCCCGCCTGTACGACGCGCCACCCATGCGGGTGGCCGTCGCAAGGTTCGTTCCGTCGTGGATCGCCGGGCGGCCGGGCCTGCGTCGCGCGCCGACGTCCCCGCTGCTGCCTCGGTGTGCAGCGCGAAGCGGGCGCGGCACTCAGCCGAGACGCCGCACCGGCCGGCCGCTCGCCGCCCAGGCGCGGAAGCCGCCGACGAGATCCGTCGCCCGCATGAGCCCGAGGTCGTGCAGCCCGGCCGCGGCGAGGCTCGAGGCGTATCCCTCGGTGCAGACGAGGACGATGTCCTGCGCCGGGCCGGTCGCCTCCGGGATGCGGTTCGGGCTCGCGGGGTCGAGACGCCACTCGAGCACGTTACGGCCGATCGCGATCGCGCCGGGGATCTCGCCCTCGCGCCGGCGCTCGTCGAGCGGGCGGAGGTCGACGACGAGGCCGCCGCGCGCCATCACGGCTTCGGCGGTGGCGACGTCGGCGCGGGCGAGGCGGGCACGGGCAGCTTCGAGGATCTCGGCGATCGTGGCCATCACGCCACCTCCAGGGCGGGCCGCTCGGGTCCGCGGGCCGGCTCGCTGTGCAGGCGAACGAGACCGGGCTCACGATGCGCGTAGAAGGTCATGGCGGTGAGGGGTGGGGAGTAGACGTGCAGGCTCGCCGCCGGCGTCGCCCGCTCGTTGTGGACGTCGTGCACGTGGCCGGGGCCGAGGGCCTGCACGCTGCCGGTCGCCCAGCGCCGGCGACGGAGCGGCTCGGCCGGCACGGCGAGGTCGCTCCACAGCTCGGTGAGCTCGCCCTCGAGGACGGCGGCGACGGCCGACGAGCCGCCGTGGTCGTGCAGCTCGAGGCCCTGCCGGCGGGTCCAGGTGATGAGCCAGGCCTCGACGTCGGCGGTGCGGTAGAGGCGGATGAACCAGCGTTGGTCGGCGTCGTAGCGCACGAGCGGCTTCCACAGGGCCGTGCGCCGGACGATGGCGTTCGCCACCGCCCGCAGGCTGGCGGCGCCGAGGCCGGCGCGCCGGGCGCCGGGGCGGTGGAGGGTCGTCGGTTCGGAGGTCATCGGAGGAATCCCTTTCGCGTGCTGCGAGGGGTGGCTCCGGGCCTCGAGACGGCACGGCCCACCAGCCTCGCGAGGGTGGTGGGCCGTCTGATGGAGCGCCGCCGCGGCTATCGGACGAGTCGTCCGAGCGCGGACGGGCAGGGGCCCGACCACCGCGACGGACGACACGGACGCGCGTGCAGCTCCACGATCACGGCGGCGACCGTACGGGCCGGTCCCCAGGCTGTCAACGCAAAAATCTCGACGCCGGGAGCGTGCCGTGCGCCTCGCGAGCGGGCCGGACCGCATTGCGCTACGCGACATGCCCTGTTAGACCCGACGTTCGCCATGAAGGAAGGCATTCATCCCAAGTACGAGGTGGCGCGGATCGTCTGCGCCTGCGGCAATGTCGTCGAGACCCGCTCAACGGTCGAGAACATCCACGTCGACATCTGCTCGGCGTGCCATCCCTTCTTCACCGGCAAGCAGAAGCTCATCGACACCGCCGGCCGCGTCGAGCGGTTCAACCGCAAGTACGGCAAGAAGAGCCCGACGTCTCCGGCCCAGCCCGCCGAGAGCTGAGCGACCTGCATCCGGGGCGGCCCGGCTCCCCGGGAGCCGGCGGCTCGGGACGGGAGGCGCCTGAATGCTCGAGCGGCTGGCGGAGCTGGAGCGGCGCTTCGAGGAGCTCGAGCGCCTCGTCGTCGACCCCGAGGTCATTCAGAACCGCCGTGAATACGCGACGTTGTCGCGTGAGCGCGCGCAGCTCGAGGAGACCGTGGTGGCCTGGCGGGAGCGCCAGCGCCTCGACCGCGAGCTGGCCGAGCACCGCGAGCTGCAGAGCGACCCGGACCCCGACGTCCGCGACCTCGCCCGCGCCGAGCTCCCCGCCCTGGAGGAGCGTCTCGTCGCCCTCGACGAGCGCCTGAAGCTCCTCCTCCTCCCCCGCGATCCCAACGACGTCCGCAACACGGTCCTCGAGATCCGGGCCGGGACGGGGGGCGACGAAGCGGCCCTGTTCGCAGCCGACCTCTTCCGCATGTACACCCGCTATGCGGAAGGGAAAGGCTGGCGCGTGGAGGTGCTCACCTCGAGCCCGACCGGGCTCGGCGGCTTCAAGGAGGTCATCGCCCTGGTGAACGGGGAGGGGGCCTGGAGCCGCCTCAAGTTCGAGGGCGGCGTGCACCGCGTCCAGCGGGTGCCGGCCACCGAGACCCAGGGCCGCATCCACACCTCGGCCGTGACCGTCGCCGTCCTCCCCGAGGCCGACGAGGTCGAGGTCGACATGCCGGAGAAGGACCTTCGCGTCGACGTCTTCCGCTCCTCGGGGCCCGGCGGCCAGAGCGTCAACACGACCGACTCGGCGGTGCGCATCACGCACCTCCCGACCGGGCTCGTGGTCTCGTGCCAGGACGAGAAGTCGCAGCACAAGAACAAGGCGAAGGCGCTCAAGATCCTCGCCGCGCGGCTGCTCGAGCGGGCGCGAGCCGAGCAGCAGTCGCAGATCGCCGCCAACCGCAAGGCGATGGTCGGCAGCGGCGACCGCTCGGAGAAGATCCGCACCTACAACTTCCCGCAGAACCGCGTGACCGACCACCGCGTGAACCTGACCCTGCACCAGCTCGACCGCGTGATGGACGGCGAGGTCGATCCGCTGATCGACGCGCTCGCGACGCGGGCGCAGGCCGAAGCGCTGGAGGCGGCGTCGTGATGTCCAGGGTTGCCGCGAACGACGCGCCCAGCGTCGCCGCCGTGCTCGCGGACGCGATCGCGCGCTGCGAGGCGGCGGGCGTGCCCGAGCCGCGCGCCGACGCCGAAGTGCTGCTCGCGCACGCGCTCGGCACGTCGCGCGCGGGGCTCGTGCTGGCGGCGCGCGGGTCGATGCCCGCCGACGCGGCGGCGCGCTTCGCGCCGCTGCTCGCGCGCCGCGGCGCGAGCCGGTCGCGTACGTTCTCGGCACGCGCGAGTTCTGGTCGTGCGACCTCGTCGTCGACCGCCGCGTGCTGATCCCGCGGCCGGAGACCGAGCTCCTCGTCGAGACCGCGCTGCGGCTCGCGCCCGACGCGCGGCGCATCCTCGACTGCGCGACGGGCAGCGGCGCCGTCGCGATCGCGGTGGCGCGGGAGCGGCGCGAGGCGCTGGTCGTCGCCAGCGACGTGTCGCCCGACGCGCTCGCCGTCGCGCGCGCGAACGTCGCGCGGCACGCGCCGGACGTGGCGCTGGTGCGCGCCGACCTGCTGTCGGCGTGGTGCGACGGCGCCTTCGATCTGGTCGTGACGAACCCGCCCTACGTCGCCGAGCCCGATCTCGCGGGCCTCATGCCCGAGGTGCGGGACTTCGAGCCGCGCCTCGCGCTGGCCGCGGGACCCGACGGGCTGGACGTGCTGCGCGTGCTGCTGGAGACGGCGGCCCGCGTGCTGCGGCCGGGCGGCTGGCTCGTGAGTGAGATCGGGATGGGGCAGGGAGACGCGCTGCGCGCGCGGACCGCGCGGCGGGCTGCATGGGAGCCGCCGGTCGTCCTGCGCGACGGCGCCGGCATCGAGCGGATCGCGGGCATACGCAGGACGACGCAAGAGGAGCGGGCATGGACGCGATCGTGATCCGGGGGGGCGCCATTCTGAACGGCGAGGTGGAGGTGAGCGGCTCGAAGAACGCCGCGTTGCCGCTGCTGTTCGCGACGCTGCTCACGCGCGAGCGCTGCGTGCTGCGCAACGTCCCCGCGCTCGCCGACATCCGCACCGCGCTCGCCGTGCTGCGCCATCTGGGCGCGCAGGTGACGGAGAGCCCGGACGGGCACGAGATCGTCGTCGAGGCGCGCGACATCGTGACCACCGAGGCGCCGTACGAGCTGGTGAAGACGATGCGCGCGTCGTTCCTCGTGCTGGGCCCGATCCTGGCGCGCTTCGGGCGCGCGCGCGTGTCGACCCCGGGCGGCTGCGCCATCGGCGCGCGGCCGGTCGATCTCCACCTCGCCGGCCTCGAGCGCATGGGCGCCCGGCTGCGCATGGTCGAGGGGTACGTCGAGGCCGAGGCCGATCGGCTCCGCGGCGCGAAGATCGTGCTCGACTTCCCCTCGGTGGGCGCGACGCAGCAGCTCATGATGGCGGCGGCGCTCGCCGCCGGCACGACGGTGCTCGAGAACGCGGCCTGCGAGCCCGAGAACGTCTGCCTCGCGCGCGCGCTCCAGGTGATGGGCGCCCGCGTCGAGGGCGCGGGCTCGTCGGTGGTGACGATCGAGGGGCGGCCGGAGCTGCTCGACGGCGCCGAGATCGGCGTCATCCCCGATCGCATCGAGGCCGGCACGTACATGGTGGCGGCGGCGATCACCGGCGGCTCGGTGCGCGTGCGCGGCGCGCGCGTCGACCACCTCGACGCCTTCGTCGAGAAGCTGCGCGAGACCGGCGTCGTGGTCGTGGAAGAGGAGGGCGCGGTGCGCGTCGAGGCCAACGGCCACCTGCGCGCCGTCGAGGTGAAGACCATGCCGTTCCCGGGCTTCCCCACCGACCTGCAGGCGCAGTTCATGGCGCTCATGACGCGCGCCGACGGCACCAGCACGTTCACCGAGACGGTCTTCGAGAACCGCATGCTGCACGCCGCCGAGCTGGCACGCATGGGGGCCAACATCCGCGTCCAGGGCAACGTCGCCAGCGTGCACGGCCCGGCGACGCTCTCCGGCGCGCCGGTCATGGCGACGGATCTCCGCGCCAGCGTCTGCCTCGTGCTGGCGGGGCTCGCGGCGCGCGGCACGACGCGCATCAGCCGCGTCTACCACCTCGATCGCGGCTACGAGCACATCGAGGCGAAGCTCGGCGCCCTCGGTGCCGACGTCCAACGCGTCCGGGAGGCGGCGGCGTGACGAGCGCCCGCGCGCTCGTCTTCGACGCGGGCACGGCCGCGGCGAAGGACCGGCTCGCGCGCCTCGAGCGCCGCGGCGAGACCGCCGGCGCCGCCGTCGAGCAGCGCGTGCAGGCGATCATCGCCGCCGTGCGCCGCCGCGGCGACGCCGCGCTCTGCGAGCTCACCCGCCGCTTCGACGGGGTGAAGCTCACGCCCGCGCGCCTGCGCGTCCCCGCCGACGACCTCGCGGCCGCGTTCCGCGACCTGCCGGCGGCGACGCGCCGCGATCTCGCGACCGCGGCGCGCCGTATTCGCGCCTTCCACGCCCGCCAGCGCGAGCGCTCGTGGACGTTCCGCGACGCCACCGGCGCGCGCCTCGGCCAGATGATCCGCCCGCTCCAGCGCGTCGGCGTCTACGTGCCCGGCGGGCGCGCCGCGTATCCGTCCACGGTGCTCATGACCGTGGTCCCGGCGCGGGTCGCGGGCGTCGACGAGGTGATCGCCGTCTCGCCCGCCGGCGCCGCCGGCTACGCGCCGATCACGCTCGCGGCCTGCCACGTGGCCGGCGTCGACGCGCTCTTCCGCGTCGGCGGCGCGCAGGCGGTGGCGGCGCTCGCCTACGGCACGAAGAGCGTGCTGCGCGTCGACAAGATCGTCGGCCCGGGCAACCTCTGGGTGGCGACGGCGAAGCGGCTCGTCTACGGCCAGGTCGACATCGACGCCATCGCCGGGCCGAGCGAGGTCGTGATCCTCGCCGACCGCGCCGCCGACGCGGAGCACGTCGCCGCCGACATGCTGGCGCAGGCCGAGCACGACCCGCAGGCCGCGGCGATCTGCATCACGCCCGACCGCCGGCTCGCGCTGCGCGTCGCCGGCGCGCTCGACCGGCAGACGGCCGCGCTGTCGCGCCGTGCGATCGTGACGCGCTCGCTCCAGCGCTACGGCGCGATCGTCGTCGTGCCGTCGATGGCGGACGGCGTCGCGCTGGCCGAGCGGCTGGCGCCGGAGCACCTCGGCCTCGCGGTGCGGCGTCCGCGCCGCCTGCTGCCGCAGCTACGCTCCGCCGGCGCGATCTTCGTCGGCGGCTTCGCGCCCGAGGCGCTCGGCGACTACGTCGCCGGCCCGAACCACGTCCTGCCGACCGGCGGCACGGCGCGGTTCGCGTCGCCGCTCGGGGTCTACGATTTCGTGAAGCGCACGAGCCTCATCGAGGCCGGGCCGCGCACGCTGCGCCGCCTCGGGCCAACCGTCGCGCGGTTGGCGCGGCTCGAAGGCCTCGACGCGCACGCCCGCTCGGTCGAGATCCGGCTCGCCGGCAACGGAGGAACCCGCTGATGGCACTCGCTGCACGTCGCGCCCCCGCGCGTGGCCGGGGTCGTACGGCCCAGGTCGCGCGCAAGACCAAGGAGACGGACATCACGCTGCGCCTGGGCCTCGACGGCGCCGGCCAGGCGAAGGTCGACACCGGCGTGCCGTTCCTGAACCACATGCTCGACCTGCTCGCGAAGCACGGGCTCTTCGACCTGACGATCGCGGCGCGCGGCGACGTCGACATCGACGACCACCACACCGTGGAGGACGTCGGGCTCGTGCTCGGCCAGGCCCTGCGCGAGGCACTCGGCGACAAGGCCGGCATCCGCCGCTTCGGCGAGGCCACGGTGCCGCTCGACGAGGCGCTCGTGCAGATCGTCGTCGACCTCTCGGGCCGCCCGTTCCTCGTCTACGACGTGAAGATCAAGCAGGCGAAGATCGGCCAGTTCGACGTCGAGCTGATCCACGACTTCCTGCTCGCGCTGGTGAACCAGGCCGGCATGAACCTCCACGTCCGCATGCTCTCGGGCCGCAACCCGCACCACATCGTCGAGGCCACGTTCAAGGGCCTCGCCCGCGCGCTCGACCTCGCCACCCAGCGCGATCCGCGCGTGCGCGGCGTGCTGTCGACGAAGGGGACGCTCGACGGGTGACGGACGCCATCGCCATCGTCGACTACGGCGTCGGCAACCTGCGCAGCGCGCAGAAGGCCCTCGAGACGCTCGGTCAGGCCGCGGTCATCACGAGCGATGCGGACGTGATCGCACGCGCGCCGGCCGTCGTGCTGCCGGGGCAGGGCGCCTTCGGCACCTGCATGCGCAACCTCGCCGAGGCGGGGCTCGTCGAGCCGGTGCGCCAGGCTGCGTCGTCGGGACGGCCGTTCCTCGGCATCTGCGTCGGCATGCAGCTCCTGTTCGAGGCGAGCGAGGAGTCGCCGGGCGTCGCGGGGCTCGGCATCTTCGGCGGCACGGTCGTGCGCTTCCCGCGCGATCCCGAGCGCAAGGTGCCGCACATGGGCTGGAACCAGCTCCGCATCCGCCGCCGCTCCCCGGCGCTGGCGCACGTGGACGACGGCGCCTGGGTGTACTTCGTGCACTCGTACCACCCGCTGCCGACCGATCCCGACGTCGTCGCCACGACCACCGAGTACGGCGTCGAGTTCGTCTCCAGCGTCGGTCAGGGCAACGTCTGGGCCGGCGTGTTCCACCCCGAGAAGAGCCAGCGCACCGGGCTGCGGCTGCTCCAGGGCTTCGTCGACCTCGTGAACGGAACGCGATGATCCTCTATCCCGCCATCGATCTCCGCGGCGGCCGCTGCGTGCGCCTCACCGAGGGCGACTTCGGCCGCGAGACCATCTACGGCGACGACCCCGTCCACATGGCGCGACGCTGGCAGGCGGCCGGCGCGCGCTGGCTCCACGTCGTCGACCTCGACGGCGCCCGCGCCGGGCGGCCGGTGCAGGCACCGCTCGTGGCGGCGATCTGCGCGGCGCTGCGCATCCCCGTGCAGGTGGGCGGCGGCGTGCGCGACGACGCCGCGGCGCTGGCCCTCCTCGACGCCGGTGCGGCGCGCGTCGTCGTCGGCACGATGGCGGCGCGCGCGCCGGGGCGTTGCGCGCGGCTCTGCCGGCGGCATCCCGGACGGATCGCCGTCGGCATCGACGCGCGCGACGGGCTCGTGCGCACGGCGGGCTGGCTCGAAGGCGAGCAGCTGGAAGCCACGGTCCTCGCCGCGCAGGCGCGCGAGCTGGGCGCCGCGGCGATCATCTACACCGACATCGGCCGTGACGGCACCGAGCGCGGGCCCGACCTCGAGGGCACGCGCGCGGTCGCGCGCGCGGCGGGCGGTGTGCCGGTGATCGCCTCGGGCGGGGTCGGCACGGTGGCGCACCTGCGCGGCGTCGCCGGGCTCGCGGCGGACGGCGTCGCCGGCGCCATCGTCGGCCGCGCGCTCTACACCGGCGCCGTCTCGCTCGCGGACGGCATCGCCGCCCTGGAGCGCGCCTGATGCTCGCCCGCCGCATCATCCCGTGCCTCGACGTCAAAGCCGGCCGGGTGGTGAAGGGCGTGCAGTTCCAGGGTCTGATCGACGCCGGCGATCCCGTCGAGATCGCGCGCCGCTACGACGCGCAGGGCGCGGACGAGCTGTGCTTCCTCGACATCACCGCGTCGCACGAGGAGCGGCCGATCATCCTCGACATCGTCGCGCGCACCGCCGACTGCGTCTTCATGCCGCTCACCGTGGGCGGCGGCGTTCGTACGGTCGCCGACGTGCGGGCGTTGCTGAACGCCGGCGCCGACAAGGCGTCGATCAACACCGCCGCGGTCGAGAACCCCGAGTTCGTACGGGAAGCGTCGGAGCGCTACGGCGCGCAGTGCGTGGTCGTCGCCATCGACGCGCGCCGCCGCGACGCCGACGATGCGGCGAAGGGCTGGGAGGTGTTCACGCACGGCGGCCGGCGGCCGACGGGGCTCGACGCCCTCGAGTGGGCGGCGCGCATGGAGCGCATGGGCGCCGGCGAGATCCTGCTCACCAGCATGGACCGCGACGGCACCAAGGCCGGCTACGACCTCGAGCTGACGCGCGCGGTCGTCGACGCGGTGTCGATCCCGGTGATCGCCTCGGGCGGCGCCGGTACGCTCGACCATCTCGTCGCGGGGCTCACCGCCGGCGGGGCGTCGGCGGCGCTCGTCGCCTCGATCTTCCACTACGGCACCCACACCGTCGCCGAGGCGAAGGAGCACTGCGCGGCGCGCGGCGTGTGGATGCGACGGGAGCCCGTGTGAGCTGGCTCACGGACACGCTCGCGCTCTACGTGCGCGTGTTCCGCAAGGGCGCGGTGCTGACCGCGGCGAACTGGCCCCTCGCCCTGCTCGTGGTCTGCTATCCGATGGGGCTGCTCTTCCTGAACGTGTGGCTCGCGCCCCTCGGGTTCGTGGGCGGCATCCTGTGGACGCTGGCGCTGTCGGCTTGCGTCTCGTCGTGGCTGCACTTCATGGAGCAGGTCGTGCAGGGCACCGGCCGCGCGCATCTCCCGGATCTGCCGCGCAGCTTCGCCACCTACCTCGGCGACGTGGTGAACGTCCTCTTCCTGATCTTCGTGCTGCGGCTGCTCCTCAACCTGGTGGTGGCGCCGGCCTCGGAGCTGGTCGCGATCGTCCTCTCGCTCGCGATGGCGGTGTTCTTCAACGCCGTGCTGGAGCTCATCTATCTCGGCCGCTACAGCGGGCCCGACCTCTTGATGGCGAGCTACCGCTTCATCGGCACGAACTGGATCGAGTGGTTCCCGGCCACGATCCTGCTCCTCGCGCTCGCATTCGGGCTCGACCGGATCCTGCCGGCAGGGCCGTTCGGCTTCTTCACGATCGCCGCCGTCGGGCTGGTGGTAGCCTACGCGTCGATCGTGCGCGGCCTGCTCTATCTCGAGCTGGCGACGTCGAGCCGCCGCGCCCGCGAGTTCAAGCGCCGCGCCTCGATGTAGGCCTCAAGTCGGAGCCCCGGTGGGCCGATGGATGGACGATGCTCCATCGCGGTCCCATGGCCCTCGCCCTGGCGGTCTCGTTGGCCGTGCCCGCCCTGCGTCCATGGGCGACGACGGCCGGCACGCAGGTGCCCGCCGCCTCGCCGGCGAAGGGCAGCGCACCCGAAGGGACGTACGACAAGTGGGCCTGGTTCGCGGACACCTACTGGATCGTCCCCGAGGCGGGCATCTACTCGATCTACCATCCGCTCGGCACCGCCGAGTTCGTGGTCGCGCGCGGGCAGACGGTCTTCCACGTCACCGACTACTTCAACGGCTACTTCACCGGCACGGTGGTCGTGAAGCTGACCGGCGCGCTGGTCCCGACCTGCCAGTACATGCTCGGCCAGGTGACGCCCCAGAAGCGAGTTTACCTGACGATGTACGACGTCGCGACCGGCGTGGTGACGAACACGCCGCTCGGCCACATGGTGAAGAAGCACGGCAGGTGGACCATGGTGAACCAGATGACCGGGCCCGCCGCCGGCGGCACCCTCAGCCACTGGGCCTACATGGTGCAGTCGAAGCCGGGCGACGCGTCCTTCACGAGCCTGCCGTTCGCCGGCGAGTCGATCCCCACGTTCCTCGCGGGCTGCCCCCCCGGGCCGACGATCCGGCTGCCCGACTAGCGCCGGCGCCGGCCGTCAGCCGGCGTGCTGGGCTTCGAGCCAGCGCTCGGCGTCGATCGCGGCCATGCAGCCGCTGCCCGCCGCCGTGACCGCCTGGCGGTAGGTCGGGTCCTGCGCGTCGCCGCAGGCGAACACGCCCTCGACGCTGGTGTAGGTCGAGCGGTCCTTGGTGAGGATGTAGCCGCGGTCGTCCATCTCGAGCTGGTTCGCGAAGAGCTTCGTGTTCGGCTCGTGGCCGATGGCGACGAAGAGCCCCTCGAGCGGCATGTCGCGCTTGGCGCCGGTCTTGGTGTCCTCGAGCCGGACCGCGGTGAGGCCGCCGGCCTGCGGATCGCCGAGCATCTCGTCGACGGCGACGTTCCACACGAACTCGATCTTCGGGTTCCGCAGCGCGCGGTCCTGCATGATCTTCGACGCGCGCAGCTCCTCGCGGCGGTGGAGGACGTTCACCTTGGTGGCGAACTTGGTGAGGAAGAGCGCCTCCTCCATCGCCGTGTCGCCGCCGCCGACGATGCCGACCTCCTTGCCCTTGTAGAAGAAGCCGTCGCAGGTGGCGCAGGCCGAGACGCCGTAGCCCATGAGCTTCTTCTCGCTCTCGAGGCCGAGCAGCTTGGCGCTGGCGCCGGTCGCGACGATGAGACTCTCGGCCTCGTGCGTGACGCCGTCGAGGGTCACGGTGAAGGGACGCTTCGAGAGGTCGACCTTGGAGACGTCGCCGTAGAGGAACGTGGTGCCGAAGCGCGCCGCCTGCTTCTTGAAGATCTCCATCATCTCCGGGCCGAGGATGCCGTCGGCGAAGCCGGGGTAGTTCTCGACGTCCGTGGTGATGGTGAGCTGCCCCCCCGGCTGCGAGCCCTCGACCACGGTGGGCGCGAGGTTGGCGCGGGCGGCATAGATGGCGGCGGTGAGGCCGGCCGGGCCCGAGCCCAGGATCAGCACCTTGTGGAGGGTGGGGGTGTGGGTCGCGGTCTCCGACATGGTCTCGGCAGTATGGGTTCTCGCACCGGCCTCGGCAACGGTTGCGCGGGAACACGGCCTCGGCTCGCGCCGCGGCCGCCGCCCTTGAGCGGGCGGGCGGGCTCCTGTAGCCGGGACGATCCATGCCGCGCCCCCCCCGTCTCTCGCACACCGACCGTCGCGGACGGGCCCGCATGGTCGACGTCTCGCCGAAGCGGGTCACCGCACGGGAGGCCGTCGCTCGGGGCGAGGTCACCATGGCCCCGGCCACGCTCCGCCAGGTGGCCGAGGGCACGTGGCCGAAGGGCGACGTCCTCGTGGTCGCCAAGCTGGCCGGGGTCATGGCCGCGAAGCGGACCGCCGACCTGATCCCGCTCTGCCACCCGCTGCCGCTCGACCACGTCGAGGTGACGCTGACCCCCGATCCGAAGCGCGCGCGCGTCGTCATCGAGAGCCGGGTGCGGGTGACGGCGCGCACGGGGGTCGAGATGGAGGCGCTGACGGCGGTCGCGGTGGCGGGGCTCGCCCTCTACGACATGTGCAAGGCGGTCGATCGCGACATGACGCTCGGCGCAGTGCGCCTCGTCAGCAAGCGCGGCGGCCGCAGCGGCGCGTACCGCCGCGCGGGGGAGTGATGGGGCTGCGTACGCTGACGCTCCGCCCGGGCCGCGAAGGTCCGGTGCGCGCCGGCCATCCCTGGATCTTCTCCGGCGCCATCGCCTCGGGGCTGGCGTCGTGCGAGCCCGGCGAGCCGGTGCGTATCGCCGCCGCGAACGGGCACTTCGTCGCGCTCGGCTACGCGAACCCGAAGACGACGATCGCGGTGCGCGTGCTGGCGCTCGAGGACGTCGCCGTCGACCGCGCCCTCGTCCTGCGGCGTCTCGACGCCGCCCTGGCGCTGCGGCGCGCGACGCTGCCGGCGGATCTCACCGCCTACCGCGTGCTGAACGGCGAGGGCGACGGGTTGCCCGGCGTGATCGTCGATCGCTACGGCGACGTCCTCGTCTGTCAGATCCTCACCGCCGGCGCCGCGCGCCTCGTGCCGCTGCTGGTCGAGGCGCTCCTCGAGCGGCTCGCGCCGCGCACCATCTACGAGCGCAGCGAGGGCGGCGTGCGCGCCGAGGAGGGCATCGCGGGCGCACGCGGCGTGCGCGCCGGCGCCGAGCCGCCGGCGCGCCTCGAGATCGACGAGCTCGGCATGCGGCTCCTCGTCGACGTCGTGCACGGCCAGAAGACGGGCTTCTTCCTCGACCAGCGCGACAACCGCGCCCGCGTGCGCGGGCTCGCCGCCGAGCGGCGCGTGCTGAACGTCTTCGGCTACACCGGCGGCTTCGCCGTCGCCGCGGCGCTCGGCGGCGCGGAGCACGTGATCAGCGTCGACACGTCGCGCCCGGCGCTGGCGCTCGGCGAGGAGGCGTTCGCCCTGAACGGGCTCGCGCCCGAGCTCGCGACCTGGGTCGAGGGCGACGCCTTCGACTGGCTGCGCGAGGGCCGCGAGCCGTTCGATCTCGTCGTGCTCGATCCGCCGCCGTTCGTGCGCCGCCGGCGCGATCTCGCCGCCGGCCTGCGCGGCTACCGCGACGTCAACCTGCAGGCGCTGCGGCGCGTGTCGCCCGACGGCTGGCTGCTCACGTGCTCGTGCTCGCAGCACCTCGACGCGCGCGGGTTCCGCGAGGTCGTCGCGCACGCCGCCGCCGCGGCCGGCCGCTCCGTCCGCGTGGTCGCGACGCTCGGCCATCCGCCCGACCACCCGACGGCGCTCGCGCACGCGGAGGGCGAATACCTGAAGGCGCTCTTGCTCCGCATCGGGTAGGGAGTCGTCTCCGCCGGCGACTCCCCTCGCCGTCAGCGCGGCGCCAGCGCCTCGAGCGCACCGCGGTCGGGCGCGTGGCCGCCGCCCACGGGCAGCGGCAGGAGGCAGACGTGATCGGCGCCCGCTTCGACGTGTGCCGCGAGCCGCTCCCGGATGCGCTCGGGCCCGCCCCAGGCGACGATGGCGTCGACCAGGCGATCGGACAGGTCGCCGGCGAAGTCCGCCTCGTCGAAGCCGAGCGACGCGAGGTGCGTGCGGTAGACCGGCAGCCCCTCGACGTAGAAGCGCATGTAGGCGCGGGCGGCGGTGCGGGCGCGGGCCGCGTCCGACTCGAGGAGGACGGCCTGCTCGACGCACACCAGGCGGTCGCCGAGCGCGGTGCGCGTGCGGCGCGTGTGCCCGGGGGTCGCGAAGTAGGTGAGGACGCCGCCCGCGTCGGTGGCGGCGAGCGCCTGCATGCGCGGCTGGAGCGCGGCCAACACGACCGGGGGCTCGGCCGGCGGCGCCGGCGCCGTCCACGGCGTCGTGCGCATCGCCTCGAGGTAGCGGCGCATCGCCGTCACGGGCTTCTCGTAGATGAACCCCCGCATCGTCGCCGAGGCGGGGTTGTTGACGCCGAGCCCGAGCACGAAGCGGCCGCCCGACGCCTCGGCGTGCGTGCGCGCCGCGGCGATGGCCTGCTGCGGCGTCCGCGTCCAGATGCTGGCGACGCCGGAGCCGACGACGAGCCGGTCGGTGGCCGCGAGCAGATGGCCCGCGTGCGCGTAGGCATCGCGCCCGAGGGCCTCGACGATCCAGAGCACGCCGTAGCCGAGTCCTTCGACCGTGCGCGCGAGCTCCACGGTGTCGCGGCCGGAGAGCTCGTCGAGGAAGGCGAAGACGCCGAAGCGGGGCAGCTGCATGGGCGCGACGCTAACGGGATCCGACGTCGAGGCAAGCCGGTTGCGCCGGCGACGTGCGCCGCGAGCGATCGTCTCTGCCGGCGGCCCCGACTACGACGCCCGCATGACGGACGGGGATCGGGTGGCGGACGCGGGCGAGCGGGTCCTCATGGCGGGCGCCGCCGCGTGCGACGAGGCGCAGCTCCTGGCCGTGTGCCTCGGCGACGGCGATCGGGCGCGCGCCGAGGCGCTCATCGCCGCGGCGGGCGATCTGCGCGGGCTCGAGCGCGGCGACGCCGCCTGGCGTGCCGTGCTCGGCCGGCGCTGGCGGCGGCCGGCGGCGCGGCTGCGCGCGGCGCTCGAGCTGGGACGCCGCTTGGCCACCGTGCCGCTGCCGCTCGACGCCCCGCTGCGCGACGCGGCCGCGGTGTGGGCGCATTTCCGCGGCCGCCTGGCACAGCTGGAGCGCGAGGTGTTCGTCGTGCTGCTCGTCGACGGGCGCAACCGCATCCAGGGCGAGGTGTGCGTCTCGGCGGGCACGCTCACCGCGGCGCTGGTCCATCCGCGCGAGGTGTTCGCGCCGGCGCTGCGGGCGCAGGCGGCGGCCCTCGTCCTGGTGCACAACCATCCGAGCGGCGATCCCACGCCGTCGGCGGAGGATCTGGCGCTCACCGAGCGCCTGCGGCGGGCGGGCGAGCTGCTCGGGGTGCGGGTGCTCGACCACGTCGTCCTCGGCCAGGGACGCTACGTCAGCCTGGCCGAGGACGCGCGGTGGTGAACCCGCGTCGGGGCGGCGGCGTTCGCCGCGGCCCTCAGAACGGGATGTCGTCGTCCTCGGGGCCTGGAGGCGGCGGCACGTCCTCGCCCGCGTGACCCATGCCGCCGCCGCGTCCCTCGCCGCGGCCGGCGCCGCCACCGAGGAACTGCACGCGCTGGGCGTTGATCTCGGTGATGTACTTCCGGTTGCCGTCCTTGTCGTCGTACTGGCGCGTCCGGATCTGGCCCTCGATGTAGACCTGGCGGCCCTTCTGGAGGTACTGGCCGCAGGTCTCGGCCTGCTTCCCCCAGACGACGATGTTGTGCCACTCGGTGCGCTCCTGGCGCTGACCGTTCGAATCCTGGAACTGCTCGCTGGTCGCGATGGGGAACTTCGCGACCGCACGGCCGCCTCCCGTGAACCGGACCTCGGGATCCTTCCCGAGATTGCCGATGAGCATCACCTTGTTGAGCGACATCGCCGCCTCCCTTCGATCGGCGGACCATAGGACCCGCCCCCGCGGCGGTCAACGCGCGGAGGCGACCGCCGTTGTCGCCGCGACGTCCGCTTCGAGCGGCATGCCCCCAACGTCGTTGACCCGTCCCCCGTGGGCCGCGTATCTACGGCGAGTTGCCGCCCTTCGGGGCCGAACGCCGGAGGCTCGATGAGCGTCATTCCACCACTGCGGGTGATCCCGCTGGGAGGGCTCGGCGAGATCGGGCTCAACTTCCTGATCCTCGAGCTGGGCGAAACCGCGATCGCGATCGATTGCGGCGTCACCTTCCCGGACGAGCAGCGCTTCGGCGTCGATCTCGCGATCCCCGATCTCTCCTACCTGCGCACGCTCGGCGAGCGCTTCAAGGCGATCTTCCTCACCCACGGGCACGAGGACCACATCGGCGCGCTGCCGTACGTGCTGCCCGAGTTCCCGGTGCCGGTGTACGGCACGCCGCTGACGCTCGGCTTCGTGCGCAGCCGCCTGCGCGAGCACGAGCTCTCGGCGACGCTCGCCACCTTCGCCGACGAGCCGATCCGGGTCGGCGACTTCGCGGTCACCCCGTTCGCGATGACGCACTCGATCCCCGACAGCGTCGGCCTCGCCATCCGCACGCCGCACGGGACGGTCGTCCACACCGGCGACTTCAAGATCGACCAGACGCCGCTCGACGGCCGCCTGCCCGACCTCGGGCGGCTGTCCGAGCTGGGGCAGGAGGGCGTGCTGCTGCTCATGTCGGACTCGACGAACGTCGAGACCGCCGGCGTGACGCCCTCGGAGCGCACCGTCGGCACGCACCTCGAGCCGATCTTCCGCGAGGCGATGGGGCGCATCGTGCTGACGACGTTCTCGTCGCACCTGCACCGCATGCAGCAGACGATCGACCTCTCGATCCGCTTCGGGCGCAAGGTGGCGCTGATCGGCCGCAGCCTCACGGCGCACGTGGCGACGGCGCGCGAGCTGGGCCTCCTCACCGTCCCCGAGGGCGTGATCGTCGACCTCGGCGTGGTGCGCGACCTGCCGCGCGAGCAGGTGACGGTGATCTCGGCCGGCAGTCAGGCCGAGGCGGCGTCGGCGCTGATGCGCATCGCGATGGACGCGCACAAGCAGTTCCATCTCGACGCCGGCGACACGGTGATCCTCTCGTCGCGCATCATCCCCGGCAACGAGCGCGCGATCGCGAACCTCGTGAACCATCTGTATCGCCGCGGCGCGATCGTCCACTACGGGCGCACGGCGCCGATCCACGTCTCGGGGCACGCGTCGCAGGAGGAGCTGAAGCTCGTGCTGAACCTCGTGCGGCCGCGACACTTCGTGCCCGTGCACGGCGAGTTCCGGCACCTCGTCCGCCACCAGCAGCTCGGACGCCAGGTCGGCGTACCGCCCGACGGCTGCCATCTGCTCGAGAACGGCGACGTCCTCGAGCTCGACGCCGCGGGCGCGCGGCGGGCGGAGCGCGTGACCGTCGGCCGCGTCTTCGTCGACGGCAAGGGCGTCGGCGAGGTCGGCGACGTCGTCCTGCGCGACCGCCGCCACCTCTCCGAGGACGGCTTCGTGCTCGCGATCCTGGCGCTGGCGCAGCACTCGGGCGACGTCATCGCCGGGCCCGACCTGATCTCCCGCGGCGTCCTCGCCGACGACGCCAGCCCGGAGGTGATGGAGGCGGCGAAGGACGCCGTGCTCGGCGCGCTCGCCGGGGTGAATCCCGAGTCGCGCACCGACACGGCCGAGGTCCAGGAGGAGGTGCGGCGCGCACTCCGGCGATATTTCAAGCGCTTGGACCGCCGCCCGGTGATTTTGCCCTTCGTGCTCGAGATGTAGTACACCGGTCGCCGCTGTGGTCGGGGAGTGGTTGGGATGATCTCGGTGGGCGAAGCGTGTCTGCTCGGCGCGGTGCAGGGGCTGACGGAGTTCCTGCCGGTGTCGAGCGACGGGCACCTGGCGCTGACGCAGCAGTTCCTGACGCCGATGCCGGCGGACCAGAAGCTGGCCATCGACGTCGCCCTGCACGCCGGCACGCTGGTCGCGCTCATCATCTACTTCTGGGCCGACCTGTGGGGCATGGCGCGCGAGCTGCTCGAGCCGCGGCGGAGCGGCTGGCTGCGCAGCTGGGTGTGGTTGGTCGGCGTCGGCACGATCCCCGCCGCGATCGTGGGTCTCACGCTGCGCGATTTCGTCGCCGACACCTATGACTCGCTGTGGGTGATCGGCGGCGGCTTCCTGGTGACGGGGACGCTCGTCTTCCTCGGCAGCTGCGTGCGCGGCGCGCTCCGCAGCGAGGAGACGCTCGATCGCAGGGACGCGATCATGATCGGCGTCTTCCAGGTCTCGGCCCTGCTGCCCGGCGTCTCGCGCTCCGGCTCGACGATCGCGGCGGCGCTCTTCCGGCGTATCCGCCCCGACGTCGCGGCGCGCTTCTCCTTCCTGCTGGGGATCCCGGCGATCGCCGGCGCCGTCGTGCTCGAGGGGCCGAAGGCGCTGGCGCTCGGGCCCGAGGCCTACACGCCGCTCGCCGCCGGCATCCTGGTCGCGCTGATCACGGGCCTCGTGGCCATCTGGCTGGTGATGCGTGCGGTGGCCAGCGGCCGACTCCACTGGTTCGCCTACTACACCTGGACGCTCGGCGTGGCCGTGCTCCTCGGTGCGGCGTTGTCCTGATGGCGGCGAAGCGTTCCGCGCAGCCGCAGCTCAGCCCCGCCCGCCATCTCGTGCGCGAGGCCGAGGCGATCACCGGCGGTGCCGTCGCGCTGTTCCTCTTCCTGAGCCTGATCTCGTACGTGCCGGAGGCGCCGCGCGACAATCTCGGCGGCGCGGTCGGGCACGCGATCGCCGACGTCGCGCTGCGCGCGCTCGGTGCGGCCGCGTATCTGTTCCCCGTCTATCTCGGCTGCGTCACGGTGGCGCTGCTGCGCCGCTCGAGCGACGACCTGGGCGGCGTGCGCATGGCCGGGGCGGGCCTGCTCGTCGGCAGCGTCGCGGCGCTGGGCGGGCTGGTCGCCGGCGGGCGTCCGAGCGTCAACGGGGGCGGGTGGCTCGGCGGCTTCCTCGGCACTGCGCTGCGCGACCTGGTCGGCCTGCCGGGCGCCGGGCTCGTGCTCGTCGTGCTGATCGTCGTCGCGCTCGTGCTCGCGACCGGCATGTCGGCGATCGAGATGGGCGAGAAGCTCTGGGGCCTCGCCAGCACGGGCGGGCGCTCGCTCGGCGAAGCGCTGGCGGGTGGCCTGGCGCGCCTGCGCGAGTACCGCGCGGCGGCGCCGCAGCCCGCGCTGGTCGAAAAGCCACGTGCGCGCCCGGCACGCCGGGGCGGCCCGATCCCGCTCACGCAGGTGGTCGAGGACGACGCCCCCCGGCGCGTGATCGCGCCGCCGCCGATCATCCGCGAGCCCGAGCCGAAGCCGGTGAAGAAGGAGAAGGCGAAGCGCGTCCAGGAGCAGGAGGAGCTGTTCGCCGCCGACACCTACCGCCTGCCGCCGCTGGCGCTGCTCGACCTGCCGCAGAAGGGCACCGCGCCGATCGACGAGACGGCGCTGCACACGAGCGCGCGCATCCTCGAGAACAAGCTCGCCGACTTCGGCGTCGCCGGCAAGGTCGTCGCGGTGCGGCCCGGCCCGGTCATCACCACCTTCGAGTTCGAGCCCGAGCCGGGCGTGCGCGTGGCGCGCATCGTCAACCTGGCCGACGACCTCACCATGGCGCTGCGCGCGGCGTCGGTGCGCATCCTGGCGCCGATCCCGGGCAAGCCCGTCGTCGGCGTCGAGGTCTCGAACCCGAAGCGCGAGACCGTCTTCATCCGCGAGGTCATGCAGGCCGAGCCCTACGCCTCGTCGGAGTCGCGGCTGACGCTGGGCCTCGGCAAGGACACCACCGGCAACGTCTACGCGCACGACCTCGCGCGCATGCCGCACCTCCTCATCGCGGGCGCCACCGGCACCGGCAAGTCGGTGTCGATGAACGCGATGATCCTCTCGATCCTCTACAAGGCGTCGCCGCGCGACTGCCGCATGATCATGATCGACCCGAAGATGCTGGAGCTCTCGGTCTACGAGCACATCCCGCATCTCCTCGTGCCGGTCGTGACCAATCCGAAGAAGTCCGCCGCCGCGCTGAACAACATGGTGCGCGAGATGGAGGACCGCTACCGCCTCCTGCACGACAAGGGCGTGCGCAACCTCGACAGCTACAACCGCCTGATCGCCCAGGAGCAGGAGGCGGCCGCCGCGCGCGCCGCCGAGGCCGAGGCGGAGGACGAGGAGGAGGAGGTCGACGACGAGGATCCGGAGCTCGAGGGCGCGGACGACGAGGAGGAAGAGGACGACGAGGAGGAGGCCGCGGCGCCGCAGGCCTCGGGCCGCGGCGAGGGCACGCTGAACCACCGCCACCTGCCGCGCATCGTCGTCATCATCGACGAGCTGGGCGATCTCATGCTGACGGTCGGCCACGAGATCGAGGAGTCGATCACCCGCCTGGCGCAGAAGGCGCGCGCCGCCGGCATCCACCTGATCCTCGCCACGCAGCGCCCGTCGGTCGACGTCATCACCGGCCTCATCAAGGCGAACTTCCCGTCGCGCATCTCGTTCAAGGTGACGTCGGGCACCAACTCGCGCACCATCCTCGACTGCGTCGGTGCCGAGCGCCTCCTCGGCGAGGGCGACATGCTCTTCATCCCGCCCGGCACCGCGCGCATGGTGCGTCTGCACGGCGCCTTCGTCTCCGACGAAGAGGTCCACAAGGTCGTCGACTACATCAAGCGCCAGGAGCAGCCGCGCTACGAGATGGAGCTGCTCGAGGGCGAGGAGGAAGAGGAGGAGGGCGGCGCGCCGGAGGAGGACTTCGACGACGCCCTCTACGACCAGGCGGTGCACCAGGTCACCGAGCACCGCCAGGCGTCGATCTCCTGGCTCCAGCGCCGCCTGCGCATCGGCTACAACCGCGCCGCCCGCATGATCGAGCGCATGGAGCGCGAAGGCGTGGTCTCGGCGCCCCTCGGGCCGAAGGGCCGCGAGGTCATCGCTCGCCGCATCGAGGACTGACGGACGGCGGGCGCGGCGCCCGCGGTTCGTCTTGCTCCACCGCGCGGCCGCGGTCATGACTGGCCGCCGTGTCGACCGCCGCCGTGCCGCCCGACGCGCCGCCGGCGGCTGCCGCGGCGCTGCCGCCCCTCTACACGCGCGACTTCTGGGTCGCCTGCGCGGTCCACTTCACCGGGGCGATGAGCCTCGCGATGTTCATCCTCGTCCCGCTGTTCATCCGCGAGGTCGGGGGCGGCGAGGCGACCATCGGCCTCGTGCTCGGCGTCGGCACCGCGGCGAGCGTCGCGCTGCGGCCGCTGGTGGGGCTCCTGCTCGACCGCGTCGGGCGGCGGCCGGTGCTGCTCGTGGGCGGGCTGCTCAACATGCTCTCGTACCTGCCGTTCCTCGGCGTCGAGCGCGTGGGCCCGTGGCTCTACCTCTGGTGCACGCTGCACGCCGTCGTGTGGGGCGCGCTGTTCGCGGCGTACTTCACCTACGCGGCGGATCTGACGCCGGCGGCGCGGCGTGCGGAGGGCATCGCGGTGTTCGGCGTCGCCGGCATGTCGGCGAACGGCCTCGGGCCGGTACTCGGCGAGACCATCATCGCCGAGTCGGGCTTCGCGACCTTCTTTCTCGTCGCCTCGGGCTTCGCCCTGCTGTCGCTCCTGCTGACGCCGCTCGTGCCGAAGCGGCCCCGCGTCCTCTCGGCCGCCGCGGCGGTGGCGCCGAGCGCGAAGGGCGCGCTCCTGCGCGCCGCACGCCACCCCGGGCTGCCGGTCGTGCTGGTGGCGACGATGCTCCTCGGCGTCGCCATCAACGCCGCGTTCTTCTTCGTCGCGCCCTACACGCGCGATCTCGGCATCGCGCGCAGCGGCGCCTTCTTCAGCGCCTATGCGGCGACGAGCGTCGTCGTCCGCCTGTTCGGCCGGCGCATCCTCGACGTGCTCGGTCCGCATCGCGTCTCGATCCCGGCGTTCGCCGTGTTCGCGCTCGGGCTCGCCGGGCTCGCGCTCCTGCCCGCACCCGGGCTCCTCGTCCTGTGCGGCGTCGCCTGCGGGGCAGGGCACGGAACGCTCTTCCCGGTGCTGAACGCGCTGGCGATCACGCGCGCGCCGGCCCACCTGCAGGGCACGGTCGTGAGCCTCCACACCGCCGCGCTCGACCTCGGCGCCGTGGTCGGAACCCCGCTGTGCGGCCTCGTCGCCGAGGTGCTCGGGTGGCGGGCGATGTTCGTGCTGATGGGCGTCGCGAGCCTCGCCGGGCTCGTGTGCATGGCGACGGATCCGCGTCGCCGGCGGGTCGCGGCGGTTTGACCCTCGCCCCGGTCGCGGGCTAGCCAGCGGCGGCCGTGTCCCTCGTCTCGCCCGCCTCTGCGCCGCCCGCGGGCATTCGTGCCAACGCGTACCTGCCCGAGGTCGAGGCGCTGCGCGGCATCGCCGTGCTCCTGGTCTATGCGTTCCACACGGACCGCTTCTTCACGATCCCCCTCGAGCTGGCCGGCACCGACACGCGCGCGGCCGTGGTCTCGCCGCTCGTCGCGTTCGTCCGCTCCGGACACACGGGTGTGTCGCTGTTCTTCGTGCTGAGCGGCTTCCTTCTCTCGCTGCCGTTTCTCGCCGAAGCTGCCGGGGGGCCGCATGTCGGCCGATGGCGCTATGCCGAGCGCCGCGCGCTGCGCATCCTCCCGCTCTACGCCTTCCTCCTCGTGGTCGCGGTCCTCGCGACCGGCAGTGGATGGTGGCGCGGCGCGGTCTACCTCGTGTTCGCCAACGGCTTTACGCCCCGACCGCCGGTGATGCCGCCCTGGACGAACGTCGTGTGGAGCCTCGCGACCGAGGCGCAGTACTACGTCCTCCTGCCGCTCCTGTCGCTCGCAATGCGCAGCCGCTTCGGGGTCGCGCTGCTCGCGCTCTACGCCGCCACGTGGGGCGCATGGGTGGCGGGGTGGCTGCCGCCGCACTCGGGGTTGGAGGCGTTCCGGCTCGCGCACTCGGTAGTCGGGCGCGGCTGGACGTTCCTCGCCGGCATCGCCGTCGCCTGGGTGTACCGCACGCACGGGCCTGCGCTGCGTGACTGGGCCGCACGCATCCCCTGGCTGCGCCGCGGCGGCAGCGACGCCCCTGCTCGGCGTCGTGGTGCTGGCCCAGGGGGTGCTCCTGCTCTGGGTGCTGCGTCAGCCGAAGGAGCTCATGTTCGTGCCGCCGCTGATGCTCTGGCACGTCCCCGAGGCCGTTGGCTGGGGGCTCGTCCTCATCATCGTGCTCCTCGCGCCGCTGCGGACGAAGGTGCTCCTCTGCAACCCGATCCTGGTGGGGATCGGCGTCCTCTCGTACTCGATCTACCTGTGGCACGTGCCGGTGCTGCACTTCGGCCTGCGGCCTGTGTCGGCATGGTGGGGCGCGTCGCCGCAGGGCTGGAACGGGGCGGGTGTCGTGGTCTTCGCGATCCTGAGCGTCGTGGTGCTGGCGGGATCGATGCTCACGTACTTCGCCATCGAGCGGCCGTTCCTGCGGCGCAAGGCGCGGCTCGGCGTCTGACGCGCTTGCGCACCCCGGCCGCGCGGGCTAGCCGTGCCGGATGCCATTCGCCGCCGTCCTCGCCGCCGTGCTCGTTCTGGTCGGGAGTGGGGGCGCGCGGGCGGACGAGCTGCGCACGGCGCTCGATCGTCTGCAGCAGCGCTACGACGCTACGAAGACGATGAAGGCCGACTTCAAGCAGGTCGTCGAGTCGCCGTCGCTTGCCGGGACGCTCGAGTCGAAGGGCACCGTCGCCTTCGAGAAGCCGAACCGCATGCGCTGGGACTACGCGGCGCCCGACCCGCAGCTGATCGTCGGCGACGGCACCACGCTGTGGGTCTACCAGCCCGACCTGAAGCAGGTCATCAAGGCGCCGCTGACGCGCGCGTTCCAGTCGAGCACCCCGGTGACGTTCCTCGCCGGCCTCGGCAGCCTCGAGCGCGACTTCGAGGCGAAGCTCGAGAAGGACGAGGGCAAGGAGTGGCTGCTGCGCCTGACGCCGCGCAAGCAGGAGCAGGGGCTCGGCACGCTCTTCCTCGCAGTGCGCAAGTCGGATGCGAGCGTCGCCGAGGCGCGCATCACCGACCCGGTCGGCACGACGACGCGCATCCTCTTCTCCGACGAGGAGCGCAACGTCGCGCTGGCGGCCGATCTCTTCCGCTTCATCCCGCCGGACGGGGTTGACGTGGTGGCGCCCCCCTCCTATTGAGCCGCGCGCCGCATGCCCTCCTTCGACGTCGTCTGCAAGCTCGACCTCCAGGAGGTCGACAACGCCGTGAACCAGACCCTGCGCGAGGTCGGGCAGCGGTTCGATTTCAAGGGGGCGAAGGTCGACGTGCGGCGCGAGGAGTCGACGATCCACGTGCACTCGGACGACGACTTCAAGGTGAAGGCCCTCGGCGACGTCCTGCGCGAGAAGCTCGCCAAGCGCGGCGTCCCGCTGAAGGGGCTCGACGCGAAGCCGATCGAGCCCGGTCCCGCCGGTACGGCCAAGCAGCGCATCGACCTCCAGCAGGGCATCGCCACCGACAAGGCGCGCGAGATCGTGAAGCTCATCAAGGAGCGCAAGCTGAAGGTCCAGGCGGCGATCCAGGGCGATCAGGTGCGCGTCACCGGCAAGAAGCGCGACGATCTCCAGACCGTCATCCAGCTGCTGCGCGAGCAGGACCTCGACATCGCGATGCAGTTCGTGAACTTCCGGGACTGAGCCATGGCCGACCCGCGTCGCGTCCACGTCCTCACCCTGGGGTGCCCGAAGAACCAGGTCGACGCCGAGCTGATGCTGGGCGTCCTTGCACGCCGCGGCCACGAGCTCGTCGCCGATCCCGACGGCGCCGACGTGCTGGTCGTGAACACCTGCGCCTTCATCGGCCCCGCGAAGGAGGAGTCGATCGACGCCATCCTCGAGGCGGCGCGTACCAAGGCCGCGCGCGAGGGACGGCGGCTCGTCGTCACCGGCTGCCTCGCGCAGCGCTACGCCGACGATCTCGTGCAGGAGATGCCCGAGGTCGACGCCTTCGTGGGTACCGGCGACCTCACGCGCATCGCCGACGCGGTGGAGCAGGGAGCGGCGGACGCACAGGTCGTCTACCGCGGGGCCCAGCACGAGCTGCCGCTGCACGGGGTCTCCCCGCGTGTGCGCACCGGGGCGTGGTGGACGTCGTACCTGAAGGTCTCCGAGGGCTGCGACCACACCTGCAGCTTCTGCATCATCCCCAAGATCCGCGGGCGGCACGAGAGCCGGCCGATGGAGGACGTCGTCGCCGAGGCCGCGTCGCTGGCCGCCGACGGCGTGCTCGAGCTGAACCTGATCGCCCAGGACCTGACCGCCTACGGCCGCGACCGCCGCGACGGCACGACGTTGGCGCGCCTGCTGCACGCACTCGCCATGCGGGTTCCGTCGGTGCGCTGGCTGCGCCTGCTCTACGCGTATCCGTCCTCGGTCACCGACGAGCTGCTCGAGGTGATGGCGCGCGAGCCTGCGATCTGCCGCTACCTCGACATGCCGCTCCAGCACATCAGCGACGACGTCCTGCGGGCGATGCGGCGGGAGCGCAGCGGGGCGGCGCTGCGGCGTCTGATCGCGCGCATCCGCGAGGCGGTGCCGGGAATCGCGCTGCGCTCGTCCTTCATCGTCGGCTTTCCGGGCGAGACCGAGCGCTGCGTCGACGAGCTGTGCGCCTTCCTCGAGGAGGCCGAGCTCGATCGGGTGGGGGTGTTCCGCTACTCGCAGGAGGAGAACACGCACGCGGCCACGCTCCCCGGTCAGGTCCCCGAGAAGCGCAAGAAGGCGCGCTGGGAGCGCGTCATGGCCACGCAGGCGGGGGTCGCAGCGCGCAAGGCACGCGCGCAGGTCGGGTGCGAAATCGACGTCCTCGTCGAGAGCGAGGGCCCGAACGGTACGGCAATCGGGCGAACGACCACGCAGGCGCCGGAGATCGACGGCGTCATTCGCGTCCGCGGGGACGCGGCTCCCGGCGATCTCGTGCGTGTGCGCATCACGGGCGCGGACACGTACGATCTGGAGGGCGAGATATGCGCCCGCGACGTTGACAGGCCTCGGGTCTCCCCATAGATTCCGGCGCCCCGAGGAGGGGGATGACGATGCGCAAGGCGTTTCTGAAGAAAGCTCGCGAGACCCTCGAAACCACGCGCACGAATCTCCTCCGGCACGTGCAGCACGATCTCCACGGCATCCGCGACGCCAGCAAGGACGAGGGAATGGACACCTACGACCTCGCCAGCGACGCGCGCGACAAGGAGATCAATCTGATCCTCGGCGACCGCGACCGCGAGAAGGTCGCGGCGATCGACGAGGCGCTCAGCCGCATCGAAGACGGTAGCTACGGCGTCTGCGAGAACTGCGAGAGCGACATCTCCGAAGCCCGCCTCGAGGCCCTGCCGTTCACGCGCCTGTGCATCAACTGCCAGGCCGAGCGGGAGCGCGAGGCCAAGATGAACCGGCGCTTCGAGGAAGACCGCAGCTTCCGTCGCCTCGGCATGGGCGACTCGGACGACAGCGACGGATGAGGCGTCGCCGCGCCGGCCCGCGGGAGCCGGCGCGCGACCCGTCAGAGCAGCCCGCGGCCGCCGAGACCGGCCGCGACGAGCACGGTCGCTGCGGCGGCGATCAGGACGCTCAGCACCGCCGGGACCGCGTCGAGCGTGTGTACACGCTCCGTGCCGCGCACCTGGAGGAAGAGCGCGTAGAGCGCGGCGAGGATCCCGAGCCGCGGCACCCAGAAGAAGACGGCCGGCGCGAAGCCGTAGGCGACGGCGCGGAACGTCGGCTCGAAGCCGCCGCGCCCGTCGAACAGATGCTGCGCGACCAGCGTCAGCAGCGTCGCGACGACGAAGCCGAGGGCGATGGTGGCGATGAACGTCCACACCGCTCCGCCGAGGCACCAGCAGATCAGGAAACGGCCCGCGGCGTTCACGGCGGCCACGGCGGCGAGGAAGGTCAGCGGCTCGGCGAGGCCGCCGGCCTGCGGCATGTCGGCGAAGAAGCCGCGCGGGTCGGTCATCACGCGTCGCCACGTGTCGGGGAAGCTGGAGCCAGGGGGCGGGATCTCGGGAGCGTCGTGCGACATCGGGCTCCGGTATAGCGACGGTCGCTCGGGGCGTCCACGACCGCACGCATCGGCGGTGGTCGCGCCCGGACGCGCATGGTACAGCCTCGCCCGCGATGCACCCTGGGACGGCCAACGTGTCCGAGCTGTTCGTCTCGTTCCAGGGCGAGGGTGTGCACGCCGGGCGCCGTCAGCTGTTCGTGCGCTTCGGCGGCTGCCCGCTCCGCTGCCGCTGGTGCGACACGCCGGCGAGCCTCAAGCCCACCAGCCATTGCCGCGTCCTCGGCGCCGACGGCGTCCACGTGCGCGCGAACCCGCTCGACGTCGAAGCGCTCGCGGGCGAGGTCGCGGCGCTGCGCGCGCTCGCCCCGCCGCTGCACGCGATCGCCGTCACCGGCGGCGAGCCGCTGGTCCAGGCCGACTTCCTCGCGGCGTGGCTCGGCCGTGGCAGGCACGGCCTGCCGGTGCTGCTCGAAACCGCGGGCATCCTGCCGGAGCGGCTCGCCCGGGTGCTGCCGCACGTCGCCATCGTGAGCCTCGACCTCAAGTGCCCGAGCAACACCGGCGAGCGTGCGCGCTGGGACGAGCACGATGCCTGCCTCCGCCTCGCGGCCGAGGCGGGGCGCGACGTCTACGTGAAGATGCCGGTCGACGAGACCACGCGGCCCGAGGAGGTGGAGATCGGCGCGCGGCTCGTGGCCGCCGTCGACCCGACCGTGCCGCTCTTCCTCACCCCGATCACCGCGCCCGACGGCCGGCTCGAGATCCGACCGGAAGGCCTCGAGCGCCTGCACGCCCTCGCCAGCCGATGCCATCCCGACGTTCGCGTCCTGCCGCAGCTGCACAAGCTCCTCGGCGTCCTGTGACGCGCTTGCCGCTCGACGTCTCGGACGAGATGCCGGCGGCGCGCGCCACCCGCGCCCGAGCCATCGCCCGCGCGCTCGCCCGGACCTATCCCGACGCCTGGTGCGAGCTCGACTACGACGGCCCGTGGCAGCTCGTGGTGGCGACCATCCTGTCGGCGCAGTGCACCGACAAGATGGTGAACCAGGTCACGCCGGGCCTGTTCCGGGCTTACCCGACCCCCGAGGCCCTGGCCGCGGCGCCGCCGGCACGGGTCGAGGAGCTGATCCACCGCGCCGGCTTCTTCCGGCAGAAGACCAAGTCGATCCAGGCCGTCGCCCGCGCCGTCGCCGGCGAGTACGGCGGCAAGGTCCCCGACGACATGGCCGCGCTCACCGCGCTGCCGGGGATCGGTCGCAAGACCGCCAACGTAGTCCTCGGAACTGCTTTCGGTCACCCGGCCATCTTCGTGGATACGCACGTGAATCGCCTTTCGAACCGGCTCGGCCTGACGGTCCGGGACGACCCCGTGAAGATCGAGCGTGATCTGCAGGCGCTGCTCCCGAAGAGGGAGTGGACGCACTTCGCCCATCGCCTGATCCACCACGGCCGCCGGGTGTGCGCCGCCCGCAAGCCGCGCTGCAGCGCCTGCTCGCTCAGCCGGTGGTGCCCCCGCATCGGGGTCACGACGTCATCCTGAGCCGCGGTCCGATTCGGCACGAAATGGAAATTTCGGGCGAACGATCGTTATTTGACCTTGACATCCACCGGGGGTGACGGTACGGTTGCGCGCCTTTTCAGAAGGAAATCCGACGGGTTAGGAGAGCCAGGGGGAGATGGCCGTCTACACCGTGATCGACCGCGGCGCGCTGAACGACCTGATCGAGGACTATGGACTGGCGAAGCTCCTCGGCTTCTCCGGCATCCCCTTCGGGTCGGTCAACAGCAACTACCTGCTCGAGACTCCGCGCGGTAAGCATCTGCTGCGGATCGACGAGGTGAAGGGCGAGCTCGACGTGAAGCGCGAGCTCGACCTCCTGATCTTCCTGCGCAAGCACAACTTCCCATGCCCGCAGCCCGTCGCCGACCGGAAGGGGCGCTGGTACCGCGAGGTCGGGGGCAAGTGCTACTCGGTGTACCGCTGGGCCGACGGCAACGTCGCGACCGTGCAGCGGCTCACGCCGACGCGCCTCGAGATCGTCGGGCGCCATCTCGCCGACCTCCACACCATCGGCAAGAGCTACAAGAAGGGCATCGACAACCGCTTCAGCTACGAGCGCATCTCCGATCTCTACGCCGAGGTGCGCGACCGCCTACCCACGTACTTCCGGAAGATCGTCCGAACCCTCGACGACGAGGTCGACTACCTCCAGCACTACCTGGAGAACAAGCTTCCGAAAGGCGTCATCCACGGCGACCTCTTTCCCGACAACCTCCTGTTCAAGGGCGACAAGCTGATCGCCATGATCGACTTCGAGGCGGCGTGTCGGGGCAAGTTCGTCTTCGACCTCGCCACCGCGGTGAACGCGCTCTGCTTCGACGGCGAGACCTACGACCTGCGCCGATTCGAGGCGCTCATCATGGGCTACGAGTCCCTGCGGCCGCTCTCCCTGGCCGAGTGGGACGCGTTCCCGAACGAGCTGCGGCTTTCGGCGCTCCGCTTCACGGTCACGCGCCTGCGCGACTTCTTCCTCCAGCCCATCGACGGCAACGGCCAGCAGCGTCTCGACAAGGACTTCCGCGAGTTCTACGAGCGGCTGCGTGTGCTGCGTCGCGAGCGCGAGGGCGGGATGGAAGGCCTCCTCATGGCCATGGCCACGGGGTACGACTACCGGAAGTACCAGCGGGTCAAGGCGCTCGAGAAGAAGGGCTCCAAGTAGTCGCCCGCGACCCCGCACGAGGGGGCTTCCGTGAAGATCGTCGACCTCTTCGGCCGCGGGCGGCCGCTCATCTCGTTCGAGTTCTACCCGCCCAAGACGCCGGAGGGCGAGGTCGCCTTGATGAAGACCATCGAGGCGCTGCGCCCCCTCGAGCCGGCCTTCGTGTCGATCACGCGCACGGGCGGCTCCGACCGGGCGGTCTCCGTCGAGCTGGCGGCGCGCGTGCGCGCGCTGGGCATCGAGGCGGCGGCGCACGTCACCGCCATCGAAGCGACGCGCGACGAGCTCGCCCGTCACTTCGAGCTCATGCTCGCGCGCGGCATCGAGAACGCCGTCACGATCCGCGGCGACGTGCCGCCCGATCCGAGCTTCCGCCGGCCCGCCGGCGGCTTCCGCTACGCGGTCGACATGGTGCGCTTCGTGCGCGAACGCGGCTGGCCGATCTGCCTCCTCGGCGGAGGGCATCCGGAAGGCCATCCCGAATGTCGCGACCTCGAGCTGAGCGTCGAGCACCTGCGCGAGAAGGTCGATGCCGGGCTCGACGTCGTCGTGACGCAGCTCTTCTACGACAACCACGACTACTTCGCCTTCGTGGAGCGGGCGCGCCGCGCCGGCATCCGCGTGCCGCTCGTGCCCGGCATCATGCCGATCACCAACGTCGCCCAGATCCGCCGCATCACGCAGCTCTCGGGCAACGCCATCCCCGCCGAGCTCGAGGCGCGCATGCGGGCGGTCCAGGACGAGCCCGAGGCGGCACGCCGGCTCGGCATCGAGTGGGCCACGCGGCAATGCACGGAGCTGCTCCGCGGCGGGGCGCCCGGCATCCACTTCTACACGCTCAACCAGTCGCCGGCGACGCGGGCCATCTTCGAGAACCTGCGCCGGGAGGGCCTGGTCGGGGCGTGATCCGCGCCTTGCCGGAACCGGCCCCATCCCGTATCGGGGCGGGCATGCCCGACCAGGCCGTCATCGAGAAGCACGTCGCAGCGCTTCTGCGCGTGCTCGATCCGGAGCCCGACCGCGAGGGGCTCGTGCGCACGCCCGAGCGCGTCGCGCGGGCGTTCGCCCACCTCACCCGGGGTTACGAGCAGGATCCGCGCGGCATCATCAACGGCGCGCTCTTCACCGAAGAGTACTCGGAGATGATCGTCGTGCGCGACATCGACTTCTACTCGCTCTGTGAGCATCACATCCTGCCGTTCTACGGCAAGGCGAACGTCGCCTACATCCCGCGCAACAAGATCGTCGGCATCAGCAAGATCGCGCGCCTGGTCGAGGTCTTCGCGCGCCGGCTCCAGGTGCAGGAGCGGCTGACGACGCAGGTCGCCAGCACCATCCAGGAGGTCCTCGACCCGCTCGGCGTGGGCGTCGTGCTCGAGGCCGAGCACCTCTGCATGCGCATGCGCGGCGTCGAGAAGCAGAACTCCAGCGTGGTGACGAGCGCGATGCTCGGCGCGTTCCAGACCGCGTCGAAGACGCGCGAGGAGTTCATGACGCTGATCGCGCGGCGCTGAGCGCCGATGGCTGCGCGCCGCCTGGCGGCCGACTGCCTGCGGCTCCTCGGCGCGTCGCCGGCCACCGTCGCGGTGACGGGCGACCACGATCGTGCGCTGATCGCCGCCCTCGGCGCGTGCGGGGCGGCCGCGCCGCCGGACGGCGCGGCCGCGGCCGTCGTGAGCTTCCGCGGTGCGCCCGCGGATCCGGCCGTACGCCAGGCGTGTCTCGCCGCCGTGCGCCGGCGGCTGCCGCCGGGGGCGCCGCTGCTCCTCGTCGACCACAACCAGCCGCGCACCCTCGGCCGGCGGCTCGTCGGCGTGGCCCAGCTCGCGGTGGTCGGCCTCGGCGCCGCGCGCGCGCGTTATCCGGCGGCGCGCGAGCTCGCGGCCCTCGGATTCGCCGTCGAGCGCCTGCGGCTCGCGTGCGGCGAGCGCGTACAGCTCGTGCTCGCGCGCGTGCCGGACTGACTCAGAAGAGCGCGAACCAGGGCGCCCGCTCGCGCGACGGCGGCGCCACCACGATGTGGTAGTGGTCGAGCAGCTTGCCCTGCGAGCGCCGCCACTGGGCGACCGAGATGGAGTAGTCGAGGTGCGCCTGCACCTCGGCGACGCGCGCCTCGGTGAGACGCTGCTGGAAGTCGAGGAGGTCCTTCGTGGTCGCCATCCCGACCTCGTACCGCTTCTGCTGGTTGCGGACGTTCTCCTCGGCGAGCTCGCGGGCGACGCGCGACGCGTCGATGCGCTGGCGCCCGGAAAGCACGTCGGCGACGGCCTGCCGCACCTCGAGCGTCACCTGCGAGAGCAGCTCGCGGTGGTTCAGCTCCGCCTGGTTGGTCTCGATGCGCGCGCGGGTGTGCTGGCTCTTGGCGGCCGCATTGTCGATCGGCACCTCGAGCTGGAGGCCGAAGCTGTAGCTGTGGAAGTCGCCGCCGCTCAGCCGCGCGTAGGCGTCGCGGCGCGGGCCGGCGTACGGCGAGAACGCCGGATCGGGCGGCGGACAGCTGTAGACGTTCGGGGCGAGGAAGGTGCAGCCGCCGGTGTCGCTGTCGCTCAGCACGGGACCGCTGCCGAACGCTCGCGCCCGCCCGACGCCGCTGAGGCCGTTGACGCCATAGCCGCCGACGAGGTCGAGGCGGGGGAGCAGGGCGTTCTGGGCGATCTTCTCCGCGAACTGTCGCGCCTCGACCCCGCGCGACGAGGCGGCGATCTCGGGCCGGTCGGCGAGCGCCGCGTCGAGCGTCTCCTCGAGATCGATCTGGACCTTCTCGGGCTCGGCGTACTCGACCGGCTCGAGCGAGCGCGGGACGAACGTGCCGTTCGGCCGATAGAAGCACAGCTGCGCGAGCTGCTGGCGCGTCACCTCGAGCAGGTTCTGCGCTCGGATGAGGTCGTCCTCGCGCGCCTTCGCATCGGCCTCGGCCTCGAGGATGGCGACGGGCGGCAGCAGTCCGACGTCGACGCGCGCCCGGTTCTCCCGCGTGGTGGTCTCGGCGAGATCGAGCGCCTGCTGGCGGACCTGCACGTTCGCGCGGGCGCCGACGACGTTCAAGTAGGCGCGGATGACGTCGCGCACGAAGTCGGCCAGCTCCGCCTGGAAGGCGTAGACGGCGGCCTCGGCGGTACGCTCCTGCACCCGGACGACGAGATAGGAGAAGTCCCAGCCGAAGTCGCGCAGCAGCGGCTGCACGAGCGAGAAGCCGAGCTGGGGCGTGTACTGGGGGCGCAGCTCGAAGAACTGGGCGTTGTTGTCGAGGCGCTCGTTCAGGAAGTCGAGCTCGAACCGCGTGCCCGTGCGGAACATCTTGCGCAGATGGGCGTTCGCGCTGCGCGTCTCGATCACCGAGGTTTCGGTCTGCGCGAGCGCGCTCGGGTTCGGCGTGATGTCCTTGCCGTAGGCGAGGTCGCCCGCGAGCACCGGGTCGAACTGCGACTGCGCTTCGAGCACCTGCGTCTGCACGCGTGCGGGCTCGAGTCGCCGGGCGGCGATGCGAGGGTTGTTCTCCAGCGCGAGTCCGATCGCCTCCTTCAGGGTGACGGTCTGCGTCTCCTCGTCGCGCGTGGCCGGCACGGGCACGTCGAGCGCGGGACTCGGATCGATGCCGGACTTCCACTGGTCCGGGATCACGGTGAGACGCCAGGGCGACGGCGGCGGCACGGCCGGCGCCTCGCCCGCACGGGCGTGGCCGAGGAGCGCGACCACGCAGAGGACGACGGACGAGAGCAGCACGCCGGACATCCGTGCAGGCGACATTCCGGCGCGGGTTAGTGGATCGACTCGGCGGAGTCAACGCGCAGGGGCGCATGCCGCGTGCCGCGTTTGACACCCACGGAACCCCAACGGACAACGATTGACGGGCCCGAGCGCGGGCGGGGAGGGCGGACGATGCGGATCATGATCGTGTTGGCGCTGCTGGCGGCGCAGCTCGCGGGGGCCGCCGTCGCGCGCGCCAAGACCATCAACGTCGAGTTCAAGTTCACGCCCTACACGGGCGACACGTCCGCCGACCACGTCGAGACGGTGCCCGGCACGGCGACGGTCTACCTGAACGGCATCGTCGTCGCGACGCAGCCGATCGTGAAGGACGAGGTGCCGGTGCTGTTCGATGCGCGCGAGGTGGGTCCGGCCGTCTGGGTCCCGGCCGCGTCGTTCGCGGAGCTGCTGCGCAAGGGCCGCAACACGATCCGCGTGGAGTTCGCGCCGAGCGCCGCCGCGCCGTACACGGCCGAGCTGCGCTGGGCCGAGGTCACGGACCAGGTCTTCGAGGACGAGCGTCCCGGCGGCGGCCGGGCCACGAACCAGGCGAACGAGGGCGTCGCGCGCAAGAAGGGCAGCGGTGCGCTGACCATGAAGCGCGAGTTCCAGGCCGATTTCGCCGTCGAGCGGCCGTGGCACGCCTACCCGCCGGTCACGTCGCTGACCGACGAGGATCGGGAGAAGATCCTGGCGGTGGCGGCCGAGCGCGCGGCGTGGTTCGCGCCGGACTTCGCGGGCATCTACCGGGCGCTCGAGGGCAACGAGCACATCCAGGTTGCGCAGCTGCGTGCCGCGCGCTGCCTCGACCAGGTCTATCGGGCCGGTCTGCGCGTCGGGCCCCCGAAGCCGGGCACCTACGACGTGGTGACGACCGGAGGCCCCGCGGTGGTCGTCCAGCCGAAGGGCGAGATGCTCTACGACGTCGATCGCGCAGCCCTCGCGAAGGTGAAGGACGAGGACGTGCAGATGTGCGCCGGGATCGCGCTCGCGACGGTGTATCAGCCCCGCCTCGTCGTCGTGCGCGCCCCGGACGGCACCTGGCAGGCGTTGCCCTGACACCCGAGCGGCGCGACGCTGCCCGCCGCGGGCGGCGCCGGCTGCGGCGTCCGGCATCGCCTTGACAGGGCGCGAAGGCGGCGGCTAAACGATCCGACGGCACGACTGGCGTTCGCGTGGAATCGACCACGAGGAAGTGCTGATCGAGCAGTGGGCCGAACGCCTGGGCCCCTGTCGCAACCCCCAAACGTTGCATGGTCCAGGTGCCGTCGTGATCAAGAAATATCGTCTCGCCCCGCGTCCTACTCCCGTCGTTCCCGTCGTGTCGGCCGCCCGGTCGCTGCCGGGTACCTTCCGCCGCACGCCGCAGCGTGGGGCCGTTCTCGGTGACGTTCCGTACGTCCCGGCGCGCGCCTGAAGGGGCCGACCATGGCGTACCGCGTGCTGGTGAGCGACTCGCTCGGCGTGGAAGGGCTCGGGCGGCTCCAGGAGCAGTCCGACCTCGAGATCATCGCGAAGCCCGGGCTCTCGCCGGCCGACCTCAAGGTGGCCGTGCGCGAGGTCGACGCGCTCGTGATCCGCAGCGGCACCAAGGTCACCGCCGAGGTGATCGCCGCCGCGGAGCAGCTGAAGGTGATCGGTCGCGCTGGCATCGGCGTCGACAACGTCGACGTCGACGCCGCCACGAAGCGCGGCATCGTGGTCATGAACACGCCCGGCGGGAACAACGTCACCACCGCCGAGCACACCATCGCGATGCTGATGGCGCTCGCGCGCAACATCCCGCAGGCCGCGGCTGCGGTGCGCGCCGGCGAGTGGCCGCGGGAGCGCTGGATCGGCACGGAGGTCTGCAACAAGGTCCTCGGCATCGTGGGCATCGGCAACATCGGTGCGATCGTCGCCGAGCGCGCCGTCGGCCTGCGCATGAAGGTGATCGCGCACGATCCGTTCGTCACGCCCGAAGCCGCCGCGCGCCTGCGGGTCGAGCTGGTCTCCTTCGACGATCTCGTGGCCCGTGCCGATTTCGTCTCGATCCACGTGCCGCTCACCGCGGAAACCCGCGGGCTCATCGGCAAGGACGTGCTGGCCCGGATGAAGAAGGGCGTGCGTGTCGTCAACTGTGCGCGGGGCGGCATCGTCGACGAGACGGCGCTCGCCGAGGCCATCGAGAGTGGCCACGTCGCGGGCGCGGCGCTCGACGTGCTCGAGAAGGAGCCGGCGAAGAAGGACCACCCGCTGCTCCAGCTCGACCGCGTGATCTGCACGCCGCACCTCGGCGCCTCCACCGCCGAGGCGCAGGTGAACGTCGCGGTCGCCATCGCACAGCAGGTGGGCGAGTTCCTCACCAAGGGAACGATCCACAACGCGGTGAACGCGCCGTCGCTGTCGCCGGAGGTGCTCCAGGTCCTGCGACCGTATCTGCGGCTCGCCGAGAAGCTCGGCGCGCTCGCGGCCCAGCTGCGGGGCGGGGTGCCCGAGGAGGTCGCCGTCCAGACCACCGGCGAGATCGCCGAGCGTGAGGGCAAGGCGCTCACCACCGCCGTCCTGCGCGGCCTCCTCGACAAGGTGATCGACCTCGACCTCAACTACAGCGTCAACTACGTGAACGCGCCGAGCATCGCGCGCGATCGCGGCATCCGCGTCGTCACGTCGCGCGTCGACACGCCGACCGACTATGCCAACGCGATGCAGGTGACCCTGAGGCACAAGGACGGCTCGCAGACGTGCGTGCAGGGCGCCGTCTTCGGCTCGGACACCGTGCGCCTCACGCGCATCGACGACTTCCGCATGGAAGCGGTTCCCGAGGGCCACATCCTGATGCTCCACAACCGCGACGTCCCCGGCGTCGTCGGCCGCGTCGGCACGCTGCTCGGCGAGAGCGACATCAACATCGCCGGTCTCGAGCTCGGGCGCGAGAAGGTCGGTGGCATGGCGCTTTCGCTCTTCCACATCGACGATCCCGTCCCCGCGGACGTCCTCGATCGGCTGCGGAGCGCGCCGAACATCGTCTCCGCGGAGCTGCTGAGGCTCTGATGTCGGCGACGGCCATCATCGGCACGCAGTGGGGTGACGAGGGCAAGGGCAAGGTCGTCGACCTGCTCGCGGCACGCGCCGACATGGTCGTACGGTTTCACGGCGGCAACAACGCCGGACACACGCTGGTCGTGGGCGGCCAGAAGACGATCCTCAACCTGATCCCGTCGGGCGTCCTGCACCACGGCAAGATCTGCGTGCTCGGCGCCGGCATGGTGCTCGACCCGCGCATCCTCGTCGGCGAGATCGACGCGCTCCGCGCGCGCGGCTACCTCACGGAAGACCGTTGGCTGCGCATCAGCGAGCAGGCCCACGTGATCATGCCGTACCATCGCGCCATCGACAAAGCGCGCGAGCGGCTGCGCGGCTCCGGCGCCATCGGTACCACCGGCCGCGGCATCGGCCCGGCGTACGAGGACAAGATGGCGCGGACGGGCATCCGCGTCGGCGATCTGTTCGACGATCACAGCTTCGAGGCGCTGCTCGCGCGCAATCTGCGCGAGAAGAACGCCTACCTCGAGGCGATGCTCGGCGAGTCGCCGCTCGACTTCGCCGCCATCCACGAGGAGTGCCGCCAGCATCGCGACCGGCTCGCGCCGTTCGTCGCCGACACCGGCGCCGAGGTGCGCGCCGCCGCCGCCCGTGGCGTGCGCGTGCTGCTCGAAGGCGCGCAGGGCATCATGCTCGACGTCGACCACGGCACGTACCCGTTCGTCACGTCGTCCAACGCCGTCCCCGGCGGCGCCGCCGCGGGCGCCGGCTTGCCGCCGAAGCTCATCGGCCGCGTCGTCGGCATCGCCAAGGCCTACACCACCCGCGTCGGCGGCGGTCCGTTCCCCACCGAGCTCACCGATGCGCTGGGCGAACGCCTGCGCGCCGACGGCGACGAGTACGGCTCGACGACGGGCCGCCCGCGCCGCTGCGGCTGGTTCGACGCCGTCGTCGTTCGCCTTGCCGGCGCCCTCTGTGGGCTCGACGCCATCGCGCTCACCAAGCTCGACGTGCTGACCGGCATCGATCCGATCCGCGTCTGCGTCGCCTACGAGATCGACGGCAAGCGCCACGACCTCCCGCCCGCGACCCAGGGCGCCTGGGAGCGCATCAAGCCGATCTACGAGGAGCTCCCCGGCTGGAAGGACGACATCGGCAGCGCCCGCTCGCTCGACGAGCTGCCGGCGGCGGCGCGGCGCTACATCGACCGCTTGTCGGCCCTGGTCGAGGCGCCGATCACCCTCGTGTCGGTGGGTGCGGCGCGCGAGCAGACGATCCGCCTCGGCGACGTGTTTTGAGGCGGGCGGGGCGGCTCAACGCGGCACGATCGCCTGCCCGCCGTCCTTGCGCGGATCCCCGGCCGCCGCGAAGCCGCCGTCCGCGAGCATCGCCACCGCCGACACCGCGCCCAGCGCGCGGAGCTCCTTGATCGGGTGCCCGTAGCGCGCCAGCGCCTCGCGGGTGGCCGCCGGGACGCCGGGCTCGACGACGATCGCCGGGGGCACGCCCTGGTCGTGGATGCGCGGCGCGGCGACGGCCGCGGGCACGTCCATGCCGAGCGCGATCGCGTTCAGCAGCACCTCGGTGGTCCCGGAGATGATGAGCGGGCCGCCCGAGCCGCCGACGACCAGCGCCGGACGGTCGCCCGCGACCACGATGGTCGGCGACATGCTCGACTGCGGGCGTTTGCCCGGGCGGACCGCGTTCGCCTCCGAGCCGAGCAGGCCGTAGACGTTCGGCACCCCGGGGGCGACCGCGAAGTCGTCCATCTCGTTGTTGAGGACGATGCCGGTGCCGGGCACGGCGATGCCCGCGCCGAACGAGGTGTTGATCGTGGTCGTGAGCGCGACCGCGACGCCGTCGCCGGTGACGACCGAGACGTTGGCGGTGCCCGCGTCGCGCGGCGGGTCGACCTGCGGCGTGACCCGTGTCGGCGAGGCGAGCGCGCGGCGGATGTCGGCGAGCCGGGCAGGCGCGAGCAGGTGCGCCACCGGGACGTCGGTGAAGCCCGGGTCGCCGTACCAGCGGGCGCGGTCGGTGAAACCCTGGGCGAGCGCGCCCGCCAGGAGGTGGAGCCACGGTGCCGTCAGCGCGTCGGCGCGGGTGGGCTGGTCGGCGCCGAGGATGCCGAGGACCTCGAGCACGATGCCGCCGGAGCCGGGGGGGGGGAACGTCCACACGTCGTGGCCCCGGTACGTGTCGCGCAGGGCGGTGCGCCACTGCGGGCGGTAGGCGGCGAGGTCGTCGGTCGTCAGCACGCCGCCGCGGGCGGCGACGGCGGCGGCGATCCTCGCGGCGACGTCGCCCGCATAGAACGCCGCGCGGCCGTGCGCGACCACGGCTTCGAGCGTGCGCGCGAGGTCGGCCTGCACGATGCGCGCGTCGGGCGCGGGCAGGGCGCCGCCCGGGCCGAGGAAGATCGCGCGCAGGTCCGGGTCGGCGCGCAACAGCTCGGCCGTGCGCTCGATCGCGCTGCGCAGCGTCGGCGCGTCGGCGAGCGGGACGCCGTCGCGGGCGAGGCGGATCGCGGGAGCCAGGACCGCCGCGAGCGGCGCCTGGCCGTGGCGCGCGTGCAGCGTCACCCAGCCGGCGACCTCGCCTGGCACCGCGACCGCGAGCCCGCCGCGGCGCAGCCGCTCGGGCGCCGGCGTGCCGTCCTCGAAGAAGCGCTCGGGCGTGGCAGCGGCAGGCGCGGTCTCGCGGAAATCGAGCGCGTCGACACGGCCGTCGGCGCGCCGGACGAGGGCGAAGCCGCCGCCGCCGATGCCGCACGACTGGGCGTGGACGACGCAGATCGCGGCGGCGGCGGCGATCGCGGCGTCGACGGCGTTGCCGCCGCCGCGCAGCAGCTCGGCTCCTGCGTCGGCCGCCAGCTGGTGCTCCGTCGCCACGGCGCCCGGTGTCGCCCATGCGGGCACGCTGCCGAGCAGGAGCAGCAGCCAGGCGAGCGCGGGCGTGGGCGTGGTGCGCCGGAGCGCGGCGCGGAGACGGGGACGGCGTTCCGGGGCGTGCGGCACGCGTCCGAGTAGCCGGGCGGCCGAGTCCGGGCAAACGGTTGCCGGTCGGTCCGGCTGTGCTATCAGGGCGCGCACGATGGCCAAGGCCTCGCGGGCGAAGCGGCGCGTGGAGCCATTCGGCGAGCGGGAGTTCTATCTCGAGGAGTTCCGCGGTCGCGCCGTGCTCATCGCCATCGCGCCGTCGGTGGTGGTCGCGCACGCGCCGCTGCGCTCGCTCACCGCCGCCGTATCGACGCTGGTGCAGAACGACACGCGCGTCGTCGTGTGGTGGCCGGCCGTGGTGCCGGCGGCCGAGCGCCGTCTCCTCGCCGCGCTCGGCCGGGCGCCCGCGAAGGTGCGGCGCTGGAAGGCGCGAAAGAAGAAGGTGCGGCGGCGCCCGTCGAGCGTGCTGCGGCTGCGCGTCGCCGACCTCGCCTCGCCGGGCGGCGAGCAGGACCTGCGTAGCGCGCTCTGGACGCGGCTGCGCGCGTCGCGGCTGTGCGTGCTCGCCGTCGGCGGACCGGCGGCGTTTCCGCGCCAGCCGCTCGAGCTCGCGGCCGCGCTGCGGCTGTCGAAGGTCGTGCTCACCGATCCCGGCGGCGGACTGCTCGCGGGGAGCAGCCGCCTGTCGTTCGTCGACGAGAACCAGCTCGAGACGCTGGTGCGGCAGGGCGAGGCCGAGGCCGAGTGGACGGGCCTCGGTGATCGGCGCGCGCTCCTCGTCTCGGTGCGCGAGGCGCTCGATCGCGGCATCGAGCAGGTGAACCTGTGCTCGCCGGACGGCATCAGCGAGGAGCTGTTCACGTACGCGGGTTCGGGGACGCTGTTCACCGAGGGCGACTACACGCGCGTCGGCCCGCTCGGTCTCGACGACTTCGCCCAGGCCGAGCGCCTGCTCGAGCGCGGGCAGCTCGCCGGCGTGCTGAAGGCGCGCACGCCGGCGGAGATCGGGCAGCTCCTGGCGTGCGGCTACGGCGTCACCGTCTGCGGGCGTCACCTCGCCGGCGTCGCAGGGCTCCTCACCGCGCCGTACCAGGACGAGCGCATGGGCGAGATCGCCGGCCTCTACACGATCACGCGCTTCAAGGGGGAGGGGCTCGGCGATCGCCTGGTCGCGCGCATGCTCCAGGACGCCGAGGCACAGGGGCTCGGGGCCGTCTTCGCGGTCACCGTCGACGCGCGGGCGCGCGAGTTCTTCGAACGGATGGGCTTCGCTGCGGTCTCCCCCGACGACGTCCCCGCGGCGAAGTGGCGTGGCTACGACCCGAAGCGCCGCCAGCACGTGGCGGTGCTCCGACGGCGGCTGCCGGGCGTTGCCGAAGCCGCGGAGCGACGCGCATGAGCGGGGCGCTGCGGCTTCTCGGCGTCCTGGTGCTGGTGGCCGGCGTGGCCGGCGGCGGCGTCGCGGGCGCGCTCTTCCTCGGCGACGCCCACTATGCGGAGGTCGCGGCCGCGTACGAGCGCCACCCGACGCACGCTCTCTTCCAGGCCGAGTACTGGGCGGCGTCGGCGCGCCACTGGGCGCTGCTCGCGGCCGCCGTCGGCGGGGCGCTGATCGGTCTCGTCTGGGGCGGCCTGCTGCTCGGGATGGCGACGCTGCTCACGCGCACGCGCCGCTGACGCCGCACCCCGAAAACGGAAGAGCCGGGCGACCCGTGAGGGCGGCCCGGCTCGTCACTTCAGGAACCTCGGACGCCGTTCAGGCGGGGCGCTTGAACAGGGTCTGCATCTTCATTGCGAGACCCATGTCGCCCGAGATCTTGAGCTTGCCGCTCATGAACGCCATCTGGCCGTTCAGCTTGCCCGTCGTCATGTCGACGTAGTCCTGGGCGGCCATCGACATCGTCATGTTCGCGGAGGGCGCAGTGCCCTTCTGCACCTCGGCGGCGCCGTCCTTGATGGTGACGTACCACTGGCCACCATTGTCACCGCTCAGGTTGAACTGGATGGTCGCGTTCACGCCCTTCGCCGCATTGGCGTCGAGCTGGCCGGGCATCGCGTCGAAAATGTCCTGCGGGGTCATGGATGAAACTCCTCCTCTCAAGGGTGGTGGGGGCTGACCGGCTTAGGTAGGCTGGGCCTGCGCAGCTTGTCAAGCAATGCGGACCCTCGATGACGCGCTCCTCGCGCGGCTCGCGTCGCACGGGTTGAATCTCGTCGGCGCGACGTCCGTCGCCGCCTACGATGCACGCGCCGGCGCGCGCACCGCGCTCGCGCCGCGCCTGCCCGACGCGCGCACCGCGGTCGTCGTCGGCAACGGCGGTGGGGCGTTCTGGACCGCGTTCGCGCGCTCGCGGCCGCGCGACGACGTTCCCGTGGCACATCCGCTCGACGCGTTCACGCGCCGCCTCGTCGAGACCATCGCCGCCGACGTCGCCGGTCTCGTCGGCATCGTCTATCCCTTCGATCCGGTGCCTACCGACTTCCGCACGCTGGCGGCGTGCGCAGGCCTCGGCAGCCCGAGTCTCCTCGGGCTGCTCGTGCATCCCGTCTACGGGCCCTGGATGGCGCTGCGCGCGGCGTTGCTCGTGCGCGACGAGGTCGCGCTGCCGCGGCCGGCCGACGGCTTCGATCCGTGTCCGTCGTGCACCAGCCGCGCCTGCATCGCCGCCTGCCCGGGCGGCGCCGTCCGCGACGCCGGGTGGGACGTGCCCGCGTGCGTCTCCTACCGCGCCGCGGCCCCGGGACGCTGCGACGCGGGATGTCACGCCCGCCTCGCGTGCGTGCTCGGCCCCGAGCACCGCTATCCCGACGCCGCGCTCGCCTTCCACCAGGGGGCCGCGCGCACGATGCTCGCGCGCACCCGGACCTGACCCGCGTCAGCCGAGCGTCGCGAGGAAGGCGTTCGCCAGCTCCGGGGCGCGTCCCGCCTCGTCGTGCTTCAGGAAGACGTAGACGCGCTTCCAACGCGGCACGGCGCGCAGGCGCTCGGCCCAGGCGGCGAGGGCGGCGTCGGTGTAGTCGTCGCGTCGCAGGCGCACGTAGCCGAACGCGGCGGTGGAGACGATCGGGGTCGTCGACTCGTCCGTGTCGGCGATGCAGAGCGCGACCCGATGGCGCGCCAGCAGCGCGTAGATCTCCTCGTCGAACCAGGACGCGTGCCGGAACTCCATCGCGACCTCGCAGCCGGACGGCAAGGCGGCGAGGAAGCTCGCGAGCCGTTCCGGGTCCGCGCGCAGGTGCGGCGGCAGCTGGAAGAGGAGCGGACCCAGCTTGTCGCCGAGCGTGCCCACGCGACGGACGAACTCGCGCGTGGCGTCGCCGGCGTCCTTGAGACGCAGGTGGTGCGTGATCCGCTGCGGGGCCTTCAGGGCGAAGCGGAACCGCGCCGGCGTCTGCTGCGTCCACTTCTCGAGCATGGCCGGCGCGGGCATGCGGTAGAAGCTGTGGTTAATCTCCACCGCACGGAACACCGTCGCGTAGTGCGCCAGCATCGCGTCCGCGGGCAGGTCGGCGGGGTAGAAGCTCCCGCGCCAGGGTGCGTAGCTGAAGCCCGACGTTCCGACGAGGAGACGCGGAGCGACCGCGCGCGCCACGTCAGCCGCGCTCGTCGCGGGTGAGCCGCCGGTAGATCGCCAGGTGTCGGATGGCGTCCTGGTGGCGGTCCCCACGCTCGTAGAGGAGGCTGAGGTTCCAGTGGGCGTCGGCGAGCTCGGGGTCTGCGGCGACGGCCTCTTCGTAGCAGCCGCGCGCTTCGTCGGGCCGGTGCGCGTCCTCGAGCACGACGCCGAGGTTGTACCAGCCGAGCGCGCAGGTCGGATCGTGGCGGACGGCGTCGCGGAAGTGGGCCTCGGCGCCGACGAGGTTCGCGTCGGCGTGCAGCAGGCGCCCGAGATTGATGCGCGCGACCACGTTCGCGGGATCGAGATCGAGCGCGTGGTGGTAGGCGGCGCGAGCTTCGAGCGGCGAGCCCTCCTCGATCTCCATCGCGAGGTCGCACCACTGCTCGGACGTGAGCTGCGGCAGCTTGGCGTTGCGCCCGCCGCGCAGCCGCACGACCGCGTCGCCGCGCTTGCGGGGCTCGCGCGACGGCGTGAAGTCGAGCAGCAGCTGGCCCGACTCGGGACGCCAACGCGTCGCACCGTCGAACGCCACCACGCCGCCCCCGTCGGTCTGGACGCTGAGCCGCGTGAGCGGCCGGTCGCCGAGCTGGCGGCGCAGCGAGCGCAGGACCCGGCCGATGGTTCGCATCGGGACGCGCTGCTCGAGGAGGACGCGCGTCGTGCGCAGGAGGAGCAGATCGAGGAAATCGAAGCGCAGGCGCCCGCGGGGGTCGCGCTCGGGGGCGAGCAGCCCGGCACGAACGCAGCGGCGGAGGCGTCCCGGCGGCAGCCCGACGATCCGCGCGGCCTGCGCCGTGTCGAAGTGGGCCGGCGCGGCGCCGTTCCGCCGTTGGGCCGCCACCTACTGCTTCTTGTCGTTGGCCGCGCGGCGCGGCTTTTGGGAGGCGGCGCGGTGCTTCGCGGCCACGCGGGCCGGCGAGCGCACCGGCGCGCTCTCGCGCGCCAGACTCTGCTTCAGCGCCTCCATGAGGTCGATCACCTGGCCGCGCTCCGCCGGCTCCTCGGGAACCGTGATCTCCTGGCCCTCGACCTTCTGGCGCGTGATCTCCTCGAGCCGGTCGCGCCAGTGATCGCGGTACTGCTCGGGCGCGAAGTGCTCGGCGGCCAGCTGCTCGACCAGCTGGCGGGCGAGCGACACCTCGGCCGGCTTCACCGCCGCGGGCGCGCCCTTGTCGACGTCGGTGAACGGGCGGACCTCGTCGGCGTAGTAGAGGGTGTGCAGCGCCAGGCCGTCGCCCAGCGGGCGAATGAGCACGAGGTGCTCCTTGCCGCGCGTGACGTGCTGTGCGAGCGCCACCATGCCGGTCTCGCGCATCGCCTGGGCGAGGAGCTGGTATGCCTTCTCGCCGCCCTTGTCCGGGCCGAGGTAGTTGGTGTTCTCGAAGTAGACCGGGTCGACCTCGGCGAGCGGCACGAACTCCTGGATGTCGAGCGCCTGGCTGGCGGCGGCTTCGAGCCGCTTCAGCTCCTCGTCGGTGAAGAGGACGTACTGGTCCTTCTGGACCTCCCGTCCCTTCACCAGCTCGCGGCGCTCGACGACGCGCTCACAGCGCGGGCACCAGATCTGCTGCTTGATGCGCGACCGGCACTCGCCGTGGATCAGATTGAACGACGGCGTTTCCGAGTGCGTCGCGACATAGAGACGGACGGGTATCGACACCAGACCGAAGCTGACGGTCGCGGAGCCGATCGCGCGGGCCGGCATGGACTTCGACAAAAGCCCATGACCCCGGGACATGTCAAACCTCCGCGAGGAGACCTCCGCGATCAGACCTCGATGACGACCCGGAAGCCGCCCCCGTCGCGGACGACGCCGATCACGTGGTGCCCGTGCGCCTCGGCCGCCCGCGGCAGGTCGTGCGCGCTCTTCGCGTCGCCGAGCAGGATCACGACCTCCTCGCCGCGCCGCCGGGTCTCGAGCCACACGCGCGCCTTCGCCCACGAGAGCGGGCAGCGCCAGGTGCGGAGATCGAGGCACGCGTCGTCCACGTCGTCCTGTGTAGCCGACGCGGCGGCGTCACTCGACGCCCCGGGACGATCCCGGTAGAACCGTTCGTCCGCCTCGAGTCCGTCCATGGAGACCTACACCCTCCGCGCGCGACCGGATGCGCGCCCCGCGCCGCGCTTCCGCATCGACTACGCCGGCGAGCTCAACGCGGCGCAGCTCGACGCGGCGACGTCGCTCGAGGGCCCCATCCTCGTCATCGCCGGCGCGGGCAGCGGCAAGACGCGTACGCTGACCTATCGGGTGGCGCGGCTCGTCGAGTCGGGGGTGCCGCCGGCGCAGATCCTGCTGCTGACGTTCACGCGCAAGGCGGCGGAGGAGATGCTGACGCGCGCCGCGACGCTCGTGGGCGGCAGCTGTGATCGCGTCGCCGGCGGGACGTTCCACTCCTTCGCGAACACGATCCTGCGCCGCCACGGCCGTGGCGTCGGCCTCGATCCGGGCTTCACGATCCTCGACCGCGCCGACGCCGAGGACGTCGTCAACCTGCTGCGCAGCCGCGCCGGCCTCGACCGGAAAGACCGCCGCTTCCCGCGCAAGAACGCCATCCTCGAAGTCTTCAGCATGGCGGTGAACCGCAGCGTCACCGTCGAGCAGCTGCTCGAGGACGACTACGGCCATCTCGCCGATCACCAGGAGGAGCTGATCCGCCTGGGCCACCAGTACCGCACGTACAAGCGCGAGCGCAGCCTGGTCGACTACGACGACCTGCTGGTCCTCCTGCGCGACCTCGTGCGCGACGTGCCCGAGGCGGCCGAGCAGCTCTCGCGCACGTTCCGCTACGTCATGGTCGACGAGTACCAGGACACGAACCGCCTCCAGGCCGAGATCGTGCGCGGGCTCGCCGTCACCCACGACAACGTCATGGCCGTCGGCGACGACAGCCAGAGCATCTACTCGTTCCGCGGCGCCGATTTCCGCAACATCATGGACTTCCGCGAGCTCTTCACGGGCGCGCGGCTCATCACGCTCGAGGAGAACTACCGCTCGACGGCGCCGATTCTCGGGCTCGCCAACGCGGTGATCGACCGCGCCGCCGAGAAGCACACGAAGGTGCTGCGTGCCCGCCGCGGCGGCGGGCAGAAGCCGCTCCTCGTCCGTTGCTCCGACGACCGGGCGCAGTCGCGCTTCGTCGCCCAGCGCGTCCTCGAGCTGCGCGAGGAGGGCGTCTCACTCGACGAGATGGCGGTGCTGTTCCGCTCGAGCTACCACTCGTTCGACCTGGAGCTCGAGCTCCAGCGCTGCGACATCCCGTTCGTGAAGCGCGGCGGCTTCAAGTTCATCGAGACGGCGCACGTGAAGGACGTGCTCGCGCATCTCCGCGTCGTCGCCAACCCGCGCGACGCGGTGTCGTGGCACCGCATCCTGCTCCTGCTCGACGGGCTCGGCCCGAAGACGGCCGACGACGTGTTCCGCCACGTCCAGGGCGCGCCCGACGTCCTCGCCGCGGCGCAGCTGCTGCGCGAGTACCCGCGTCGCGCGGCCTTCACGAAGGAGCTGCTGCGCCTCGCCGACCTCCTCACCGAGATCGGCGCGCCCGAGCTGACGCCGGACGACCAGGTCGGCCGCGTGGTCGGCTTCTACACGCCGATGCTGCGCCACCTGCACCCCGACGACTACCCGAAGCGCGAGAAGGACCTCGAGCACTTCTGCACCATCGCGGCACGCTACCGCGCGCTCGGCGGCCTGCTGACGGACATGGCGCTCGACCCGCCCACCGACAGCGTCGGCGACACGCTCGCGGTCGCGGTCGAAGAGGGCCACCTGACGCTCTCCACGATCCACTCGGCCAAGGGCCTCGAGTGGCGGGTGGTGTTCGTGATCGGCCTCGTCGACGGCCGCTTCCCCTCGTTCCACAACCTGCGCGACCCGTCCGAGGTCGAGGAGGAGCGGCGTCTCCTCTACGTGTCGGTGACGCGGGCGAAGGAGTGGCTGTATCTCAGCTACCCGATCGACGTGTACGACCGCGCGACCGGGATGGTGCTGGGGAAGCCGTCGCGCTTCGTCGAGGGCCTGCCGTCGGCCGTGCTGTCCGGCATGCAGGTCGTCGAGGAAGACATCGACTACGAGTTCGACTGAGCGCCGACCTCCGCGTCGCTCGCGGGTGCGACGTGCAGGAGGCCGCCCAGCCGCTCGGCGTAGACACGATGGTCGGCTGGCCCGGGATGGACGCGACCACTCGCCGCCGCGCGACGGCGAGGCCAGCCGCGAGGCGCCGGCCTGAGCGGCGCGCCGCGGGCGGCCCGGTGGCGCGAAGGGCGTCGTCTCAGACGAGTCGGTCGACCGTGCCCGTCTCGAGCCGGTAGAACGCCTGCACCACGACGAGCTTCCCGGTCGCGACGGCGTCGCCGACGAGCCGGCTGTAGGTCACGAGGTCGCGTGCGCTCTGGCGTACGTTGGCGACGATCGCGGGCCTCGCGTCGCCGCTGCCGTCGGCGGCGCTGCGCACTCCCTCGAGGGCCGGCGCGATGCGCCGCATGATCGCCTCGAGGGCCGGGGATGCGGTCAGCTCGCCGGTCATCGCGGCCTCCACCGCGCCGCAGCGGTCGTGCCCCAGCACGACGAGGAGCCGCGCGCCCAGGCGCCGCACCGCATACTCGATGCTGCCGAGGCCGACCGGGTCGACGACGTTGCCCGCCGTACGGACGACGAACAGCTCGCCGAGCCCGGTATCGAACACGGTCTCCGGCGCGATCCGGTCGTCGGAGCAGCCGAGCACGACGATCGGTGCCGCCGGCGTGCCGAGCAGCTCCCGACGAGCGCGCACCAGGTCGTGCTCGGCCGGCGTGCCGGCGACGAAGCGCCGGTTGCCCTCCGTGAGCCGGCGCCAGAGGCTGGCGGCTTCCACACCCTTGTTGCGGCAGATCTCGTCGGCGCGCGCGCTGCGGCCGGTGACGAACCCCGGAGCGCTCAGCGCGGCGAGGCCCAGGAGATGGACGAGCTGGCGGCGGGTGCACGGCATGGCGCTGTCTCGGAGAGCGTCGGCACGCTTGCCGGGCGACTTGAGCCGTGCCCCGCCGCGCCTCGTCACCCGGCGGCGTCGATCTCGCGCGCGCCGGCCAGCATCAGCGCCTGGATGGCTACGAACGCCTCCGTCCATGCCGCCTGCATCGCCGGCGTCCAGTCGGTCCCGGCGATCTCGGCCAGGGTGGCGACGAGGGCGTCGCCGACCCACGGGTACATGTCGTTCGTGACACCATACTCGACGTGCTTGCGGCCCATGGCCCCGAGCGTCGACGTGAGCCACGCGGCGTCCTCGACGTGGTCGATGACGGCGACGATGGCGTCCTGCAGCATCTGCGCCTGTGCGTCGGCGCTGTTGCGCCCGAAGAGGGCGCGCGCCTCGGGATGGCGCGTGAAGAGGATCTCGTAGAAGCGCGGCGTAATCTCGGGTCGGCGCGACACGACCAGCTCGAGGCTCGACTGCAGCAGCGCGGCGTTCAGGGCCATGGGGTCTCCTTGATACAGGTATTTGTTGTGCCTGTTTTGTCGTCGTGCGCCGCCGAGTGCAAGCCGCGCGATGTTGTCGGCGGTCACCCGGGTGCCTACGATGCCGGCGTGCAGCTGACGAGCTACACGGACTACGCCCTGCGCACGCTGATGTACCTGGGCCTGCATCCGGGGCGTGCGGTCTCCGTGCCGGAGATCGCCTCCGCCTACGGCGTGTCGGCACACCATGTGGCCAAGGTAGGGAAGGCGCTGGTGCGTGGCGGCTTCGTGCGTGCCCACCGCGGACGCACCGGGGGGCTCGAGCTCGCAGGCCCGCCGTCGGTCACGACCGTCGGTGCGGTGGTGCGCTTCACCGAGAACACGTTCGACCTGCTCGAGTGCTTCGACCGGGCCACCAGCACCTGTCCCCTGACCGGCGCCTGTCGCCTCGAGCGCACGCTGCAGCAGGCACAGGCGGCGTTCCTCGACGTTCTCGACCGCGTGACGCTCGCGGATCTCCTCGGCGGCGCGTCGACGCTGGCCGCTCGCCTCCGCGTGCGCCCCGCCGGGCGGCCGAAGGCGGGCCGGCGGCCGCGTGGCAAGCCGGCGCGCGCCGGCGCGGACCCGCGGCGCCGCGCGTCTGACGCCGCTCAGGGGTTGCGCGCGACGAGCTGGACGACGTCGAGCGCGCCCTCGGCAATGGCGGCCGCGAGCGTCGCGCGCTCGGCGACCACGGCTGCACCGGCGGGCGTGGCGCCGAGCCGTGCATGGAGCTGCGCCCGCGCGGCGGTCACCTGCGCCGGCGTCTCGAGCGCCGCCGCGCCGCGGTGGTGCACGTCGACGTCGACGAAGCCCGCACGCCGCAGGGCCGCGAGCCGCGCGGCGACGTCGGCGAAGTGCCACCCCGGCAGCGCCGGCGCCGGGCTGCCGGCGACGCGCACCAGATCCTGCACGCCGAGATGGCCGCCGGGACGCAGCGCGCGACGCGCTTCGGCGAGCACCGCGTCGGCGTCGGCGACGCACGGCAGGCGCTCGACGATCCACACGTGCGTCACCGCAGCGGTCGCGATCGGCAGGCGGTCCGCCGCGGCGACGACGTGCTGCACGGGACGCCGCAGGCCTGCCCGTCGCGTGACGACGGCGCCGCCCGCGGCCAGCATCGGGTCGTCCGTCACCACGATCGCGGTGCAGCGCAGACGCAGCGCGAGCCAGCGGCCGACGCCGCCGAGCTCGTCGGCCAGGGTCAGCACGCGCTCGTACTTGCGGAAGATGCCGTGCCCGCTCAGCCGGTCGAGCAGCGTCGCGGGCGTCCCACTCGGGCTCTCGAGGCCGAAGCCGGGCAGACCCGCCGGCATCGGTCCGCGTGACGCGAGCGCGCGCGCGAGCTCGGCGACCCGGGTCGCGAGCGTCGCCGCCGCCTCGGCCTCCATGGGGCCGCTCTAGCACGGCGCGCACCGCGCGTCCGAGGTTGGCGGCGTGCGACGCCTCGGCTACGATGCGCGCCGCTCGATGCCTGCCGCCTCCGCGCCGCTCCGCTCGCGCCCGGCCTGGTACCGACGTCTGCCGCCGGCGCTCCAGCGTGTGGCCGCGGCGAGCGACCGGGTGCCGACGCTGCCGCTGCGGCCCGGCCCGGCGCTGCGCGGCGCGGTCGATCGGCTGCCTGCGGCGCTCGCGGGCGGACACCAGGTCGACGTGCAGGCGGTGTCGCAGCGGATCGCCGACGGCATCTGCGTCGCGCTCGGCGTGCCGACGCTGCGCGTGCGCGTCGAGGCGCGGCGGCCGCACGACCGCCGCGGCGAGCTGCACGGGCTCTACGTGCCGGGCACCCGCGTCGATACCATCACGGTCTGGATGTACACCGCGAAGCGCGGGCAGGTCGTGGCCTACCGGACCTTCCTGCGCACGCTGCTCCACGAGGTCTGCCACCACCTCGACTACACCTATCTGCGCCTGCGGGACTCCCTGCACACGCAAGGATTCTACCAACGGGAATCCAGCCTCTTCGCGGTGTTGCATCTCACCGAGCCGCCGCCGCGGACGCCGGGGCCGAGCTGAGCCGCGGAGATGCACGCCCCGGCCGAACGCGATAGAAGCGACCCGGCCGCGATGTCCGGTACCGCCACTGCCCGCTCGAACGTGAACGTCGCCCTGGTGAAGTACTGGGGCAAGCGCGACGCCACGCTGAACCTGCCCGCCACGGGCAGCATCTCCGTCACGCTCGACGGCCTGTCGATCGACGCCCGGGTCGCGTTCGCCGCCGACGCCGACCGCTTCGTCATCGACGGCGAGCCGGCCGCCGGCGAGGAGGCGGCGCGGCTCGCGCGCTTCCTCGACCTCGTACGCGGTCTCGGCGGCCGCACCGAGCCCGCGACGCTCGAGACGTGGAGCCGCGTGCCGCGCGGCGCCGGGCTGGCGTCGTCGGCGGCGGCGTTCGCGGCGCTCGCCCTCGCGGCCACGCGCGCGGCGGGGCTCGAGCTCGACGCGGCGGCGCTCTCGGCGCTGGCCCGGCGCGGCTCCGGCTCGGCGGCGCGCTCCATCCACGGCGGCTTCGTCGAGTGGCATCGCGGCACGCGCGACGACGGCCGCGACTCCGTCGCCGCGCCGTTGCTCGCGGCCGGCGCGTGGGACGTCCGCGTGGTCGTTGCGATCACGTCGACCGCGCCGAAGGCCGTGTCGTCGCGCGACGGCATGGCGCGCGCGCAGGCGTCGCCGCTCTATCCCGCCTGGGTGACGGGCGCCGAGGCCGACCTCGCCGAGGCGCGCGCCGCCATCCGCGCGCGCGATCTCGAGGCGCTCGGCGCGCTCGCCGAGCACAGCGCGCTCAAGATGCACGCGATCGGCCTCGCCGCGCGCCCGCCGCTCCTCTACTGGCGCGGCGCCACCGTCGAGTGCGTGCACCGCGTGTGGCAGCTGCGCGCGGACGGCGTGCGCGGCTGGGTCACGATCGACGCCGGGCCGCAGGTGAAGGTCCTCTGCGCCGCGGCCGATGCGGCCGCGATCGAAGCGGCGCTCGCCGCGGTGCCCGGCGTGGTGCGGACGCTCGCGTGTGCGCCCGGCGCCGGCGCGACGGTGCTCGCGTGAGCGTGACGGCGACCGCGCCCGGCAAGCTCTTCCTCACGGGCGAGTGGGCGGTGCTGCGCGGCGCGCCGGCGCTCGTCGCCGCGGTCGACCGCGAGGCCAGGGTCACGATCGCGCCGGCCGACGCCGGGATCACGGTCGTCTCGTGCGCCGAGGCGCGCACCGATCGCCTCGACGGGGCCGATCCCGACGCCCGCCCGAGCGGCGACGCGGCGGCGGTGCGCGCGGTGCTGCAGACGGTCGGCCGCGCCGGCCCGCTGCACGTCGCCGTCGACTCCGAGGCCTTTCTCGTCGGCACGCGCAAGCTCGGCCTCGGGCGCAGCGCGGCGACGCTCGTCGCCACCGTCGCCGCGCTCGGCCCCGACGCCGATCGCGACGCCTGGCTCGCCACGGCCCTGCGCGCGAACGCGCGGCTCCAGGGCGGGCACGGCAGCGGCGGCGACGTCGCGGCGGCGGTCCACGGCGGTCTCATCGAGGTTCGCCGCGAGGGCGAGGGCCTCCGCGT